>CAYTEO010000022.1:0-40737 GCA_964436825.1 uncultured Fibrobacteraceae bacterium | reverse complement strand
CGGCCCGGGTGGCGGACCGGGGCAGCGCCGCACCGCCGGTCGCGGGCGCGGGGGCGGACGCGCCGCCCTGCAGCCGCGCGGCCAGGCGCCGCGCGATCAGGTCGACCTGCTGATCGGTCAGGCTCATCGTTCACTCCATCCGGGCGGACGGGGCTGCCGGCAGCGAAGGGCCGCCGGCGTCAGTCCCCGTCGCCCTTGCGATAGCGCTGCTCGCCGCCGATCTCCCAGCTGTCGACGATGGCCATGACCACCGCGTCGACCGGCTTGCGATCGGTCTGGACGGTCTGGCGGGCCGACGAGCCGGAGGCGTAGAGGACCATCTCCCCCACGCCGGCCCCGACGGCGTCGGCCGCCACGACGGTCGTGCCGGTCGGTTCCCCGTCGGGGCCGACCTGGCCGAGCAGCAGCAGCTTCAGGCCGGTGAGCTTCTCGTCCTTGCGGGACGCCACCACCGTGCCCAGCACTCGTGCGAGGTTCATCGTCGCTCCTGTCGGCTACTTGCCGGCGGGCTCGGCCTGGCGACCCAGCGGGATCACCGCGTCCACGTTGGCGTGGGGCCGAGCGATGACGTGGACGGCGACGACCTCGCCGACCCGCGCCGCGGCCGTCTGGCCGGCGTCGCAGGCGGCCTTGACGGCGGCCACGTCGCCTCGGATGACGGCGGTGGTGTAGCCGCCGCCGGTCTTCTCGTAGCTGACCAGCTCGACGCGCGCGGCCTTGACCATCGCGTCGGCCGCCTCGACCATCGCAGCGAAGCTGCGGGTCTCGATCATGCCCAGGGCATCTGCCATTGTCGTGCTCCTTCCTCCGGGTGCGCCCCGCCGGAGCGGGACCGTGGTTCGCCCCGCGACCGGGGCGTCATCGCTCTACTTCTTGCCGACCTCCCGGCCGCCGATGGCCTCCAGGGCCTGGACGGCGGCGGGGCGGGCCACCTCGATGTCCTTGTCCTCGCCGCCGATGTAGACCCGGCCGAAGCTGCCGAAGGTTCGCACCTCCAGGATGTTGATCTCGGCGGCCTTCTCGGCCTCGTTGGCGGCCAGGGCGGCGTAGGCGGCGGGCTCGCACTCCAGCACCAGCAGGGTCTGGCCCGCCAGGATCATGTTGCCGTGCCGCATGCGGTTGATCAGCATCGTCTGGTGGTCGTCCAGGTGCCGGATGACCTGGTTGGTCACCAGCCGCGGCTTCATGCGCTGCTCCTCGGTCAGCTCCAGGGCCTCGAGGATGGCGCGTCCGGCCTGGCGCACGTCGGCCTGGCTGTCGGAGTGGACCTCCAGCATGCCGAAGTGACGCTCGACGATCTGCATCCCCGGGGTGACGCGCGTCGACTTGAGCGCGATGTCGGTCACCCGGTTGATCTCGATCCCCGGCGCGATCTCCACGAAGAGGCTGGCCTGCCCCACCCGGGGCAGGAACCCCTGGGCGACCGTCGCCAGGAACGAGGCGAACTGGGGCTGCAGGCTGTCGATGACGGTGAAGGCTCTCAGGTCGACCATGGTTCTCTCCTCGGCCCGCGGTGGTCCGCAGGGCTGCTAGTAACCGCCGGACGCCACCTTGACGTCCTGGACGATGGCCACGCTGGCGCTGGCACCGATGCGGGTGGCGCCGGCCTCGATCATGCGCCTGGCGTCCTGGTAGCTGCGGATCCCTCCGGACGCCTTGACCTCCATGCCCGCGCCGCGCACGACCGAGGCCATCAGCGCCACGTCCTCGGCGGTCGCGCCGCCGCCGGCGAAGCCGGTCGACGTCTTGACGAAGTGGGCACGCGCCCGCTTGGCCAGCTCGCAGGCCCGGATCTTCTCCTCGTCGGTCAGCAGGACCGTCTCGATGATCACCTTGCAGACCGCCCCGCCGTCGCGGCACGCCTCGACGACGGCGCGGATGTCGTGGAGGACGACCTCGTCCTCGCCCCCCTTCAGGGCCCCGACGTTGATGACCATGTCGATCTCCCGGGCCCCGTCGCGGATGGCCCGGCGGGCCTCCATCGCCTTGATCTCGGGCACGTTGGCCCCCAGGGGGAAGCCCACGACGCAGCAGGTCAGCACGCCGCTGCCGCGCAGGGCGTCGGTGACGGTGCGGGCCCAGAACGGGTTGACGCAGACCGAGCGGAAACCGAACTCCCGTGCCTCGGCGCAGACCCGCAGGATCTGTTCCCGGGTGGCGTCGGGCTTGAGCAGGGTGTGGTCGATGTAGCGGGCCAGCTCCGCGGGCACCGACGGCAGGTCGGGACCGTGGCTCAGGCTGCCGGCACCCAGGTCCAGCAGGCGGCGGGCGGCGGCGGGGTCGGTGGCGACGCAGCTGCCGCCGGCGCAGACGATGGCCCGGTCGCCCAGCAGGGACGTCAACCGCGCCAGGACCCGCTCGATGTCCTGCTCGTCCAGCTCTGCTGCCGGGGTTGCCGGGGCGGTCGCCGCCGGCGCGGGGGCCGCCGGAACCGGGGCGGCGGCGGGCCGCTCGCGGTCCAGCTCCTCGATGAGGGAGACGCGGCGCCGGTGGCGCGGCTCGACGCAGTCGGTAGACAGAAAGACGTCGACGATCTGGGTGGCCAGGGAGGGGCCGATCAGCCCGGCACCGAGGGTCAGGACGTTGGCGTCGTTGTGCTCGCGGCCGTTGCGGGCGCTGGAGACGTCGTAGGCCAGGGCGGCCCGCACCCCGGGGATCTTGTTGGCCACCATGGCCGAGCCGATCCCCGCCCCGTCGATCATGATTCCGCGGTCGGCCTTGCCGGCGGCGACGGTCTCGGCGACGGCCCGCGCGTAGATGGGATAATCGACGGCTTCACGGGATGAAGTGCCGACATCGACAACCTGGTGCCCCTGTTGCCGCAGGTGATCGGCGAGGCGCTCCTTCAGGTCGTAACCGCCGTGATCGGCGCCGATGGCGATGATCATGTCCGTCCTTCCTGCTGGCTCACCAGACGCGGGAGTCGTCGTCGCGCCGCTTGACCGGCGCCGGGAGGGACGACTCCGGCGGTCGTTCCAGGCTCAGTTCCAGCCGGTTGACGAGGGCCCGGAGCCGCCGGCGCCCCTCGTCGGTGATCCGGTAGAAGGTTCGCGGCCGCCCACGGTCCGTCTCCCGCCGGGAGACGATGTAACCGGCCTCCTCCAGGCGCCGGGTCTGGACGTGGAGGTTGCCGTCCGCCAGACCCGTCTTCTTTCTCAATTCCGTGAAGCTCATCGGTTCGCCGTGGGCCAAGCAGGCGACGATGCCCAGCCGGGACGAGAAGACGAGGACAGGATCGAAGGAACACTCCATCGTGACGCTCCTCCCTGTCGGATGCTCGACCGGCGGGCGGCTTCGACCAGTCGATATATCGGTCACCACGACCTTCGTGTCAACAAGTAAATTACAGCCAGTGCTTTATAGCGCGAAGGAAATGAGGGGCGTCGATGGCCGCCGTTTCTCCGGCTCCGGGCTGTTTCTTTGTTGACACGATCCCTGAACTAGTATAACGACGAGTCACAGAGGGGACACCATCTTCTCCCACCGTTGTCAATCCCGAGGACATCCTCAAAGGAGGAAGAAACATGCGAGAAAAAAAGACTATTTGGGTCTTAGCGCTCATGATCGCGCTGGTTGCCGTCTGGGGCTGCAGCGACGACGACGACAATCCCAACACCCCGCCCCAGCAGCAGAACGGCGTCGTCACCGGGACGGTCCAGGATGCCGCCGGCGGTCCCCTGTTCGGAGTCCAGGTCACCGTCGGTGACCGGTCCGGCACGAGCAACGAGCAGGGATTCTTCTCCATCGACGAGGTGGCTCCCGGCGACTACGTCGCCACCCTGGCCCTCTCCGGCCGCATGACCGTCCATCGCAACGTGACGGTCGAGGAGGGACGGACCAGCTACCTGACCGGCGTCGTCCTGCCGGCCGCGGTCTCACAGACCGTGCCCGCCGGGACGGGCGGAACCGTCACCGCCGGCCCGACCAGCGTCCAGCTGCCGGCCGGGGGCTTCGTCGACGACCAGGGTACCGCCTACAGCGGCGACGTCGCCGTCCAGGCCACCGGCATGACCCCCGACCAGGACGGCTTCTTCGGTTCCTTCCCCGGATCGTTCACCGGTGTCCGCAGCGACGGCAGCATGGTGACGATCGCCTCCTACGGCTACATGGACGTGACGCTGTCCGGTGCGGACAAGTCGGGTAGCGTGCAGCTGGCGCCCGGCCAGACGGCCACCCTGACCCTGCAGCTTCCGCCCGAGAAGGCCGCCGCGGCGCCGGACACCATTCCCATGTGGTACTTCGATCCGGACGACGGCCTGTGGCACGAGGAGGGACGTGCCGTCAAGCAGGGATCGACCTACGTCAGCGAGGTCTCCCACTTCAGCACCTGGAACTGGGACGTGCCCGTGGACGACATCTGCTCGATCATCGGTGTCGTCCACGACGTCGAGGGTCAGCCCCTGAGCGGCGTCCACGTCCGTAGCGAGTCCCTGCCGGTCGGTCTGCTGGACGAGGACGTGACCGACAGCCAGGGCAACTTCAACGTCCGGGCCCTGAAGTTCAGCCGCACGACGATCTGGGCCGTGAGCGGGACGTCCATGTACGGTCCCTACGTGGTCGACGTCCAGGACGTCTGCCCCGTCGTCATGCCGGACACCCTGGTCGTCACCCGCCCGGCGTTCAGCATCACCCTGCAGTGGGGCCAGACCCCGTCGGACCTGGACTCGCACCTGCTGATCCCCATGACGTGGGACGACAACTACGGCTACTACCACATCGCCTACTACAACATGGGGACGATGTCGACGGACCCGTACACCCAGCTCGACACCGACGACACCAGCTCCTACGGGCCGGAGATCATCACCGGCGCCCGGCTGTACCAGGGGACCTACCAGTACTGGGTCCACAACTACAGCAACGACAACTCGGCCGAGCTGCACGACACCTCGCAGGCCACGGTTCGTGTCGAGGCGGGTGACCAGAACCGCCTCTTCGCGGCGGAGGACGTCCCGCTGGAGGGTGCGGACACCAGCGGCTGGTGGCACGTCTTCGACATGACCGTCGACGCCGGCGGGAACCTCACCATCACCCCGGTGATGCGCTTCGCCCAGCCCGACTTCTCCAACTCCTACGGGGAGAAGCGGCTCTGGACGAAGAAGTAGTCCCGGCCCCGACTGGACGTCCGGCGAGGACGGTGGAGGGCGGGCCCCGCGGGGCCCGCCTTCGTCTTGGCGCTCGCGGCCGGTCGGTCTATGGTTGCCTGTCCCGGGGGGCCGGAGGGGTCGGGAAGCGAGGTGTCGATGACAGCAGTGACGGATGTCCGGGCCCGGGCGGTGGCGGTGGCGGGACTGATCCTGCTGGCGCTGCTCGGCCTGGGGGCACGCGGCCTGTGGGAGACGGACGAGGGGCGGTACACGAACGTCGCCCTGCGGATGCTGGAGGACGGCGACTACGTCCTGCCGCACCTCTTCGATCCCAAGCCCCATGTGACCAAGCCGCCGCTGACCTACTGGGCCCTGGCGGCGAGCCTGCGGCTGGGCGGCCGCCGCGAGTGGGCCGCCCGGTTGCCCAACGCCGTCGCCTTCGTCGCCTCGGTCCTGCTGCTGTGGGGGATCGCCCGGCGCCTGCTGCCGCGCCACGGGTGGCTGCCGCCGCTGATCTACGCCACATCGCCGCTGGTCCATGCCGGGCTGCTGTTCGTCACCACGGACACGCTGCTGGCGCTGTGGGAGATCATGGCCGTGGCGGGGTTCGTGCGGGCGTGGGAGGTGCGGCGGCGCGGCGGCGACGACCGGTCCGGGCTGCTGCAGATGTGGGCGGGCTTCGGCCTGGCGTTCCTGACCAAGGGACCGCCGGGCCTGCTGCCTCTGGCCGGGCTGCTGCTGTTCGCGACGCTGGAGAGGCGGCGCGGCCGGCCGGTCCGGGTGGGGACGTGGCCGGGGGCGGCGCTCTTCCTGCTGCTGGGCGGCGGCTGGTTCGCCGTCGTCCTGCACCGCCACCCCGAGCTGTGGCGTTTTTTCCTGGGGCAGGAGGTGGTGGCCCGGGTCGCCTCGGCCGCTCACCACCGTAATCCCCAGTGGTATGCCGGCCCGCTGGTCTACGGACCGACGCTCCTGGTGGCGATCCTGCCGTGGGTGTTGCTACTGCCGTACGCCCGCCGCGGCGCGGGGCGCCGGTGGTGGTGTACCCTGGCGCCGGCCCACTGGCGCGGCAGGCCGCAGCTCGCCCTGCCGCTGCTCTGGTTCGTTGTGCCGCTGGCGGTGTTCATGGTGGCCCGCTCGCGGTTGCCGCTGTACGTGCTGCCGCTGGCGGCGCCGCTGTCGCTGCTGCTGGGACGGGCGCTGGCGCGGCGGCTGCCGGACCGGCGCGTCCTCGGCGCGATGACGGCGGGCTGGGTCGTGGTGCTGCTGGCCGTCCGCTTCCTGATGGCGGGCCTGGAGATGCCCCAGGACGCCCGGCGGCTGGCCGGGGAGATCCGTCCGCTGCTGGACGGTCCGGTCTCCAGGGTCGTCTTCGTCAACGCGAACCCCTACTATGGACTGCACTTCTACCTGGGTGCCCAGGTGGAGCCGGTGCACACGTCGCGCCGCGGCCCGTGGGACCGCTGGGGTGAGTCGTACCGGACGGTCCGGGAGGTCGTCCCGCAGGACGACGGACACTGGCTCTACGTGGTGCCGGAACGCTACTGGGAGCGGTGGACCGGGCTGATGGAGAGGATGAAGCGGGAGCAGCGGGTCCTGGGCCGGGTGCGGGACAAGCGGCTGGTGCGCCTCGCGACGCGGGAGAGCGACGATGGAGACTGACCGTCCGGCGACGCCGTGGCTGAGCGTCGTCATCCCCTTCTTCGACGAGGAGCAGACCATCACGGAGGTCTGCGAGGAGGTCGTCTCGGTCCTGGACGCGGCGCTGGACCGGCCGTGGGAGCTGATCATGGTCGACGACGGCTCCCGTGACCGGACCGGCGAGCTGGCCGATGCCTTCGCCGCCCGCCGCCCGGGCCTTTTTCGCGCCCTGCACCTGCGGCCCAACTCGGGCCAGTCGGCCGCCCTGGACGCCGGCTTCCGCGCAGCCCGCGGCGAGGTGATCGCCACCCTGGACGGCGACGGCCAGAACGACCCGCGCGACATCCCGGTCCTGCTGGCGGCCATGGCCGACAGCGGCGTGGACATGATGTGCGGGGTGCGCCGGCGGCGGGCCGACGACTGGCTGCGCCGCGTCTCCAGCCGCATCGCCAACCGCGTCCGCGACGCCCTGCTCCACGACGGGATCACCGACGTGGGGTGCAGCCTGCGGGTCTTCCGCCGCGAGGTGGTGGCCGATCTGCGCCTGTTCCGCCACGCCCACCGCTTCTTCCCGGCCCTGGCCATCGCCGCCGGCTGGCGGGTGGCCGAGCGGCCGGTCAACCACCGCCCCCGCGTCGCCGGGCGCAGCAAGTACGGCCGCGGGATCAGCAAGCGGCTGTGGGCCGGGATCGTGGACCTGTGGGGGGTGCGCTGGCTGACCGGAAGGACCGTGCACTACACGGTGGTCGAGGGCGGCGTCCGGGAGGACGGGGCACCGTGAGCGGCGGTCGCCGATCCCGCGGCGGGGGCGACCCGTGGCGGGTGGCTGCGGTGGTGCTGCTGTTCCTTGCGGTGGCGCTGCTCCTGCGCAGCGACGCGGTGCGCGAGCGGCTGCTGGACCCGCAGCGGCTGCGCGACCTGCTGCGTGACGACACCACGCAGCTGCGGGCCGCCGGGTCGCGACTGCTGCTGGTCGCGGGCGGCGGCGCGCTGATCGGGTTCGGGCTGCCGCGGCTGTGGATTGCCCTGCTGGCCGGCGCGCTCTACGGGGCGGTCCAGGGGGCGGCGCTGGCGCTGGGGGCGGCCCTTTGGGGATCGCTGCAGGCGTACCTGCTGGGCGGTCGGCTGCTGCGCGGGACCGTGGAGCGGCGGCTGGGCGGCCGGCTGGCCCGCTGGCGCGACCGGCTGCGCCGCGACGCCTTCTGGTGGGTCCTCTACGCGCGGCTGTTCCCGGTCTCCAACGCCATGCTGACCAGCGCCGTCTGCGGGATCAGCGGCGTGCCGTGGCGGCCCTTCGTGGCGGCGTCGGTGCTGGGCCTGCTGCCCCAGGCGGTGGCCTTCGCGGCGTTCGGCAGCGGGGGACTGAAGGGGGACCCGCGGCAGGTGGCCGTGGGGGGCGTGCTGCTGGCAGCCGTGCTGCTGGCGCGGCGGCTGTGGCCGCGGCAGCTTGACGATTCCGGATCCCAGCGGGAGGAGACACCGTGAACCGCTTTGCCGATGATCCCGGACGCTGCGTCGTGGCCACGCCGCTGGGACCGTGCGGCCTGGCCTGGACGCGACGCGGCATCGACCGCGTCCTGCTGCCGACGGCGCCCGGCGAGGTGGCGCCGGTCCTGCCCGACACCGGCCCGGTCGACCGGCCGGAGGTCTCCGCCCGCCGCCTGCCGCCCGCCGTGCGCGACCTCGTGGCCCGCCTGCGGCGTCACCTGTCCGGCCGGCCCGACCCGCTGACCGACGTCCCGCTGGACCTGACCGCCTGTCCACCCTTCCACCGCAAGGTGTACCGCGCCCTGCGGCGCGTGCCGCCGGGCCGGACGGTCACCTACGGCGAGCTGGCCCGTCGTGCCGGACGTGCGGGCGCGGCCCGGGCCGTGGGCCGCGCCATGGCCACCAATCCGGTGCCGCTGCTGGTGCCGTGCCACCGCGTGCTGCCGGCCGGCGGCGGGCTGGGGGCGTTCTCCTCGCCCGGGGGACCGGACCAGAAGGCGTGGCTGCTGTTCCGCGAGGGGGTGGTCCTGGACCCGCGGCTCAGCAAGGGGTACGACCACCTGCGCCGGGCCGACCGGCGGCTGGGACGGATCATCGACCAGGTGGGACCGTACCTGCCGGCCTTCGGGCCGCGGGAGGATCCGTACGGGCTGCTGGTCCTGTCGATCATCCACCAGCAGCTCTCCATGAAGGCCGCCACCACCATCGCCGGCCGCGTCCGTGCCCTGACCCCCGGGCCGGACTTCCCCGACCCCGCGACCATGCTCGCGCTGCCGGACGAGCGGCTGCGCGCCTGCGGGCTGTCGCGCCAGAAGATCGCCTACCTGCGCGACCTGGCCCGGCACGTCCTGGACGGGGAGGTGGACCTGCGCGCCCTGTGGCACCTGCCGGACGAGCAGGTCGTCGAGGTGTTGACGCGGATCAAGGGGATCGGGGTCTGGACCGTCCAGATGCTCCTGATCTTCCACCTGTTCCGCCTGGACGTCTGGCCGGTGGCCGACCTGGGGCTGCAGAAGGCGGTCCAGCTGCATCTGCGCCTGCCGCAGGTGCCGGGGCCGCGGGAGATGGCGGAGATCGGCGAGCGGTGGGCGCCGTACCGCAGCCTGGCGGCGTGGTACCTGTGGCGGACGGTGGACGGGGGTGGGGTGTGAACACCCGCCGGACCCCGCCCGGGATCGACCGCGTGACGGTGACCACCGCCGACGGCGAACGCACGTGCCTGGTCCACCGGCCGTCCGGCTGGGGCGGCCGGGCCCCGCTGCCGCTGGTGCTGATGTTCCACGGCGGGGGCGGCCGGGCCGTCAACGCCATGGCCGCCACCGGCTGGAACGACCTGGCCGACCGCGAACGTTTCCTGGTGGCCTACCCCGAGGGGATGCGCCCCGACCCCGCCCGCCCGGCGAAGCTGCGCGAGAACCCCCAGACCTGGAACGACGGCTCGGGCCGCCGCAACATCTTTGCCATCCGTGCCGGGATCGACGACGTGGGCTATGTCCGCGTGCTGCTGGACGAGCTGTCCCGTCGCTACCGGATCGACGAGCGCCGCATCTATGCGACCGGCTTCTCCAACGGCGCGTCGCTGGTCTTCCACCTGGCCCGCGAGCTGGGGGACCGGCTGGCGGCCGTCGCTCCGGTGGCGGGGTGCGACTGGCAGCGGGAGCCGCCGTCGGGGCCGCTGCCGTCGGTGCTGTACATCACCGGCGCGCTGGATCCCCTGAACCCGCTGGAGGGCGGGGAGATCCGGCTGGGGGAGTTCACCTTCGGGGTGCAGCCGCCGCTGGCGACCGTCTGGCGGATGTGGGCCAGGGCGCTGGGGTGCGCCGCCGAGCCGGTGGTGGAGCGGCCGTGGCCGCGGGTGGTACGGCGGCGGTGGTCGGGATGCGCGGACGGCCGCCGCTGCGAGGCGCTGGTGGTGGAGGACCTGGGCCACGTCTGGCCCGGCGGGGTGAACCTGCTGCCGGAGGAGGTCAGCGGGCCGGCGTCGGATGCGCTGGAGGGGACGGGGGTGATCTGGGGGTTTTTCAGGGGCAGCTCTTGATGTCAGGGGGAAAGGGCTGATCACCCTGGCTGATCTGATCACCACGGTATCGATAGACGAGACAGGATCATGGACCGGATACAAGGAAGAATGAGCGGTGGGGTGACGAACGTAAGTGGCGGAAGGCGAGAGGGTGAAAGATCGACTCAACGCACCGAGTAAAGTATCTCACTGCGCTGAGTAGACGCAGGCGGCCTTCGTGGGGCACGATCATCGCTAGCCATCATCGTGATCGTCCGGCTCCGCCTGCATCGTCCGCCAGGCGATGCGCCACCCGCCACCGGATCGCGACAGGACCAGCACCTCGTGTCCCCGTTCCCGGTACGTCTTCCCGTTCATCTCGTACACGATGCGGAAGGGACAGACCGCGACGGCCACGTCCCCCACGATGTCGATCCGGGGATCGCCGGGTACGAACTCGAGCGTCGTTGCCGCCTGGTCGTACTCGCGGTAGGACCGGACGTAGGCCTCCCGGCCGCGGATCCGCTCCGCGGACCCGGGCGGGGCGATCACGACCTGCTCCGCGAGCAGCTCGCCGATGGCGTCGTACTGCCGGCCCAGCCAGAGCTCGTTGATCCGCCGGACCACGCTGCGGACGGCGTCCACGTCCGACGATCCCTGCTGGTGCACGACGATCCCCCCTGCTACCGCTCGATCCCCTCCAGCATCAGCAGGAACGCATACCGGTACGCCGTCTCGTGATGCCGCCGCAGCCGGCCCGACATCCCCCCGTGCCCCGCCGCCATGTTCGTCTTCAGCAGCAGCAGGTGGTCGTCGGTCTTCAGGTCGCGCAACTTGGCCACCCACTTGGCCGGCTCCCAGTACTGGACCTGGGAGTCGTGCAGGCCGGTGGTGACCAGCAGGTGGGGGTAGGCCTGGGCGGTGACGTTGTCGTAGGGCGAGTAGGAGAGGATGTACTCGTAGTACTTCTTCACGCGCGGGTCGCCCCACTCGTCGTACTCGACGGTGGTCAGGGGGATGGACGGGTCCAGCATGGTGGTGACCACGTCCACGAACGGCACGTCGGCCACGATGCCGTGGAACAGCTCGGGCGCCATGTTGGCCACCGCGCCCATCAACAGGCCGCCGGCGCTGCCGCCGCGGGCGTAGAGGTGCTCCGGCGAGGTGTAGCGCTGCTCCACCAGGTACCTCGCGCAGTCGATGAAGTCGGTGAAGGTGTTCTTCTTCTTCAGCAGCTTGCCGTCCTCGTACCACCAGCGGCCCATCTCCTGGCCGCCGCGCACGTGGGCGATGGCATAGCAGAAGCCGCGGTCCAGGAGGCTCAGGCGCGCCGAGCTGAACCTGGGCTCGGTGCTGTAGCCGTAGGAGCCGTAGCCGTACAGCAGCAGCGGCCGGGTGCCGTCCCTGCGGAAGTCCTTCCGGTAGACCAGGGAGATGGGGATCTTGACGCCGTCGCGGGCCGTCGCCCACAGGCGCTCGGAGACGTAGTCGTGGGGGTCGAAGTCGCCCAGCACCTCGTCCCGCTTCATCAGGATCCTCTCGCGGGTCCGCATGTCCTGGTCGTAGACGGTGCGCGGGGTGGTCAGCGAGGTGTAGACGAACCGCAGGGTGTCGCTGTCCGGGTCGGGGTTGTAGCCCAGGCCCACCAGGTAGGTCGGCTCGTCGAAGGTCAGCGTGTAGGGCTCCACCTCCCCGGGCTCGCCGCCCTCGCGCGGCAGCACGCGCAGGCGCATCAGCCCGTCGAACCGCTCCTCCAGGGCGATGAAGTCGCGGAAGAGGGTGAAGTCCTCCAGCAGCACGTCGTCGCGGTGGGGCACCACCTCGGTCCACGACTCGCGGGCGGTGCGGCCCTCGGGGCAGGCCATCAGGCGGAAGTTCCGCGCCTTCCAGTTGGTGCGGATGTAGAACGTGTCGCCCACGTGGTCCACGGTGTAGTCGTGGCCTCGCTCGCGGGGGGCGAAGACGCGGAACTCGCCCCCGGGTGTGGCGGCGTCCAGGTAGCGGATCTCGGTGGTCAGGGTCTGGTCGCAGCCGATGAACAGGTAGCGGCGCGACTTGCTGCGGTAGACGTAGACGTCGAAGGTCTCGTCGTCCTCCTGGTAGACCAGCTCGTCCTGCGCGGGATCGGTGCCCACGACGTGCCGGTAGACACGGTACGGGCGCAGGGTCGTGGTGTCCTTGCGCGTGTAGAACAGCGTCCTGTTGTCGGCGGCCCAGACCAGGTTGCCGGCGGTGTCGGTGATCCGGTCCGGCAGCAGCTCGCCGGTGGTCAGGTCCTTGACGCGGATCGTGTAGCGGCGGCGGCCCACGGTGTCGGTGGCGAAGGCGAGCAGGTCGTTCCCGCTGCTGACCTGCAGGCCGCGCACGGCGAAGAAGTCGTGGCCCTCGGCCATGGCGTTGCCGTCGAGCATGACCTCCTCGGGGGCGTCCAGCGAGCCGCGCTTGCGGCAGTAGAGGGCGTAGTCCTTCCCCTGCTCGTAGCGCACGTAGTACCAGTAGCCGTCCAGGAAGTAGGGGACCGAGTCGTCGTCCTGCTTGATGCGGCCGACGATCTCCTGGAACAGCTTCTCCTGCAGCGATGCGACCGGTGCCGTGACGGCGTCCGCGTAGGCGTTCTCCCGCTCCAGGTAGTCGATGACCTCGGGATTGTCGCGCTCGCGGAGCCAGTAGTACGGGTCCACGCGGCGGTGGCCGAACTCCTCGAAGACGTGGTCGTGCTTCTCCGCGCGGGGCGGCTCGGGGGCGCGCCCGGCGCAGCCAAGGGTCGTCGTCAGTGCGGTCATTGCCAGCATCACCACCAGTCGTCTCATCGTTCACCTCGGGGCGGGAGTCGCTGCGGGAGGTCGTTCGGAAGGGATACGGTAGACCAGAGGGTGCTTCCTGTCTAGACTGCCGGCGGGATCGGCCCCTCGGCTGGACCCGGGAAAGGAGCCACCATGCCCCCTGTCGCCACCGGCCTGGACATCCTGCGCGCCGAGAGCGGACGCCTGCTACGCGGCCGCCGCGTCGGCCTGCTCTGCCACCCCGCTTCGGTGGCCGCAGACCTGGCCCACGCCGCCGGCCTGCTGCACGGGATGCCAGAAGTGGACCTGCGCGCCCTGTTCGGCCCCCAGCACGGGATCCGCGGCGAGACCCAGGACAACATGGTGGAGTGGGAGGGGTTCACCGACCCCGCCACCGGCCTGCCGGTCCACTCCCTCTACGGCGAGCACCGCAAGCCCACACCCGAGATGCTGGCGGGGATCGATACCCTGGTCGTGGACCTGCAGGACGTGGGCGCCCGCTACTACACCTTCGTCTGGACGCTGCTGCTCTGCCTGGAGGCGTGCGCCGGGGCCGGGGTGGCCGTGGTCGTGCTGGACCGCCCCAACCCCGTCGGTGGCTCGGTCGTCGAGGGCAACCTCCCCGACCCCGCCTACCGCTCCTTCGTGGGCCTTTGGCCCCTGCCCATGCGCCACGGGCTGACCCTGGGCGAGCTGGCGCGGTTGCTGGTGGCGCAAGTGGGGATCGACGTGGAGCTGACCGTCGTCCCGCTGCGCGGCTGGAGCCGCAGCGACCTGTTCGCGGCGACCGGCCTGCCGTGGGTCCTGCCCTCGCCCAACATGCCCACCCCGACGACGGCCCTGGTCTACCCGGGGATGTGTCTGCTGGAGGGGACCACCCTGTCCGAGGGGCGCGGCACCACCCGGCCGTTCGAGCTGCTGGGCGCCCCGGGGATCGATCCCGACGCGTTGGCCCGCCGCCTGGCCGGATGGGAGCTGCCCGGCGTGGCATGGCGGCCCGCCTGGTTCCAGCCCACCTTCCAGAAGCACGCCGGCGCGCTCTGTGGCGGAGTCCAGCTCCACGTCACCGACCCGTGCGCCTTCCGGGCCGTCCCGGCGGCGGTGGCCCTGCTGTGCGCCGCGCGCGACCTGTTCCCGGGTGCCTGGACCTGGCGCCAGCCGCCCTACGAGTACGAGACCGAGAAGCTGCCCATCGACATCCTGGCCGGTGGCCCGGACCTGCGCGAGGCGGTGGACGCCGGGGCCGACCCGCGGGAGATCGTCGCGGCGTGGGAGGCGGCGCTGCCCGCCTGGCTGGAGCGGACGCGGGAGTACCGCCTCTATGACTGAGCCGCGCGTGACTGTCGCCATGGTCCTGGCCGCCGGCCACGGGCGGCGCCTGCGCCCCTTGACCGATCATCTGCCCAAGCCGCTGGTGCCGATCCTGGGTCGGCCCCTGCTGGAGATCGTCGCCGACAAGCTGCGCGACGCCGGCGTGCGCCGCCTGGTGGTCAACGCCCACCACCTTGCCGACCGGATCGTCGCGGCGGTCGGTGCCCTGGAGGGATTCGAGCGGGTGGAGACCAGCGTCGAGCCGCAGATCCTGGGCACCGGCGGCGGCATCGCCCGTGCACGGCCGTTGTTCGGGGAACCCGGGCGGATCCTGCTGCACAACGGCGACATCTGGACCGACGCCCCCCTGGACGGGCTGTTGCGCCGCCACGCCGAGGCGGGCGCCGCGGCCACCCTCCTGCTGGTGCCCAACCCCGCCACCGACAGCGTCCTGCTTGGCCGCGACGGCACCGTCCGCGCCGTGGCCGGACGCCCCGAAGCCCCGCCACGCGACGGCGACCGGCTGTTGACCTACGCCGGGGTGGCCGTCCTGGAGCGTCGCTTCCTCGACCTGCTGCCTGATGGCCCGTCGTCGCTGGTGCCGGCCCTGCAGCGGGCGGCGGCCGACCCGGCCCTGGGGGTGGCCGGCTGGGCGCCCGCGGGCATGGCCTGGAACGACCTGGGGACCGTGGCCGCCTACCTGGACCTGCACGAGCGGCTGCTGGTCGGCGGCGAGGCACCCGGCCGCGTGGCGCCGGACGCCTGCATCGCCCCCGACGTCACCTTCCGCGGCTGGCACTGGATCGGTCCGGGGGCCGTGGTGGGAGAGGGGGCCGAGCTGGCGGACGTGGTCGTCTGGCCCGGCGGGATCGTCCCGGCGGGAGTGCGGTGGCGGCGCCGCGTGGTGGGCCGCGGCTGGAGCGCCACGCCCCTGCCCGACGGCCTGGACCCGCTGCTGGACGCGGCCGGCCTGCCTGCGCCCCGCCGCAGCGAACCGGTTCCTGCCCAGGGGTCGGACCGCTCCTTCTGGCGCGTCACGGCGTCGGGGCGGTCGGCCATCCTCCACGCCGCCGCGCCCGACGATCCCGAGTTCAAGGACCTGGTGGCCTGCGCCGACTTCCTGCACCGCCACGGTCTGGGCGGTCCGGCCGTCCTGGCGGTCGATCGCGACCGCGGCCTGGTCCTGCTGGAGGACCTGGGCGACGTCACCCTGGAGCGTGCCTGCCGCAGCGAGCCGGACCGGACGGAGGAGCTGTACGGACGGGTGCTGGATCTGCTGGTGGCGCTGCAGACCCGCGGCACCGACGCGGTGGCCGACTGCCCGCCCGCGGCCGGGCGCGTCTTCGCCGAGGCGGACCTGGCCTGGGAACGCGACTACTTCCTGAGCCGCTTCCTGAAGGAGACGGCCGGGCTCGATCCCGCCACCCTGGAAGGTGTGGCGGCGGAGCTGGCCGCCGTCTCGGCGCGAGTCGCAACCCAGCCGCGGGTGCTGATGCACCGCGACTTCCAGTCGCGCAACATCCACCTCGTCGAGGGCACCCCCCGGCTGGTGGACGTGCAGGGGCTGCGCCTGGGACCGCTGGGCTACGACCTGATGTCCCTGCTGCGGGACCCCTACCACGCCCCCGACGCGGCGCAGCGGGCCAGGCTGCTGGAGCGCTACCGCCGCGCCCTGGCCGCCGTGGGGGGACCCGACCTGGCGGCAGACGCGCTGGGCGCGCTGGCCTGCGCCGCCGCCGTCCAGCGGCTGGCCCAGGCCCTGGGGGCCTACGGCTACCTGTCGCGCGTGAAGGGGAAGGCGGAGTTCGCCCGGCACGTCCCAGCGGCACTGACTCACCTGGAGGAGGAACTGCGGTGGTGGCGCAGGTTGTCGGTGCCGCCGGGACCGCTGACGGAGCTTGAGGGGGTCGTCGCCCGCCTCAGGCGTCGCTGGTGACCGGCTCGGGTTCGGGCTCCGGCGCCGCCTGGTTGCCGGCGCTCGCGGGGGCGTCGGCGCCGTCGTCGGCCTGCGGCGCCCGCCCGCCCGTCTTCTCCTCGTCGTGGAACCGCCTCTTGAGCGCCTGCCAGGCGTTGTACCACATCTGGCGGATGTCCTTGGCGCAGTGACCCGGCACGCCGCTGTGGGAGAAGATCAGCTGGGTCCTGTCCTTCAGGTCCTGGAAGCGGAACGAGGCGATGGAGTACTCGTCCGCGGCCCAGTCGCTGCGCCGCCAGGCCTGGACGATCAGCTGGTTCCGCTCGAGCTTGACGATCCGGCCCTCCACGTCCCCCTCGCCCAGGGTGAAGGCGCCGCCCTCCTGCGCCTCGATGGCGGCGCTGGTGCCCAGGATCTCCCCGAAGGCGGCACCGTCCAGGAACAGGGCGTAGACCTCCGCCGCGGGAGCCCGGATCAGGACGCGCTGTCGCATGCTGCTGGTTTCCATGACGTGTCGCGTGGGCTGCGGCGCCCCGGGCGCCGGTCCCGGCCGCCGGGACGATGCCGGCGGCGCTGCTGTCGATGATGCCCTGTTCATCGGCACGGGTGGTCCGCGCTGAAGCGCCGATCCAGGGGCGCGGGTCCGTTCGGTGCCGGCGCCCGGCCCGGGACCGCCTTGACGCTGTCGTCGGGGGTCCTTACCGTGGCGATCGTCGGAGGGACCCGTGTCGCACCCTGCTTCTTCACCCCACCTCGCAGAGAGGGAGAACGTTCCGATGCCGAGACGCCACTTCCGATCCGGCGGGCGGATCGTCGCCTGCGTCGCCGTCCTGTCGCTCCTGATCGCCGCCGCCGCCCCGGCCGCCGACGCGCCGCCGGACAGCAGTCGCGGCTGGCGCAAGTCCCTCGACCTAGGCCTGCTCTTCAACCAGAGCGGCTACAGCGATTCCTGGGCCGGCGACGAGCTCGGTCAGATCGTCTGGACCGCCACGGCCAACCTGCAGCTCGAGCGCAACGTCAGTGCCGGGACCGTCTGGCGCAACACGGTCAAGCTGCTCTACGGACAGACCCACCAGCAGAAGCGCGGCGACGACGGCACCAAGCACTGGTCCGCCCCCGAGAAGTCCACCGACCGGATCTACGCCGAGTCGCTGCTGCGCTTCTCGGAGAAGAAGTTCCTCAACCCCTACGCGGCCCTCACGCTGGAGAGCCAGTTCCAGGACGATCAGGGCACGTTCCTCTCGCCGGCGCTGATCACGGAGTCGGCCGGCCTGGGGCGCCAGTTCCTGGACGACGAGCGGACCCGGCTCTTCGCCCGTCTCGGGGTGGCGTTCCGGCAGCGGACCGCCCGCGGCTCCGCCACCGTCACCGACGGCGGCCTGGAATCGGTCACCGACGTGCGGCACAAGCTGAGCGAGAACATCCAGCTCGTCACCAAGCTCCGCCTGTTCAAGGCGCTCGACAGCTCCATCGACAAGGACCTGGCGGGCACCGCCCAGCAGGACGACTGGAAGGCCGTCGACGTGGCCTGGGAGACGACGCTCTCGGCCCAGGTCAGCAAGGTCGTCCAGACCTCCCTGTTCGTGGAGTGGCTCTACGACAAGGAGATCTCCCGCAAGGGCCGCTACCGGGAGCTGTACGGTTTCGGGATCACCTACAAGCTGTTCTGAACGGGACGGCCGCGGGCCGTTCAAAAATCGGAGGGAGAAAACATGGAAGCAGCAAGGGGCAAGGAAGTGATGGACCTGCTGGTGGCCTTCGCCACCACCTACGGCCTGAAGGTCATCGGCGCCGTCATCACGCTGATCGTCGGTCGCATCGTGGCCGGCTGGGCGCGGCGGGCCGTGCGCAGGGGGCTGGAGCGGGCCAGGATCGACAAGGCCATCGTCACCTTCGTGGGCAGCCTGGCCTACTACCTGGTGCTGATCTTCACCGTCATGTCGGCGCTGAGGAAGTTCGGCGTCGAGACCGCCTCGATCATGGCCGTCCTCGGGGCCGCCGGCTTCGCGGTCGGTTTCGCCCTGCAGGGGTCGCTGTCGAACTTCGCCTCGGGGGTCATGCTGCTGGTCTTCCGTCCGTTCCGCATCGGCGACGTCATCGAGGCGGCCGGCGTCGTGGGCAAGGTCGTCGAGATGCGGATGTTCACGACGATCCTGCGGACGGGGGACAACGTCCGGCTGATCGTGCCCAACAGCAAGATCTTCGGCGACACCATCAGGAACATCACCGCCGAGCCGGTCCGCCGCGTCGACATGACCGTCGGGATCGGCTACGGCTCGCCCGTCGAACGGGCGCTGGAGATCATCACCGGGCTGCTGCGCGAGGATCCGCGGGTCCTGGACGACCCGGCCCCGCAGGTCGCCGTGGGCGAGCTGGCCGACTCGAGCGTCAACATCCTGGTCCGTCCCTGGGCGAAGACCGAGGACTACTGGGGCGTCAAGCTCGACTTCCTGCGCAACGTCAAGGATGCGTTCGACCGCGAGGGGATCGAGATCCCGTTCCCGCAGCTGGTGGTCCACAAGCCGGAGGCGTGATCCGGGCCGTGGCGGTCCCGTGACGGGTGGGGCGGCCCGTGCGGCCTCACCCGTTCCCCGTCTTCACGATCCCGTGGCCTGGCGCCCCAGGTCCGCCAGGACGACGACCCCACCCGCGGCCAGCCCCGGGAAGACCGGCTCCCAGCCCAGGTACCTCCCGCCGCCGCCCAGCACCAGCCACAGCAGGGCCACGCCGCCGCCGGCCAGCATGGCCGCCACGGCCGCCCGCGGCGCCAGCCGCCGGCGGGTGTGGGCCAGCAGCACCGGCCACAGGAGCGTCGGCGCGGCGACGCTGCCGAGGTGGTGCCAGAGGGTGATGACCGATCCCGCCGCCAGGGCCAGCCCGATCGACAGTCCGGCCACGATCGCCAGGGCGACCGGGATCGCCGCCGGGACGGCCCGCCGGCCGCTGCGCCCCGCGTCCGCGAGCAGCGCTTCCGGGTCCCGCCACCGCTGGACGATGTCCCGGCCCCAGGTGACCGCCGCCACGAAGGCGTTGCTGTCGACGGTCGACATGATCGTCGCCAGCAGGCCGGTCAGGAACAGCCCCTGGGCCAGCGGTCCCAGGACCGTCGTCCCCAGGCGCGGGAACGCCGCCACCGGGTCGGCCAGGTCGGGCAGGACGGCCCGCGCGTACAGGCCCGCCGTGGTCGTCAGGGCGTCGAAGACGATCCAGAACCCCACCGACAGCAGCAGGCCGCGGCGGGCGATCCGTGCCGAGCCCGCGGCGTAGCAGCGCTGGTAGAAGGCGGGATCGACCAGCGTGCCGGCGGCGATGACGTACCAGACCAGGACCGCCTGCACGCCGAGGCCGCCGTCCCAGGTCAGGTGCCGCGGCGGCAGGTGGGACTGCAGGAACGACCAGCCGCCGTAGCGGACGACGCAGGTGGGGACCAGGACCAGGAACGCCGCGAACATGAGCAGGAACTGGACCTGGTCGGTGACGACCACGCCCCGCAGGCCGCCCCGGAAGACGTACCCCACCGAGAGCAGCGTTCCGAGCACCACGCCGATCCACAGCGGCCAGCCGACGGCCAGGCGCACCAGGACGCCGAGCATCAGGACGTAGGCGGCCGGGACGGTCGTCACCAGCAGGACGACCGCGCCCAGCAGGGCGGCGGTCCGCCCGTAGCGGCGGTGGAGCAGGTCGGGCAGGGTCAGCACGTCGCTGCGGCGGGCCCTCCCGGCCAGGAAGAGGGCGAAGACGACGGCGTAGAGGTAGTAGGGGACCCCGAAGACGAGCCAGTTGCTCACGCCGTGGCGCCAGGCGTACTCGCCGACGCCCAGGATGCCGCCGTACCAGGTGGCGACCATCGTCGCCACGAAGGCAGGCAGGGTCAGCCGGCGGCCGGCGACGATGTAGTCCGCCTCGTCGCGGGCGGGGGCGCGCAGCAGGCGCGCCACGGCGTAGACGAGGAAGGCGATGTAGATCGCCAGCGCCGTCACGGCCGCACGCCCCGGGTCGGGAACAGGACCGTGGCCAGGACGTCGCCCTCGTGGACGGTGATCCGCAGGGGCGGGCGGGTCACGCGGTTGGAGACCGAGACCAGGCGTCCCGGCGCCAGCTCCGCGTCGGCGAGCGGGTAGACGGCGTGCTCGACGGTGACCCGGGCCGCGCCGCCGTGGGGCAACAGGGAGAAGACGGTCCCGCCGGGCAGGTCCCACCGCACCGGCGTCCCGGGTCCCAGCGGCACGGTCACGCCGTGGTCGTCGGCCAGCGCCAGGCTGGCCTGGCGCCGGTAGCGCAGCAGCAGGTCGCAGTTGTACCAGCTGTGGTCGACCCGGCCCCCGACGGCTCCCAGCAGGACGATCTCCCCGCAACCGTCGGCCAGGGCGTGGCGCAGCGCCTTCTCGGCGTCGGTCGTCTCCTGGTCGGGGTCGTGCCGGTAGTCGGGACCGGGGGGCGGGAGGCGCCCCTGCAGGGAGTCGAAGTCGCCGACGACGACGTCGGGGGAGCGGCCGATCCAGTCGTAGGGCAGCCCCGCGGCATCGGTGCAGAGGAACAGGTCCGCGGTCGCCAGCCAGTCCTGCAGGCAGGCCGCCGCGGGGGACGGGCCGGCGCAGAGGACGACGGCCCGGCGGCCGCGGGGGGGCAGGACGATGCTGGCGATCCTGGGCAGGGACATGGGCACCTCGCGGCCCGGCGGGCGGGGGCCCCCGCGCGGGAGCCCCCGCCGGAACGGGTCAGAAACTGTAGCGGAGGCCCGCCAGGACGTTCCGCTTGGCGGCGGGGATCAGGATGTTCCCGCCGTCCCATTCGCTGTAGTAACCGCTGGTCTCGTACTCCTCGTCCAGCAGGTTGCGGATCCTCACGTCGAGGACGGCGTCGCCGGGCAGGTCGAGCCCCGCCCGTCGCAGGTCCACGGCCAGGCGCACATCGACGGTCGTGTAGGCGTCGATCGTCCGCTCCTCGTTCCCGGTGACGTCCAGGTACTGCTTGCCGACGCTGCGGACGCGGACGGTCGAGGCCACCGGGCCGAACCGCGACTCCAGGGCCGCCGACAGGAGGTACTCGGGGAACAGGGGGATGGGGTTGCCCCGGTAGTCGTAAAGCCCCATCTCCCAGGCGTTGGGATCGAAGGTGGCGGTGAAGTCGCGGAACTCGTTCCAGCTGCGCGAGGCGGCGATCTTCAGGGTGTGGTCGTCCGACAGCAGGGCGGCCAGGCCCAGCTCCAGGCCGCGGTGCCAGGTCCGGCCGGCGTTGCCCCGGATGGAGCGCCCGTCGTCGTCGATGGCACCGTAGGGGACGATCTCGTCGTCGAAGTTCATCCAGTAGCCGCCCAGAGTCCAGGAGAGCCGGCGGCCGCGCCAGGAGAGGCCGACCTCGTAGTCGACGGCCTTCTCCTCGCTGACGTAGGGGTCGCTCCACTGTAGGTAGTCGACCTGGCCGTCGCCGTCCTCGTCGATCGGGACGCTGCGGCGGAACAGGGGCGCCACGCCCAGGTCGTCGGGTCCGTCCCAGGTGTCGAACAGTTCCGCGTCGGTCGGCTCGCGGTGGGTCACCCCGACGTGGCCGAACAGGGCCATCCGGCCGCCCAGGGGACGGGACGGCAGCTCCCAGCTCACCCCGCCCTTGGGGTTGAAGAAGTCGTAGTCCACCGAGTAGGCGTGGCGGTTCTCGCCGGTGAAGTGCCCCACGGCCTCCTGGCGGAAGGTGTAGTCCTTGTGCTGGAACTGCAGGTCGGCCAGCAGGGTCAGCCCGGGCAGGACCTCCCACATCTCGTTGACGTAGGTCGACCAGGCCGTCTTGTCGCCGTCGTAGCCGTAGTACTTCAGCCCGCCGGGAAGGGTGCGGTACTGCGGCACGTCCAGGACGCCCAGCACGTCACCCCAGTGGTCGCTGTCGAAGTCGTAGACGTCGCCGCCCACGATCAGGCGCCCGCCGCGGTGGCGGATCTCCAGGTGGGGAACCCAGCCCAGCTGGTCCTTGCGGACGTACTTGCGGCGGATCAGGTCGACGCCGTCGGCGTAGGTCTCGGGGTCCAGGCCCAGCGCCAGGTCCAGGCCGAAGTCCTCGACGTCGCGGCCGTCCTTGCGGTTCTCGTAGAAGCCGTAGCCGTGGATCCAGTAGGCCGCCTGCTCCAGGACGACGCGGTCGGAGATCTCCCAGCGGTGGTGCAGCTCGTAGTGGGGCTGCCTGAAGTCGTCGATGGCGTCGGGGTAGGTCTCCGGGTTGGCCGTGCGGTCGGTCTCCAGCAGGTTCTCGGGAATCCCGTACCAGGCCTGGTGGGCGATCTCGTGGCCGGTGTAGACGTTGACCTGCACCGACGAGCGGTCGCCCTCCCAGCGACCGCTCCAGAACAGTCCCCACAGCTCGCTGCCGCTGCGGTCGCGGTAGCCGTCGGTCTCGATCCGCGAGTAGCGGATCGACGAGCTGACGTGGTCGCCCAGCAGGCCGCTGTCCAGGGCGAGCGATCCCTTCCAGGTGTCGTAGCTGCCGGCCAGGAAGCTGGCCCGGCCGCCGGCGGTGCGCGACGGGGTCTCGGTCAGCAGGTTGACCGTCCCGCCGATGGCCGTGGTCGCCCCGACGGAGTTGGTGATCCCCCGCTGGACCTGGATGTCCTGGAGCGAGGAGGCCAGGTCCGGCAGGTCGACCCAGTAGACCTGGTGGTCCTCGGGGTCGTTCAGGGGGATGCCGTTGATCATTACGCCCACGCGCTTCTGGTCGAAGCCGCGGATGTTCAGGTAGGTGTAGCCGATCCCGTTGCCGGCGTCGGTGCTGGCGTAGACGCCGGGGACGTCCTCCAGCAGCAGGGGGATGTCGTCGGTGTCCAGGCGCTGCTGGAGCTGGTCGCGGGTGATGTTGGTGATGTTCAGGTGGACGTTCTGCCCGTAGCGCGAGGCCGTGACGACGATCTCATCGCGGATGTCGGAGACGAGGGTGTCGTCCGGGGCCGGCCCGGCGGCGCTGCCCGTCGCGATGCCGGCCGTCGCGAGGGCGAGGACGGCGGCCAGGGCGCGGCCGCCGGTGACGAAGCGGTGCCGCATCGTGGAACCTCCTGAGAGGACATGGAGGAAACGCCTGCGCCGGAGCCGACAAGAAAGGCCGACTCCAGCAGAGGGGTCGGCCGCATGGCTGATCGAGGAATGCCCGTTTTCCCTACGCCGGTATGACCCGGATCAGGTTCCAAGGGTATCTCTCAGGCCTGTCGAAGGCCACCCCCAACGGTCTGACCCGCAGAACATAGATGCGGGGTGGACACGCTGTCAAGGAGACGGAACTGGCGGCGGGACACCCGCTGTTGTAACGTCTGGCCGATGATGAGCCTGCACGACGAACAGGCACCGGCACCGGTAGGGGAAGACGAGCGGCAGCTGTGGCTCGTCCTGGAGCCCAGGCGCTCGCCGGCGCCGGGAAGCGCACGGGGGAGCCGCCCCGTGGACGGTGCGCGGAAGGTACGGCTGGCCCCCTTGCAGCTGTACCATCCCGCCGGACCCTGCGAGCTGCTGGTCAGGCGGGGGCGGATCCGTCTGTCCGAGGTCCTGGACGACGGCCGCGAGGTCGCCCGTGACGTGGCCCAGAGCGGCTTCGTCCTGCGCATCGTTCCCGGGAGCCCCGCTCGGGGGCGGGCCTTCCCGTTGCCCCGCACGATCCTGATGGCCCTGGGCGAGAGCGAGCTGTGGGAGCTGCCGCCGGGCCAAACGAGGAGCCGCGATGACGACACCTGATGCCGCACGCCGCCGTCCCGTCGTCCTGTGCATCCTGGACGGCTTCGGCTGGCGCACCGGTCCCGGCAGCGAGGAGGGCAACGCCATCGCCCTGGCCGGACCGCGGTTCTACCAGGGGCTGCTGGAGCGCTATCCCCACACCACGCTGGCCTGCATGGGCCCCGCGGTGGGCCTGCCCGAGGGACAGATGGGCAACAGCGAGGTGGGGCACCTGACCATCGGCGCCGGCCGGGTCATCGAGCAGGAGCTGGTGCGGATCGCCCGCGCCCTGCGGGAGGGCGAGTTCGCCGACCGCCCCGCCTGGCGCGGGTTCGTCGCCGGCCTGCGCGAGAGCGGCGGCCGGCTCCATCTGCTGGGACTGGTCTCCCCGGGAGGGGTCCACTCCCACACGGACCACCTCCACGGCATCCTGCGCCTGGCGAAGGAAGCCGGCCTGGACCAGGTCTTCGTCCACGTCGTCCTCGACGGGCGCGACACCGATCCCCACGGCGGCCTCGGCTACGTCGAGGAACTGCAGCGGCAGCTCGCGGAGATCGGCGTCGGCCGGATCGCCTCGGTCTCCGGCCGCTACTACGCCATGGACCGGGACAAGCGCTGGGACCGCGTGGAGAAGGCGTGGCGCGTGCTGGTCCACGGCGAGGGGGAGCGGGGGAGCGATCCCCTGGAGATCATCCGCCACAGCTACGCGCAGGGGGTGACCGACGAGTTCGTCGTTCCCACGGTCGTCACCGGCGCCGACGGCGAGCCGGTGGCCACGGTCCGCGACGGCGACGGGGTCTTCTTCTGGAACTTCCGCGCCGACCGGGCCCGCGAGCTGACCTGGGCCTTCAACAGCGACGACTTCGACGGCTTCCCGCGCCCGCTCCGTCCCCGGATCTCCTACCTCTGCATGACCCTCTACGACGAGAACCTGGACGTGCCGGTCCTCTTCCCGCCCGAGACGCCGCGCCGGATCCTGGCGGACGTGCTGGCCGAGCACGGGATCCGGAACCTGCGCACCGCCGAGACGGAGAAGTACGCCCACGTCACCTACTTCCTCAACGGCGGCCGCGAGGAGCCCTTTCCCGGGGAGGACCGCCGCCTGGTCCCGTCCCCCAGGGTGGCCACCTACGACCTGCAGCCGGAGATGAGCGCGCCGCAGGTGGCCGAGGTGGTCCTCGAGGCGGTGGCGACCGGCGAGCACCCGGTCATCGTCGTCAACTTCGCCAACGGCGACATGGTGGGGCACACCGGCGTCCTGGAGGCGGCCGTGGCGGCGGTCAGGACGCTGGACGGACTGCTGGCGCGGATCGTGCCGGCCGTCCTGGAACGCGGCGGGGTCATGCTGCTGACGGCCGACCACGGCAACTGCGAGGAGATGCTCGCCCCCGACGGCCGGGTCCTGACGAACCACTCCCTCAATCCCGTCCCCTTCGTCCTGATCGGCGAGGAATTCGCCGGGCGGGGGGCCGCCGCCCTGCGCCGGGACGAGGACCGCGGCCTGCGGGACATCGCCCCCACCCTGCTGCACCTGCTCGGTCTGCCGCAGCCGGAGGAGATGACCGGCCGGTCGTTGCTGGCCGAACAGGGGGGCTGAGAGCGGCCATCCATCTGGCAATCCGCAAAAAAACCGTTAAATGGTGGACATCGGGTCACCGGGGTGGTACCATTCTCCCAACTGCAAGGTCCGGAGTCCTGGATCCTCCGTTCCACTCTTTCGTGTGCTCGTAACTTGACGTTCTGGGAACACTTGGGATCCGATTCGCTCGTTCGTTCTTTGCAGTGTTACTGCGTGTCCGCCAGTCCGAGGAGACAGACAAGATGAGACGTGTAACGACAAGCGTCCTGGCGCTCGTTCTCTTGCTGTCGTTGAGTGGTCTCGTTCTCGCCCAGACGACGCCCATCGACGACATCCAGTACTACGACCCCGCCACCGGCGCTCCCGCCAGTCCCTATGCCGGTCAGACCGTGACCGTCGAGGGCGTGATCTACGTGGTCAAGGGGACCTACAACAGCGGTACCCACTACATCCAGGGTGCCACCGGCGGCATCAACTTCTTCGACAGCGCCGCCCAGCCCCTGACCTACGGCGATCGCATCCAGGTCACCGGCACGGTCGGCTCGTACGGGGGCGAGATCAACATCTCCAGCCCGACGATCGTGTTCCTGGGCAGCGGTGCCGAGCCGGCGCCCATCGTCACGGACATCCAGACCATCCTGCACGGCGATCCCCTGGACACGACCGACGACTACGAGATGGTCGGCAACTTCGTCCGGGTCACGGGCACCGTCGCCACGAAGTCCTACAACAACTTCACCATCACCGACTTCACCGACACCCTGGAGGTCTACATCGACAGCGACACCGGCATCGACCTGGGCGCCGTCGACGTGGGCGACGTCTACCAGGTGGACGGCCCGTGTGTCGTCTACAACGGCACCATCGAGCTGAAGCCGCGGCGTCAGAGCGACCTGGTGGAGAACCCGGGCGGGGACACCCTGCCGGTCATCCAGGACGTCGACGCTGCCAACTGGGTGCCCGAGGCCAGCGATCCCATCACGATCACGGCCACGATCACCGACGACGACGCCATCACCAGCGCCGTGCTCTACTACCGGGACGACACCGGTGACAGCACCGGCGTGTTCACCTCGGTGGCCATGACCAACATCGGCGGCGACACCTGGAGCGGCACCATCCCGGCCGGCCACACCGGTCGCCAGGTGGACTTCTACGTCGAGGCCACCGACACCGGCAGCCAGACCGTCACCAACCCGGGCGATGCGCCCGCCGGCTGGTACGAGGTGGCCATCGGCTTCACCCCCATCCACGACATCCAGTGGGCCCATCCGGACAGCGTCTACCAGGGCTCGTCCTACCGGGACAAGGTCACCAACATCCACGGCATCGTGACCGTGGGTACGGGTGACGCCGGTTCCATCAGCAAGTTCATCCTGGCCGACGGCGAGGGCGCCTGGAACGCCATCCTCGTCTACGAGGGCACGGCGGCCAACTACGTCCTGCCCGGCGACGAGGTCGCCATCGGCGGCTACATCGACGAGTACTACGGCCTGACCGAGATGCAGCCCCACAACGGCGGCGCCGTCTACCTGCTCTCGTTCGGCAACGACCTGCCCGAGCCGCCGAAGGTCCACACCCGCGTCCTGGCCGACAACTCGCTGGACGACGGCAACGGCAAGCTGGGCGAGGCCTACGAGAGCGTCGTGGTGACCACCTTCGCCAGCGCCGTCCTCGACACGACCGGCGCGGCCGCCTGGAACACCTTCAAGGTCTCCGACACCGGCGCCTGGGCCGATTCGATGGTCGTGGACGCCATGATCGACCTGGCCTACGCCCCGCAGGTGGGCGACGTGCTGCACCTGACCGGCTTCATGAACTACGCCGGCCAGTTCGAGCTCGTCCCGCGCAGCGACACCGACATCGTCCTGACCGGCGCCACCGCGATCGACGAGCCGCTGCCGCAGCTGCTGCCTGCCGGCGGGTTCACGGCCATCGCGCCGAACCCGTTCAACCCGAAGACGCAGATCCGCTTCGTGCTGACCCGCGACAACCTGGCCCAGCTCAACATCTACAACCTGCGCGGTGAGCTGGTCCGGTCCCTGGTCAACGGTCGCCTGGCCGGCGGACAGGAGTACGTCTTCCAGTGGGACGGCACCGACGCCCACGGCCAGCACGTGGCCAGCGGCACCTACTTCGCGCGTCTGCGCATCGGGACCGAGGTCCTGCAGGTCCGGAAGCTGCAGCTCGTCAAGTAGGAGCGTTCGCGAAGACGCCTGACTCGTGACGGTGGCCCGGCACCCCGCGTGCCGGGCCACCTCGATGTTCCGGCCGCACCGCCCTGCCGGCATCGTGGCCTCCCAGACGTCCTCGCGGGCGGGTCTGCGATCGCAGGGAGGGAGATGGCGTAGCGGGTAGTGACGGATCGGGCCGGCAACGGTATCGTTTGGGGCGGATCCTGGACACCGACGGGGGAGGACGCGCCCGTGACCGGAGAGCGACCGAGCTGGGACGAGTACTTCCTGGGGCTGGTCCGCGAGGTGGCCAAGCGGGCCACCTGCGACCGCGGGCAGAGCGGCTGCATCATCGTCCGCGATCGGCGGATCATCGCCACCGGGTACGTGGGCTCGCCGGCGGGGCTGCCCCACTGCGACGACGTCGGTCACCTGCTCAAGAAGGTCGTCGACGAGGACGGCCGCGAGAGTCTCCACTGCGTCCGCACGATCCACGCCGAGCAGAACGCCATCTGCCAGGCCGCGCGATTCGGCACCTCCCTGGCCGGCGGCACGCTCTACTGCACCATGGAGCCGTGCCGGACCTGCGCCATGCTGATCATCAACTGCGGCATCGAGCGCGTGGTGGCCGAGTACCACTACCACGCCGCGACCGAGTCGCGCGACATGTTCCGCCAGGCCGGCGTGCGCCTGGAGGTCGTCCGCGACCGGACTCTCTCCTACGACGACCAGTGATCCCCGGTCATGACAAATCGATGACATCTTCTTGACAGGATTCAAACGGTTGTTTAGAATGTTCGTTTGAAACGGGTGCGTCCGGATGCCGCGAACCGACCAGGAGCGACCGTTGCGGGACACCACGACCAGGGAACGCCTGCTCGACGCCGCCGAGGAGCTGTTCGGCCTCCACGGTTACGACGCCGTGTCGGTGCGCGACATCGCCCAGCGGGCCGGCGTCAACCTGGCCGGCGTCAACTACCACTTCGGGGGCAAGGAGAACCTCTACGTCGAGGCCCTGCGCCGCCGGCTGGCACCGCGCCGGGAGCGGCTGCTGGCCGCCATCGCCGGCGCGGCCGAGGAGGCCCGCCGCAGCGGGGACGCCGAGCCGCTGTTGCGCGCCTTCGTGCGGGCCCACCTGGGTGACGTGCTGACCGAGCGGCCGCAGGCCAACGCCCTGCGCCTGACGGCCCGGGAGATGGTCGAGCAGCACCACGGTGCGCGGGTCCTCTCCGAGGAGATGGTCAGGCCGGTCCACGAGGCCTTCCGCGAGGCCCTGGCCCGGGCCCTGCCCTCGCTCGACGCGCGGCGGATCGACTGGATCATCGGCAGCGTCGTGGGCCAGGTGGTCCACTTCATCATGCGCTGGCGGCACCAGCAGGGGGAGGGGAGCTGCGTCCACGGCGACATCTTCCCGCCCCTGGCGCCCGACCTGGAGACCTACGTCGAGCGGACGGTCGAGCACATCGTCCGCTTCTCGCGGGCCGGGATCATGGCCCTCTGCGACCGGGAGGCGAGCTGATGAGCGCGCGTCGCATCGTGTGGCTGGCCTGTGGGCTCCTGCTGGCGGCGGGCTGCGCCGTGGGGCCGGATCATCGTCGCCCCGATCCCGGCCGCCTGCCGCCGCGGTTCGCCGCCGCCACGGACAGCGCCGGGGCCGACACGACGCTCCTGCGGTCGGCCTGGTGGCGCCGCTACGGCGCGGCCGACCTCGACTCGCTCGTCGCCGAGGCGCTGGCCGGCAACTGGGACCTGGCCCAGGCAGCGGGCCGGATCCTCGCGGCCCGGGGCCAGCTGACGGCGGCCGGGGCGCCCCGCCTGCCGAACCTGGAGGTGGGCGGCAGCGCCACGCGCAGCAAGATGACCCTTTCCCGCTTCGGCTTCAGCGGATCCGTCTACAACAACCTCTACGACGTCCACCTCGGCGCCAGCTGGGAGCTGGACCTCTGGGGCCGGCTCACCCGCAACCAGCAGGCCGCGCGCGCCCAGTGGCTGGCCAGCGAGGCCGACCGGCAGGCCCTGCGCCAGTCCCTGATCGGGTCGGTCGTCCGCGGCTGGCTGGAGGTGGGCGAGGCCGACGCCCAGGCGGAGGTGGCGCGGCGGATCGCCGCGGTGGACTCGGCCCTGCTGGACCTGGCGCGCCGGCGCTACGAGCGCGGGGTCGTGCCGGTGGAGCGGTTGCTGGAGGCCCGCCAGGCCGCCGCCGCCAGCCGGGTGGCCGCCTCCCAGCGGACCAGCGCCGCCCGGGAACGCCGTCGCGCCCTGGCCCTGCTGCTGGGGCGGTACCCCGCCGCGGACTCCCTGCGGGGACCCGATCTGCTCGCGCTGCCGGACCTGCCGCCGGTGCCGCCCGGGATGCCGGCCGAGGTCGTCGCCCGCCGGCCGGACGTGGTCGCGGCCGAGCTGCGCCTGCGGGCCGCCACGGCGCGCATCGGTGCCGTCGAGGCCGAGCTGTTTCCCCGCATCACCCTGACGGGACAGGACGGTTCCACCTCCTCGGTCCTGGACCAGCTGCTGACCGACGCGGCGTCGGTCTGGAGCCTGGCCGCGAGCGTCGCGATGCCGCTGCTGAACCGGGGCGCCGTCACGGGAAGGAAGCGCGCCGCGGTCGGGGAGGCCGCCCAGGCGCGGGCCGCCTACGTCCAGGCGGTCCTGGCAGCCCTGCGGGACGTGGAGTCCGCCCTGGACGCGGACCGGGAGACGCACCGGCAGCTGGCCGACCTGCGCGCTGCCGAGGCCGACGCCGCCGCCCGGCGGGACCTGTCCGAGCGGCGCTACCGGCAGGGGATCGACGACGCGACGGCGCTGCTCCAGGCGCGACGCCAGTACTACTCGCTGCTCTCCCAGCGGCTGGCGGCCGAGCGGGCCGCCCGGGCCGCCCGCGTGGGGCTGCTGCTGGCCCTGGGCGGAGAGTGGGACACCACCGCCGGCGAGGTCTCCGTCCCCGCGGACCACCCGTTCGCGGAGACGGCGGTCTCGCTGCAGGAGGAGACACGATGACGGCTCGTACGGTCGGCCGCCGCGGGTGGCCCTGGCTGATCCTGCTGATCGGCGTGGCGGGGATGTTCCTGCTGCTGAAGCTCCGTCCCCACCCGCAGCGCCGCGCCGCGGTCGTGCCGCAGCCGCTGGTGCGGACACTCGTCGTCCCGGACACCGTTCCCAGGATCGTCATCTCCGAGTACGGGACCGTCCGCAGCCGGCGCCACGTCCAGATCGTGCCCCAGGTCTCGGGGACGGTCGTGCGGACCTCGCCGCGCCTGCAGGCCGGGGACGTCCTGGCCGCCGGCGACACCCTGCTGGTCATCGATCCGGTCGACTACGAGCTGGCCGTCCGGACCGCGGCGGCCCAGGTGGCCCGGGCCGAGGTGGCCCTGGCCCGCGAGCGGCACGAGGCCGCCGTGGCGCGCCAGCAGTGGGAGCGTATCCACGGCGACGACGGCACACCGCCCGACCCGCTGGTGCTCCACGAGCCCCAGCTGCACCAGGCCGAGGCCGACCTGGCGGCGGCACAGGCAGGTCTGGAGCAGGCGCGGATCAACCTGCGGCGGTGCGTGATCCGGGCGCCCTTCGACTGCCGCATCGCCGACGAGAACGTCGACGAGGGGCAGTACGTCCGCGCCGGCACCGTCCTGGGATCCCTCTACGAGCTGGCCGAGGCCGAGGTGACCGTCCCGCTGCCCGACGGCGATCTGGCCTTCTTCCGGGTGCCGTCCTGCCCCGGCGACACGGCGGCCGCCCGGGCGGTCGTGACCAGCGACTTCGGGGGCCACGTCCACCACTGGCCCGGCCGGATCGACCGCACCGGCGGCGTGGTCGATCCGGCGACCCGCCTCGTCGACGTCGTGGTCCGCATCGAGAACCCGTTCCACACCGGCGACGACCGGCCGCCCCTGCTGGACGGGACCTTCGTCACCGTCCACATCCTGGGGGACACCGTCCCCGGCGCGGCAGCCCTCCCCCGGGCGGCCCTGCGTCCCGGTGACACGGTCTGGACCGTCGACGACTCCTCCCGGGTCCACATCCTGCCCGTCGCGGTCGTCCACCGGGGACGCGAGACGGTCGTCGTGCGCGGCGATCTGCCCGCCGGCACGCGGGTCATCGTCTCCCAGCTCGACATCGTCACCGAGGGCATGCGCGTCCGCACCGCGCCCGCCGACGGCGGGTCCCGCCGTTCCCGCCCCGGGAGGGACGCGTCGTGAACGGACTGCTGCGCTGGTTCGCGGACAATCACGTGGCGGCCAACCTGCTGATGGTCTTCGTCGCCGTCTCCGGCCTGCTGGCCGTCGGCACCATCAAGAAGGAGGTCTTCCCGGAGGTCGACCTGGACATGGTCTCTGTCCAGGTGCCCTACCTGGGGGCCAGTCCCGAGGACGTGGAGCAGGCCGTCTGCATCCGCGTCGAGGAGGCCATCCAGGGGATCGACGGCATCAAGCGGATCACCTCGACGGCGGTCGAGGGGCTGGGGACGACCGTGGCCGAGATCGAGACCGACGCCGATCCCCAGCAGGTCCTGGACGACATCAAGCAGGCCGTCGACCGGATCGTCACCTTTCCCGAGGAGACCGAGAAGCCCAACATCCGGCTGATGCAGACGACCGAGCAGGCCGTGGACCTGATCGTCTACGGACAGACCGACGAGTGGACCCTGGCCCGCCTGGCCGAGCGCATCCGCGACGACCTGCTGACCGATCCCGACCTGACCCAGGCGACGCTGGTGGGGGTCCGGCCCTACGAGATCTCCATCGAGGTGAGCGAGCGGACGCTGCGCCGGTACGGGTTGACCCTGGCCCAGGTGACCGAGGCCGTGCGCCGCGGGAGCCTGGATCTGCCGGCCGGCAGCGTCAAGACCGACCACGGCGACATCCTGGTGCGGACCAAGGGCCAGCGCTACACGGCCCGCGAGTTCGCCGACCTGGTCGTGCTGGCCCGTCCCGACGGCGGGCGGGTGACCCTCGACCAGATCGCCGAGATCCACGACGGTTTCGCCGACATCGACCAGCTGACCCGCTTCGACGGCGAGCCGGCGGTGATGATCACGGTCTACCGGGTGGGGGACCAGTCGATCCTCGACGTGACCGACGCCGTCCACCGCTTCGTCGCCGAGAACCAGGGCCTGCTGCCCGCGGGCGTGAAGCTGGCGGTCTGGGCCGATCGCTCCATCATCTACCGCGGCCGCATGGATCTGATGCTCAAGAACGGCCTCTACGGCCTGGTCCTGGTCTTCGTCTGCCTGGCCCTGTTCCTGCAGCTGCGGCTGGCCTTCTGGGTCGCCCTGGGGATCCCCGTCGCCTTCCTGGGCGGCCTGTGGCTGATCCCGTCGTTCGGCGCCTCGCTGAACATGATCACCATGTTCGCCTTCATCGTCGTGCTGGGGATGGTCGTCGACGACGCCATCGTCATCGGCGAGAACGTCTACACCCACCGCGAGCGGGGCCTGGGACCGCGCGACGGGGCGATCGCCGGCGTCACCGAGGTGGCGGCGCCGGTGGTCATGTCGTCCCTGACGACGATGGTCGCCTTCTATCCCCTGGCGGGCGTGGCCGGGACGATGGGCAAGTTCATGCGGGTCATCCCGGTGGTCGTCATCGCCGTGCTGGCCGTCTCGCTGGTGGAGGCGCTGCTGGTCCTGCCGGCCCACCTGTCGACGGTCCCGGACGCCGCCATCGGGACCGATCCGGAGCGCCGCGGGTTCTGGCCCACGCTGCGCAGGGGGTTCGACCGCCGCTTCCGGTACTTCGTCGAGCGCATCTACCGGCCGGCCCTCGCCTGGAGCCTCGCCCACCGCGGGACCGTCATCGCCCTGTCGGTGGCCAGCATCCTGCTGCTGCTCGGCTTCGTCGGCGGCGGGCACATCCGTTTCACCCTGATGCCCAAGGTCGACGCCGACAACATGATCTGCGCCATCGACATGCCGGTGGGGACGGGGATCGCCGAGTCGCGGCGGGCCGTCGCCCAGGCCGTGGCCGCCCTGGACAGCCTGCGCGCCGAGCTGGCGCCGCAGCGCGAGGCCGCCGGGGAGCCGATCCTGCGCCATGTCTTCACGACGATCGGGTTCCAGCCCCGCAGCAGCGCCCAGCGGCAGTCCCGGCCGGGCAAGGGGGAGGACGAGACCTACCTGGGCGCCAACCGCACCGAGATCAACGTCGAGCTGATGCCGGCCGAGCACCGGCCGGTGGGCAGCGAGCAGCTGGTACGGCGCTGGCGGGAACTGACCGGGCCCATCCCGGGCGCCAAGTCGGTGACCTTCACGGCCAACCTGTTCCACGGCAGCGCGCCCCTGGAGATCCAGCTCTCCAGCCGGGACGTGGCCGAGCTGACCGAGGCCGCCGACCGCCTCAAGGTGGAGCTGTCCCGGTACCCGGGCGTCCAGGACATCACCGACAGCTACGAGCCGGGCAAGCAGGAGCTGAAGCTCAAGCTCAAGCCGCAGGCCCGGACCCTGGGGCTGACCCTCGCCGACCTGGCCGCGCAGGTCCGCCACGCCTTCTACGGCGACGAGGCCATGCGGATCCAGCGCGGCCGCGACGAGGTGAAGGTCATGGTCCGCTTCCCGCGCGACGAGCGCCGTTCCCTGGGCGACATCGAGGGGATGCGGATCCGTACCCCCGCCGGCGGTGCCGTCCCGTTCACCCGGGTGGCGGAGGTGAGCCTGGGCCGGGGCTACGCCACGATCAACCGGATGGATCGCCGCCGGATCGTCAGCGTCCGGGCGGACATCGACCAGAAGACCGCCAACGCCGACGAGATCCTGGCCGACCTGCGTCGCGACTTCCTGCCGCGTCTGCTGGCCGACTATCCCGACCTGCGCGTCTCCTTCGAGGGGCAGAGCCGGGACCAGGCCGAATCCATGGACAGCCTCAGGCGCGGCTTCCTGGTGGCCATCATCGGGATCTTCGCCCTGCTGGCCGTCCAGTTCCGTTCCTACACGCAGCCGGCCATCATCATGACCGCCATCCCCTTCGGCCTGCTGGGGGCGGTCCTCGGCCACGTGGCCATGGGGTGGGACCTGACCCTGCTGAGCCTGTTCGGCGTCGTGGCGCTCAGCGGCGTCGTCGTCAACGACTCGCTGGTCATGGTCGATTTCATCAACCGGGCCCGCCAGGGGGGGATGCCGGTGACCGATGCCGTCGTCCAGAGCGGCGTGCGGCGCTTCCGGCCCATCGTCCTGACCTCGGTGACGACCTTCGCCGGCCTGACCCCCATGCTGCTGGAGAAGAGCCTGCAGGCCCGCTTCCTGATCCCCATGGCCATCAGCCTCGGCTTCGGGGTCCTGTTCGCCACCCTCATCACCCTGATCCTGGTCCCGGTCCTCTATTCGCTGCTGGAGTCGTTCCACGGCCGGCGGGAGGCGATCCGGGAGTGAAGGCGGCGAAAACAGAGCCGATGACTTGCTATTGCCGGGCGCCGTGACGATCTTGTCGCCTCAGTGACCCCGACATCCGCAGGAGGACGCGACCGATGAACCAGATGATCCAGATCACGGACGCCGCCCGCAGCGCCTTCCAGGCGCTGGAGCTGCCCGCCGATGCTCCCCAGGCGATCCGTGTCTACTTCCAGGGTTTCGGCTGAGGAGGACCCGCCCTGGGCATGGCTCTGGACGAGCCGAAGGAAGAGGACCACAAGGTCGAGCTGGAGAACCTGACGTTCCTGATGGGGCCGGACGTGGCCCAGATCGCCGACCAGAGCGGCGGCGTCGTCATCGACTACATCGACGACGGGTACCGCAAGGGCTACACCGTCCAGCTGGGGAGCCAGCTCGGCGGTTGCGGCGACGGCGGCTGCAGCGGCTGCGGCTGAGCCGGCGACGGGAACCCAAGGCAGGCATATGCTGAACGGGAGGGCCGGTGCCCTCCCGTTCCGTGTGCCCTCGCTTTCGACATCTCCCACGGCCGGCACGCAGACGCCGGCCATGGCTGTCGCGTCACCGCGCGCCGTGGCGCAACCGTTCCCGGCGACTCAGAGGTCGTCGTCCAGGGGCAGGTCGTCGCCCAGGTCACCGACCAGGGGGTCGAGGTCGCCGTCCAGGTCGTCAGGCAGATCCACGTCCAGGTCCTCCAGCGGCAGATCCTCGTCGTCGAGGGTCTCCTCGGCCACCCACTCGGCGTGGCACTCCTCGCTGCAGAACACCAGCCCCTTGTCCCGGATGGCCGGTCCGTCGATTTCGGCGCCGCACCAGGCGCATTCGGTCAGGTCCATGCTCCCCTCCTTGTCGGCCGCCGCGGCGGCCGGTCCTCACTTGAAGGCGATGACGTAGGCGACCCAGGCCGGGGCGGTGTCGCCCGTCTCGCTGGGCTGGAAGTCGCCGTTGGGCTCCCCGTCCTCGTCGGTACCCTCCCAGTAGACGCTGGTCGACCGGAACCCCACCTCGCGGAGCAGGTCGCGCGTCTCCGGGATCGACCAGAGGCGCCAGTGGTAGGTGAACGCGTCACGCAGCTCGCTCCCGTCCGGGAAGCGGAAGTGGATCTTACACCGGTAGTCGTGGGTGATGGGGTTGAACTCGTCCTGGTCCCAGACGTAGGTGAAGTCGTCCAGCTCCCGCTCCTCGAGCTGGGCCACCTGGGCCTCGGGCCCGCCGTAGATGTCCAGCAGGAGCATCCCCTCCGGCAGCAGGCTGCGGCGGCAGTTGCGGAAGTAGCCGGCCAGCTCCTCGCGGGTGCGGAAGGTCCACCAGGAGAAGTTCGTGGCGGCCAGCACCTCCGCGCGCGGCGAGCGGACGTTGCGGACGTCTTCCCGCACCAGGGTGATCCGTGACGCGGCCTCGCCCAGGCGGGCCACGTTGTGCTCCCGGCCCCACTGCAGGGTGGACTCGTCCAGGTCCACGCCCAGGCATCGGTTCTCGGGCCGGTGGGCGACCCAGGCACAACCCAGGTTGGCCGTGCCGCAGAAGTCCTCCCGCAGCAGGCGCGGCAGCCGGCCGTACTCCGCGCTGTAGACGCGGTCGATGAACGCCAGCTCCGCCTCGGGATTCTGGACCGCCTGCTCGTAGAGCAGGTGGCGGTCCGCGCGGTCGGCCATGGTCGCTCGTCGGCGTGCGGTCCTGGTGGTCACGTCTCCACTCCCGGTGCCGGTTCCCTCGCTGTCGATCCGGCGGAACGTTACGCCAGGGGGGCGGCCGCGGCAAGTCCCCCGCGGGGGAAGCCCGCCGCGCGGCCGGCGGTTCAGCGCAGGGGTCGCTGCTCCCGGCCGAAGTACTCGCCCGTCATGCTGCGCGTGACCCGCAGCAACAGCAGCAGGGCCAGCAGGTTGGGCAAGGCCATCAGGCCCAGGGCGCTGTCGCCCAGGTTCCAGACGATCTCCAGGCTGAAGATCGCCCCCAGGAAGTGCATGACGCAGAAGACGACCTTGTAGAAGGGTACCCAGCGGGTGCCGGCCAGGTAGACGATGGCCCGGTCGCCGTAGTAGCTCCAGCTGATGGCCGTGGACAGCCCGAACAGCAGCACGCCCAGGGTGATGATGTAGCGTCCCCAGCCGCCCAGGGGGGCGAGACCGCGCTGGAAGGCGGCCGCGGTCAGAGGCGAGCCGTTCAGGGCCATCTTCCCGGCCAGGGCCAGGCCCTGGGCCGCGCCGAAGTCGATGGTGCCGTCGCGGACCGGCAGCTCGCCCGTCCAGCCGGTGCCGTCGTCCGCCAGCAGCCGGGGGTCGGCCACCAGGGAGTGGTTGCGGACGAAGGCCGCGTCCAGCGGCACGCCGTCGCGCACGTGCACGGTGCCGTCGAAGCGGTCGGCCGGGGCCACCTTGCCGTCGATGCCCACCCCGGCGCCGGGCACCACGACGGTGATGGCCGACTGGGCGTTGACCGGGACGCGGTCCGGCAGCCGCTGGTGCCAGACGCCGGTGGTCAGGATGACCAGGCCGGTGATGGTGCAGATGACCAGCGTATCCACCAGCGGTCCCATCATGGCGACCACGCCCTCGCGCACCGGCTCGTCGGTCCTGGCCGCCGCGTGGGCGATGGGGGCCGACCCCTGGCCCGACTCGTTGCTGAACAGCCCGCGCTTGACGCCCCAGGTCAGCATGAAGATGAACGAACCGCCGGCGAAGCCGCCGATCTGGGCCGCGGGCCGGAAGGCCGAGGCCACGATCTCGCCCAGCACGCCGGGGATCCGGCCCACGTTCATCAGCAGCACCAGCAGCCCGCCGCCCACGTAGATGGCTGCCATGTAGGGGACCAGCCGGCTGGTGACCTGGCCGATGCGCCTGATGCCGCCCAGGATGACCGCCGCCACCAGCGACGCCAGGACCAGGCCGGTCAGCCAGGTGGGCACCCCCAGGTCGGCCCGCATCTGGTCGGCCACGGTGAAGGCCTGGATGGAGTTGCCCGAGCCGAAGCTGCTGGTCACGGCGCAGACGGCGAAGAACACGGCCAGCGGCTTCCACGACCGGCCCAGCCCCTTCTCGATGTAGTACATGGGACCGCCGGCGGCGCTGCCGTCGGGCAGGATGGTGCGGAACCGCTGCGACAGGGTGCACTCGGCGTACTTCAGCGCCATGCCGAACACGGCGGTGACCCACATCCAGAACAGCGCCCCCGGGCCGCCGTAGTGGATGGCCGTGGCCACCCCGGCGATGTTGCCGATGCCGACCGTGGCGCTCAGCGCCGTGGTCAGGGCCTGGAAGTGGGACAGGTCGCCGGCGTGGCTGGGGTCGTCGTAGCGCCCTCGGATCACGTCCACGCTGTGCTTCAGCTTGCGGACCTGGATGAAGCGCAGGGCCACGGTGGTGATCAGGCCGGTGACCAGCAGCAGGGCCACCATCAGGGGGAAGGTCTCCGGCCATCCCCAGACGATCCCGCTGAGGCGGGCGGCGAAGTCGTTCAGTGCGTGCATGGCGTTCCGTTCGCTGCGGACCGGGGTTGTCGCGGACGGGGGGATGATCGGCGCGGGGGCACGAACGTGTCAAGTCCGGGCGACGACCTCGCTCTTGACGCCTGTGATGAATCATCGCTACGCTGCTAGGACCTCGCCCATATTGGAAGCGTCGGTCTATCACCTGGGTCTGGATGAGGGGGATATCCCATGAAACGCCTCGCTCGTCGCCCCGGCACGGGGTATGCACTGCCTGCCTGCCTGCCTGCCTGATCGTGCTGCTCGGTAGCCTGCTGGTGCTGCCGGGCCCGCGCACGGCAGGTGCTGCCACGACCCCCATCGGTCCGGGCGTGGCGGGTCAGGTCCACGCGCTGTGCTTTGATCCGGATGACCCGGACATCGTCTACATCGGGGGTGACGTGTGCGGTGTGTACCGTTCCCTCGACGGCGGCGAGCACTGGGCCCCGTTCCGCCAGGGCCTGGTGGACACCACCGAGGGAGAGGTGACCTACGTGGACGACCTGCTGGTGCTGCGGAACCAGCCCGGGGTCGCCCCCTCCCGGCGCGGCGTGTACGCGGCGACGCTGGGCGGGTTGTTCTTCCTGCCCGACGGGAGTGACACGTGGCAGCTGCTGACCTCGCGGACCCATTACAGTTACTACGAAGATCCAAGCCAGAGTGCGGAGCCGACTCCCATCCCCTTCTCCACGCTGGCCTACGACGCGGTGGAGCACGTGCTGTGGGTGGGAGCGGGATCTTCCCGATGGGTAGCTAATGGGTTGGATGGGACGTATCCGGATCTGAACGAGAACACCTTCAGCGGGTTCCAGTCATCCCCGGGCGAGATCTACTCGATGTGGCGTCTGTGCCTGGACACCGATCACGTGCAAGACACCCTGGCGCCGGTGGCGAACCTGCCGATGCCCAACATCGGTCACGTCCGCCAGCTTGCCGCGACGGTCGTGGATGGCGTGGGCTATGTGGCCGTGGCCGCGGAGAAGGGCTTCTACCTGTACGACACGGCGAGTTCGGTATGGGAGGATCTCAACGGAACCGACAAGCGGACTCCGGGGCTGGTCTGGCCCGGGAACTACTGGGGTGTCGCCTTCGGCGCCGGGTCGCTGCTCTATGGTTTGCAGCATCGTTCCGGGGAGGGGCTTCACGCCACGGTGGATACCTTTGACGTGGCCGGTGCGCGCATGTGGGGCCCGGTTGCGGAGGATGCCCCCGTGGTTCCCACCGAGGGCAGCGTGACCCAGTGGGTGGAGCTGCTGGCCAACCCCGATTTCGATCTGACACGACTGTCCGTGGTGGCGGGAGACGGAACCGCCAGCGATGTGGTGTTCGTCGGGGAACGCCGTTATACCAACATGAACGGCTTTGGCTATATCGGCGGCTATTACATGCTCGATCTGGATTGCGCGGGTGGCCCCCAGTGGCGCCACATCCTGGGTCAGTCCAGTGATTACAACTACTGGTACCTGCCCGCGAATGACTGCTCGGTGACCGAACCGATCAGCTTCGACAATGGCGCCTTGGGCTGGTTGGACACCTACTTTTTCACGCCGACGATTCCGCTGGCCGTCTGTCCCCAGGATCACCAGCGCATGATCGCCTGGCTGTACCACAACCCGATGCTCAGCACGGACGGCGGTGGGACATGGCACCAGATCAACGCCGACGGTTCGATGGCATCGGGCTGGCAATCCCGGGGCGCCAACCTGATGGCGGTCTCGTCGCTGGCGATGACCGCCGATGGTCGGCTCGTGGTCGGGTCCTGGGATTTCGGCACGTTCGTCTCCGCCGGTCCGGACAACCGCTTCTACCACTGGTGGAACCGTTTCGCCAGCGGCCCGCGCAGTATCATCGACGTGGCGGTGTATGATGACAGGTTGTACGGGATCCTCAAGGCCAGTCCGAACGACTCCGTACAGCACCAGACCGTTCTGATCCAGTACAGCGCCGGTGTCGGACCGGACGATCCGTACGTGTACGACGTTTCCTGCGTGGAGATCGATCATGACATCCAGATGTATTACAAGTCGGGTGGGCCGTACACCGAGACCGCTCTGCTGTTCTTGGACGACGGGACCCTGTTCGTGACGGTGGTGGTTGATACCGATGGGGGCCGTTTTTCCGATCTCTGGCGGGGGAGCCAGGACACGGCGGGCCACTGGTCCTGGCAGCGCTGGAACGCATCGAGCCAGGACATGATACCGCGCTTCTTCGGGAGCCTGCTGGCACTGCCGGGGACGAGTTACCTGCTGGTGGGATCCAAG
>CAYTEO010000021.1:0-42428 GCA_964436825.1 uncultured Fibrobacteraceae bacterium | reverse complement strand
GATTGCATAGTCCATCTCTACTCGAGTGCAATGGGTAAAGATCCCAGTTTCCTGTTATATCGTTATCTGCGGCATAACGCCACCTTACCCTAGAATCACCTATGAGTTCTGCAATCGACTTAATATGACCAATCAGACCCAAGGAGTTAGTTATCGTACTATTGGTCCTGCCAATATGCTGTAAGTATCGAGCATAGAACTCGCGCACAAATAAATGGTTATTCTCGCGACTGCGTGATCTATACTCGTTTTCAATTTGATTATGATGACGAACCCATCCAGGATTGGCGGTCAGTGTTACATGCCCGCTTGGGTTACCTATACAGATAGTTGGAACATGGCTCTGGAGGAGATGGTTCTCACGCAAGCGGTGAGTCCGGTTGATTTCCTCCACAACTACGTTGACCCTACTTCGATTGCTCCAGAAAAAGTCATTGATGATTCTTAGATCACGCTTTCTCCTACACTCCTCAAGTGCAGCTAGATAGTCACCGGAAAAACTTGCGAACTTCTCTGTCATGACAATACCTCCAAGGTGAATGTACATGAAATGCCATCGGAGCATTCTAGCGTATCAGGAATCAACCGTACATCTTTTCCTAGAACAGATACCCATTATCCGATACCCTGTGAAGAATCAGGGTAGAATAGACCAGCGGAACCGCTCATAACATTGGGAGGTCCATTCACCCATGTCCCCTCTCCTCATCGGCTTCATCACCTACTTCGCCATCACTCTCGTGGTCGGCGTCCTCGCCATGCGCCTCAACCGCAGCATGGACTCCTACCTCATCGCGGACCGGAAGCTCGGCGCCTGGGTGGCGGCGTTCAGCGAGCGGGCCAGCGGCGAGTCGGCCTGGCTGCTGATCGGCCTGCCGGGAGTGGCCTACGCCTCCGGACTGTCGGCCTGGTGGGTGGGTGTGGGCTGCGTGGCGGGGATCGCCTTCTCCTGGTTCGTCGTGGCGCGGCGGCTGCGGGAGCAGACCGAGGCCTGCGGCGCCCTGACCCTGACCGACTACTTCGAGGCGCGCACGGGGGACACGACGCGGGCCATCCGCCTGACCGCCACCCTGATCGTCCTGTTCTTCTTCACCTTCTACGTGGCCGCCCAGTTCCTGGCCGCGGGCAAGGTCCTGAACACCTACCTGGGCCTGCCGCCCATGGCGGGGATGCTGATCGGCGCCGGTCTGGTCCTGTTCTACACCATGGCCGGCGGGCTGTACGCCGTGGCCTGGACGGACCTGATCCAGGGGATCATCATGCTGCTGACCCTGGCGGTGCTGCCACTGGCGGTCCTGCACGAGGTGGGCGGGCCGGCCGGCCTGCAGGCGAAGCTGGCGGCGGCCGGTGGCGGCTTCCTCTCCTGGGCACCGGGCGAGACCGGCTGGGCGGCCGTCTCGGGTGTCCTGGGCAGCCTGGCCATCGGCCTGGGCTACATGGGTCAGCCGCACCTGCTGCTGCGCTTCATGGCCATCAGCGGGAGCGACGAGATCCGCAAGGGGCGCGCCATCGCCATCGTCTGGGCGGTGATCGCGTTCTCGGGTGCCATCATGATCGGACTGGCGGGGCTGGCGTGGTACGGGCCCGACGCCGTGGCGGGCGGCCTGCTGCCCGACCAGGAGCGGCTGATGCCGGAGCTGGCCCGGCTGTTCATGCCGGCGTGGCTGTCGGTGATCATGATCTGCGGGGCCATCGCGGCCATGATGTCCACGGCCGACTCGCAGCTGCTGTCCAGCGCCAGCGCCGTCAGCGAGGACATCTACCGCCGCCTGGTCCGTCCCGACGCCGACCAGCGAACCCTGCTGGCGGTCAGCCGCTGGGCGACCCTCGGGGTGGGCGTGGTGGCCTTCATCCTGGCCTGGCGCGCCCAGGCGCTGGTATATACCCTGGTCCTGTACGCCTGGGCCGGGCTCGGGGCGGCCTTCGGGCCGCCGCTGCTGCTGTCGCTCTGGTGGCGGCGCACCAGCCGGGCCGGCGTGCTGGCGGGGATGGTGACCGGAACGGTCGTGGTGCTCGTGTGGTATAACGTCCCGGCGCTGAAGTCCCAGCTCTACGAGATGATCCCGGGGTTCGTTCTCTCGCTGGCGGCCACGGTGCTGCTCAGCCTCTGGCGCCCCGGCCTGGACCGCAAGGAGGTGGCCCATGAATCCCAGTGACGACCGTCCGCGCGACGACGAGATGGAGTTCGTCCACCGCGCCGAATCCGAGAGCGAGCCGCCCGAGGCCGAGCAGGGGCCCCCGACACCGGAATCCGCCGACGACGCCGACGGCGGCACCGCCGTCGGGGCGACCTTCGCCGTCCGGCGGCGCCGCGAGGGACCCCCGTGGGTGATGATCGGTGCCGGTGTGGTCATCGCCCTGGTGGCGGCGTGGATCTTCTGGCCCCAGGGAGGCGGCAACGACATCGCGGACCTGGGCCTGGGCGAGAACGTCTCGATCCTGACCACCGACAGCACTGTCGCCGAGACGCCGCGGCCGGCCCAGCCGCGCAGCAGCGACGTCAACCTGGGCATGGAGGTCAAGCCCATCGTGCCGGAGCAGCCGGAGGGGCAGCAGGCGGAGAGGAACACCAGGGAGGCACCCGCGCGGACGACGCAGCCCGCCGCCGCGGCAGCGACCCGGCAGAAGACGCCGCCGACCGCCACGAAGCCGCCCGTCCTCACTCCCGGTCCCGCTGGCAAGTGGGCCATCCAGGTGGGCGCCTTCGGCAGCAAGGCCAACGCCGACAAGCTGGCGGCGCGGCTGCGGAAGAAGGGCTTCCGCGTCGAGGCCTACCGGGCCGATACCGGGGCCGGGACCGTCTGGAAGGTCTGGATCGGCTACTTCCCCACACGCGAGGAAACGGTCCGCTGGCTGGAGCAGCACCGCGAAGAGGTCGGCATGCCGACCTACATCACCCATCGTTGACGCCCGCCGGGCCGTCGCAGCGACAGGAGCAGACATGACCAACGTGGCCGTCATCGGCACCGGCCATTACGTTCCCGAGCGTGTCATCACCAACGACGAGCTGACGCAGTGGATGGACACCAGCGACGAGTGGATCCGCGAGCGCAGCGGCATCCACGAACGGCGCTGGATCGACCCGGGCACGACCCTGGACGACCTGGCCGTGGCCGCCTCGCGGATGGCCCTGGACGACGCCGGGATCCCGGCCTCGGAGCTGGACCTGATCGTCTTCGCCACCATCAGCTCCGACTGCGCCTTCCCCGGCAACGGCGTCCTGCTGCAGCGCTCGCTGGGGATCGACACCATCGGCGCCCTGGACGTGCGCAACCAGTGCACCGGCTTCATCTACGGGCTGACCACCGGCGCCGCCTACATCAAGGCCGGCCTGGCCAGGACGGTCCTGGTGGTGGGGGCGGAGATCCAGTCCACGGCCATCGACCTGTCGACCCGTGGCCGGGACGTGGCGGTCCTGTTCGGCGACGGCGCCGGCGCTGCCGTCCTGCAGGCCACCGACACCGACAGCGACCTGCTGGCCTCCTGCCTGCACAGCCAGGGGGAGTTCCACCGGGAACTGTGGTGCGAGATGCCGAGCTGCACCGTCCCGGGCCGGATCACCCCGGAGCACATCGCCGAGGGACGCCACTTCCCCAAGATGAACGGGCGAGCCGTGTTCAAGCACGCCGTGACCCGCTTCAGCGAGTCCATCGAGGAGGTCCTGGACAAGGCCGGGGTCGCCGTGGAGGACCTGGCGCTGGTCATCCCCCACCAGGCCAACCAGCGGATCACCGATCTGGTGGCGCGGCGCTTCGAGCTGCCGCCGGAGAAGGTCTTCTCCAACATCCACAGGTACGGCAACACGACGGCCGCGTCGATCCCCATCGCCCTGAGCGAGGCGGTGCGCGAGGGCCGCATCCGGCGGGGCGACCTGGTCCTGCTGGTGGCCTTCGGGTCGGGGTTCACCTGGGGGGCGGACCTGCTGCGCTGGTAGAACGCGAGGGCGGGAAGAGAAAGGGGCGCGACCGCATGGTCGCGCCCTGTGCCTTGCCCCGTCCCGGCAGCGAGCGATCTAGACCGACAGCTCGCCCTCGCCGATGGCCGCCAGCCGCTTGGTCTTGAAGCTCAGGCACATCAGGCCCACCGCCAGGCGCTCGTTGCGGACGAAGACGTGGTCGGGCACCTTGACGTCCATGGGGGCGAAGTTCCAGATCCCGATCAGCCCGGCCTCGACCATCTGGTCGGCGACCTCCTGGGCCACTCCCACCGGGACGGTCAACACGCCGATCTTGATCCCGTGCTTCTTGACGAACGGTGCAAGCTGCTCCATGGGCATGATCTCGACGTCGCGGATCCGGGTGCCGATCAGCTCGGGATCGATATCGAACACGCCCAGCAGGGGAAAGCCCTGGCGCTCGAAGTTCTTGTAGTTGGCCAGCCCCTGCCCCAGGTGCCCTGCACCGACGATGATGATGGGCACCGGTTCGGCGATACCGATGATCTCACGCAAGGCGTCGACGAGCAGATCGACCTGGTAGGGCCGGCCGGGCTTGCTGAAGCCGCCGAAGTAGTGGAAGTCGTGACGCAACTGGCTGGCCTTCAGATCCAGGGAGGTGGCCAACTGGCGGGAGGAGACCTCCTTGACACCGGCCTGCTGCAGCAGGATCAGCTTGTCCAGGTAGAGCGGCAAGCGCATGATCGTGGCATCGGGTACACAGAACCGCTTGCCTCGCTTGCGGATGACGACCAAGACGTTCCCCTTTCCCCAGGGTGAGGCTGACGAAAAAGCACCAATCGTGTTATCAATTGGACAGGGCCCATAGTATGCCGTAACACCTCATCCGTCAACCTCATCCGGCTGCGACGGGCGATTCCGCTGGTCCGCCGTTGCACGGGCACCTATATTTCGCGCCGTCGCTACCGGCCCCGCAGGGGCCGGATGTCTTCCCTACCAAGGCGGATCGTCACCATGTCGGATGTCACGCGCTTCGATCCCCTCTCCACGGCGCCGCTGCCCCCCTACGGGAGCTGGTCGCCCGACGACTACCGGGCCCTGGGGTTCCGCTCCGGCCTGGAGGTCCACCAGCAGCTGCTGACCCGTCGCAAGCTGTTCTGCCGCTGCCCGGCCGGTCTCTACACCGACGAGTTCGACGTGGAGATCCTGCGCCACATGCGGCCCACCCTCTCGGAGATGGGCGACTACGACGGCACGGCGCTGATGGAGTTCAAGACGCACAAGGAGATCGTCTACCGGCTCAACAACGCGTCGGTCTGCACCTACGAGATGGACGACGCGCCGCCGTTCGAGATGGACCCCGAGGCCCTGGACATCAGCGTCCGCATCTGCCTGCTGCTGGGCCTGCAGGTGGTCGACGAGATCCACATCGCCCGCAAGCAGTACCTGGACGGGAGCATCCCCACCGGCTTCCAGCGCACGGCGATCATCGGGGTCCGCGGCGCGATCCCCTTCGCCGGCCGGGAACTGGGCATCCGCCAGCTCTCCCTGGAGGAGGACTCCTGCCGCGAGGTCAGCGACACCGGCCACCTGCGCGTCTTCAAGACCGACCGCCTGGGCATGCCGCTGATCGAGACGGTCACCGAGCCCGAGCTGGAGACCCCCGACGAACTGGCCGCCGCGTGCGAGCTGCTGCGGCGGCTGGTGCGCGTCACCGGCCTGGTCCGCACCGGCGCCGGCGCCGCCCGCCAGGACGTCAACGTCAGCATCCGCGGCGGGACCCGCATCGAGATCAAGGGCGTGCCGAGCATCCGCGACATCCCGCGCCTGGCCCACAACGAGGCGCTGCGGCAGCGCAGCCTGCTGGCCATCCGCGACGAGCTGTCCCGCCGGGGCGTCACCGCCGACGGCATCGCCGATCTCTCCCGCGACGTGACCGATCTGCTCCAGCAGACGGACTACGCGCCGTTGCGCGCCGCCCTCGACCAGGGGGGCCGCGCCGCCGTCGTCCCGCTGCCCGGCTTCGAGGGGCTGCTGGCCACCCCGACCCAGCCCCACACCCGCTTCCTCAAGGAGTTCAGCGACCGGGTGCGGGTCATCGCCTGCCTGGACGCGACGCCCAACCTCCTGTGCTCCACGAGCGAGACGAGCCTGCTGGCCAGCTCCACCTGGGAGCGCCTGCAGCGGACCTGCGAGGTGACCGACGAGGTGCCGCTGCTGCTGGTCTGGGGACCGCAGCAGGACGTGCAGACCGCCATCCAGGAGATCCTGATCCGCGCCCGGGAGGCCACCGAGGGCGTGCCGTCCGAGACCCGCCAGGCCCTGGACGACGGCACGACCGGTTTCGAGCGGATCCTGCCCGGCCCCAGCCGCATGTACCCCGACACGGACCTGCCGCCGGTGGTCCTGCGGCGCGAGCACGTGGAGGCCCTGGGCCACGACCTGCCGGTCCCGCCGTGGGAGCGCCTGGGACGGCTGCGGGCCGCCGGGGTGGGCGACGAGCTGGCCGGCCGCCTGGCCCTCCATCCCGCCTTCGACCTGTTCCAGCACCTGCTGCCGCGACTGGGCGACGGCTCCGTCCTCTCGCCCACCGGGCTGGCGTCGCTGCTGCTGGACCGGGACCTGCCCCGGCCCACGAGCCTGGCGGCGCGCGAGTGGTGGGAACAGGCCATCGACCGGGTCGTCGCCGGCCGGGCCGCCGTCGAGGCGCTCTGGACCGGCGACGGCGAGATCCCCGACCTGCTGCCCGAGGACGAGGTCCGCGGGATCGTCGAGCAGGTCCTGGCCGGGGCGCCGGCCGACTGGCCGGCCGACCCGGGCAAGCGACACGCCGTGGTCATGGGCGCGGTGATGGCACGGATCCGGGGCCGGGTCCGCGGCCGCGACGCGGCCCGCCTGGTGGAGGAGGCACTGCGATGACGGAAGAGGCCTACAAGGGCTACCGCGACCCCGCACTGGCGGTCCTGAAGCGGTTCGAGGCGAAGGTCTGGTCGGACGTGACGATCCGCACCGACAGCGGCGAGTTCAGCGGCCTGATCCTGCCCCGCAGCGAGACGGCCGACCCCGAGCACATCGTCCTGAAGATGGAGACCGGCTACAACGTCGGGCTGCACTGCGGGCGGGTCGAGGAGATCACGGTCCACGGTCGCCGCGAGGCCCACTACAAGATCCCCGAGCAGGAGTTTCCCTACGCCGAGGGCAAGCCGCTGGTCAAGCTGCTGGGCACCGGCGGGACCATCGCCTCGCGCCTGGACTACCGGACCGGCGCGGTCATCCCCGCCTTCTCGCCCGGGGAGCTGTACGGCTCGGTCCCCGAGCTGGCCGACATCTGCAACCTGGAGACGGAGAAGCTCTACGGCGTCTTCAGCGAGAACATGAGCCACGTCCAGTGGATCGGCCTGGCCGAGGCCATCGGGCGGGAGATCGAGCGCGGCGTCGACGGGATCGTCGTGGGCCACGGCACCGACACCATGCACCACACGGCGGCTGCCCTGTCGTTCATGGTCCAGGACTCGCCGGTCCCCATCGTCATGGTCGGCAGCCAGCGCTCCAGCGACCGCCCGTCCAGCGACGCCGCCCTGAACCTGATCCACGCCACCCAGGCCGCCGCCCACGGCGACATCGCCGAGGTGATGGTCTGCATGTTCGGCCCCACGAGCGACCGCTACGGCCTGCTCCACCAGGGGACCCGGGTGCGCAAGATGCACTCGTCCTACCGGTCCACCTTCCGGACGCTGAGCGACGTCCCGCTGGCCATGGTCGACCGGGAGAAGATCACCCCCATCCGCACCGACTACCGGCGCCGCCGCGACGACAGGCAGGTGCGGATCGACGCCGTGTTCGACGACCGGGTCTCGCTGGTCTACTACTACCCCGGCATGAAGCCGGACATCATCGACTCGCTCGTCGACAGCGGCTACCGCGGCATCGTCATCGCCGGCACCGGCCTGGGGCACGTCAACAAGCCCCTCTACCCCGCCCTGGCCCGGGCCCGCGACGCCGGCGTGGCCGTCTACATGACGGTCCAGACGCTGTGGGGCTACGTCCAGATGTACGTCTACGAGACCGGGCGCGAGATCATGGAGCTGGGTGTCGTGCCGGCCGCCAACATGCTGCCCGAGGTGGCGTACGTGAAGCTGGGCTGGGCCCTGGGCCACACCGACGACCTGGACGAGGTCAAGCGGATCATGCTGACGCCGGTGGCCCGCGAGATCACCGAGCGCGAGCCCCACAACGGCTACCTGGTCTACCAGGGCGGCATCCCCGAGGTGGAGCGGTTCCTCAGCGAGCACTGGCGCTGAACCGGACCCCTGTCATCTTCTTGACAGGATCGCTTTCCCGATACAGGTTTGGGATCGCCTAGTATTGAGAATGGTTCTCATGGTCATTCGCAAGGAGGTCACCCATGTCCCCCGCCACCGCGACGAGAACCGCGCCGATCCTCTGCCTGGCGCTCCTTCTCCTGTCGGCCCTCCTCCCCTGCCCCGCCGGCGCCACGGCCCGCCGCTTCGCCTGGAGCTACGAGGCGGGAACGAGCCCCGGGGGCTCCCTCGAGACGGAACACTGGATCACCTGGCACACGGACCGGGACGACGATCCCTCGTACGACCGGGTCGAGTTCCGCCACGAGCTGGAGTGGGGCGTCACCGACCGGTTCCAGCTCGGCTTCTACTTCAGCGACTGGCGCACGACCTGGCGCGGGGGCCGGCACCTGACCGAGGTCCGCTCCTCCAGCATCGAGGCGATCTACAACCTGACCGACCCGGCGACCTCGACCCTCGGCTCGGCCGTCTACGGAGAGGTCAAGCTGGGACAGGAAAAGCTAGCCCTGGAGGGCAAGATCCTGCTGGAGCGGGACGCCGGTCCCTGGGTCGTCGTCTACAACGCGATCGTCGAGGCGGAATGGGAGGGGGAACGCTGGAGCGAGGACGAGGGCGAGCTGGCCCAGACCCTCGGGGTGAGCCTGCAGCTCTCCCCGGCCCTGCTGCTCGGGGCCGAGCTGCGGCATGCCGTGGAGCTGCCCGACTGGGAGGGGTCCGAGCGCGGCACCCTCTCGGCGGGGCCGTCCCTCTCGTGGCGCCGCGGTCGCTGGTGGGTGACGAGTTCCCCCCTGTGGCAGCTGACCGACGTCGCCGGAGCGCCGGGACTGAGCTGGCGGACGCTGGTGGGAGTGGAGTTCTGATGGCCCGCCCCGCCGCCATCCGCGCCGGGCTGCCGCTGCTCGGGCTCGTCGCCCTGCTGGCCTGCGCCCCCGGGCCGGAGGTCGCCCCTCCGGCCACGGACCTGGTCCGGCCTGCGGGCGGCGGCACCGGTCCCGGGACCGTCGAGGTCCTGCGCCGGGGCCGGCTGATCTACCTGAAGGACTGCGCCCGGTGCCACCGGCCCGTCGCGATCGGCGACCTGCCTGCGGCACGCTGGCGGTCCCTGTTGCCCGACATGATCCGGCGCGCCCGGCTGACGCCGCGGCAGGGGCGCGAGGTGACCTCCTACATCGAGGCGGTCCTGGAGTCGGCGGCCGGCCCCGCCGACCGCTGAGCCGGTGTCCGCCCCGCGACAGGAGAGGGCGACGACACGAGAAGCGAGGTGAACGCGATGTGCGGACCGCACGGAAGGCCGCGAACGCCACCCATCGTCTGCCGCCGGGTGACGGCGATCACCGCCGTCCTCTTCCTCCCCGTCCTGTTCCCCCGTCCCGCCCCGGCCGGTCCCGTCCACTTCGCCCTGGCCGCCGAGGGGGCCCCCGATCCGGCCGGGACGGTCTCCTGCTTCCACGTCGTCAGCGTGGAGCACGACGGCGGCGACGCGCACTGGTCCGGCGACCACCTCGTCCAGTGGGCCGTCACGCCCCACCTGCAGGTGGCCGGCGTCGTCGCCACATGGGAGGACGCCGCCGACCACGCCCGCTGGCGCGGGATGGGCCTGGACCTGCTGTGGGCCCCCCGCCTGCCCGGCGAGCGGACGGGCCGGTCCGCCGACCTGGCCGTCTCGTCGGGTCCGGACGAGACCGGTCTCTCCCTGCTGGGCATCCTGGAGCGGGATCCCGGTCCCTGGATCCTGGTCCTGGACGCGGGGGTGACCGTCACCTGGGCGGACCCGGGGCGATCGGTGCGGTCGGACGAACTGCTGCTCAGCGGCGGAGCAAGCCGGGAGGTGGCGCCGGGCTGGCGGGTGGGGGGCGAATGGTACGCGGCGCTCGCCCGCGAGGAGGGCGGTCCCTGGCGGGGTGTGCTGCACCTCGGCCCGGACGTCACCCTGGAACGCGGACGGTGGTGGCTGACCGTCTCCTGGGCGACCGGCTGGCACGCCGGCGAGGGAGCGCCCGACTGGACGGCCGTCTTCCAGGCGGGAATCGACTTCTAGCCCACCGTCACCTGACGACGACGATCTTGGCCACGCTTTCCTGCCGGTCGCTCAGCAGCTGCGCCCAGTAGACGCCGGACGGGAGCCGGCGTCCCTCGCCGTCGCGGCCGTCCCACGTGACGACCTGGTCATCCAGCAGGCCGGGCCGCACGCCCAGGTCCCTGTCCAGCAGGCGCCGACCACGGACGTCGAAGATCCGCAGGCGCAGCGGTGCATCCTCCTCCAGCCGGAAGACGATGTCCACCGGCAGGCGGGTGACCGGGTTGGGAGCCAGGCCGGTGATCCGCAGGGAGACGGGTGGCGCCGTGACCTCCCGCCACAGGACCCAGTGCAGCGGATCGACGGCCACCGAGTCGATGCGGGCGGAGGCGTCGTACCGCAGGGTCGCCTCGCGGCCGACCAGGCGCAGCGTCGTCCACTCCGTCCCCGCCGTGGTCGAGATCCTCACCGGGAAGACGTTGTCGAAGTCGATGCCGCTGCGGTCGACGAGGCGCAGCGCCAGCCGCGTGCCCGGCCCGGCCGGCCCGTCGCCGACCAGCCGGGTGATCTCCAGGCGTGGCACGTCGCTGGTCGTCAGCCACGGGGTGAAGAAGGGGTGGAGATCCTCCCCTGCGTGGTCGCTGGCCAGCTGGACGAACTCCTCGGTCGTCACGTTGTCCTCGTAGCGCCCCTGGCCGGTGGCCCAGTCGTGGAGCAGCGCGAAGAAGACGTCGTCGCCCACTCGGCCCCGGAGCATGTGGAGGATCCAGGCCCCCTTGTCGTAGACGATCCGGTCCAGGATCGGGAACGGGTCGTAGACGGGCGTGTGGCCGATGAAGTCGTCGCCCCAGCGCAGACGGTCCATCTTCCACCAGTAGCCGCCGTGGACGTCGTCGCCGTCCATCCCGTAGAGGTGCTCGCGCCAGAGGGCCTCCGTGTAGGTGGCGAAGCCCTCGTTGAGCCAGATGTCCTCCCAGCCGGCCGGGGTCAGCGAATCGCCGAACCACTGGTGGGCCAGCTCGTGGACGACGATGCGGTCGTAGACGTTCGTGCCGGTCAGCAGCAGGTTCCCGTAGCTGGTGACCGTGGTGTGTTCCATGGCGCCGGAGCGCATGTTCAGGAACTCGACGTGGCCGTACTTCTCGTCGGCATAGGGGTACGGCCCGGCCAGCTCCTCCAGGAAGGCCATCATGTCGCACAGCGGCGCGAAGTCGGCCGCGGCGTCCTCGACGTCCGGCGCCAGGACCCAGTTCCGCAGCGGGATCACCCCCGACGCCGGGGTGACGCACGCCTCCTGCAGGACGGTGTAGTCGGACACGGCGGCGGAGACGAGGTAGGTGGCGATGGGGTGGGACTCCACCCAGTGCCAGGTGGACCAGCCGTCGCCGTGGTCCTCGACGCCGGTCAGCAGGCCGTTGGAGACGGCGGTCAGGCCGGTCGGGACGGTCAGGTCGACCCGGCAGGTGAACTTGTCGCCGGGAGTGTCCTTGCAGGGCCACCAGCGGCGGGCGTCGCTCGGCTCGCTCATGGTCGCGGCGACCAGGACGGTGTCGTCCTCGGCCAGGACCCAGCGGTTCAGGGCCAGCCCTGCCGTCCCGGGCCGCATGACGCCGCGGTAGGCCACCGTCAGGCTGTCCAGGGCCCCGATCCGCTTCCGCCCGACCAGGGCCACCAGCAGGGAGTCGCCCCGCTGGCGGAAGCCCAGGGCCGTGTCGGCGTGGGTGATCCCGGTGACCGCCAGGTCGGCGCAGTCCAGCACGAGGGTGTCGCCGGCCAGGGTGGTGGGCGAGAAGAGGATCTCCACCTCCCCGTCGAAGACGGAGTCGTCCGGCGAGAGGGTCAGCCGCAGCCGGCACTCCTTGACGTCGTAGCCGTAGGCGGCGGCCGCCTTGGCCAGCGCCTCGCGCGACGGGAAGTCGGCCGCCGTCTTGGCGACGCAGCCGCGGAGGGGCTCCTCGGCGGTGGCCGGCGCCGGCGCGGTTCCGGCGGCGCCCGCAGCGAGCAGCAGGACGAGCAGGCAGGCGAGCGGCGGCAGGCGGCGGGACGCGGATCCGGGCATCGGCATGGTGTTCCTCCGCTGAAGGCTGTCGGGGCGGGGCGTCGAGGCACGAGTCTAGCCCGCGGGCGTGTCCGCGGCAAGGCCGCCGGCTCCGCCTACCCCTTCTCCACCGTCCTGACCCGCGTCATCACCTTCGCCCCCGCCGGTACCGACTCGGTGATCCAGCAGCCGCCGCCGATCACCGCGCCGCGGCCGATGACCGTCTCCCCGCCCAGGATCGTGGCGCTGGCGTAGACGGTCACCTCGTCCTCGAGGGTGGGGTGGCGCTTGCCGCCCTTGACCAGGCTGCCGTCGGGGGCACGGCGGAAGCTGAGCGCGCCCAGGGTGACGCCCTGGTAGAGCTTGACGCCGCGGCCGATCTCGGTCGTCTCCCCGACGACGACGCCGGTGCCGTGGTCGATGAAGAAGGACGGTCCGATCCGCGCGCCGGGGTGGATGTCGACACCGGTGCGGGAGTGGGCCCACTCGCTCATGACCCGCGGCAGCAGGGGAATCCCCAGCTCGTAGAGGGGGTGGGCCAGGCGGTGGACGGCGACGGCCAGCAGGCCCGGGTAGCAGAGGATGACCTCCTCGGGGCCGACCGCCGCCGGATCCCCCTCGTAGGCCGCCTGGACGTCGGTCTTCAGGACCTGGCGCACCTCCGGCAGCCGGGCGAGGTAGTCGAGGACGATCCCGTCGGCGGCGTCGGACAGCTCCCGCGTCGACAGCTCCCCCGGCGCCTCCACCGGCAGCGGCCGCTGCGTCTGGACGTCGTGGCGACCGCAGAAGTGCAGGACGCCGGCGATCATCCCGCCCAGCTCGTCGGCCGCCCGGTCGAGCTGGGCGGCGACGAAGGTCTCCAGCGACGCCCGGGGACTGATCCGCTCGCCGAAGTAGCCGGGGAAGGTGACCGCCAGCAGGCGGCCCAGCAGGTCGGCCACCCGGCGCCGGGACGGCAGTTCGCTCTCGCCGATCAGGTTGACGGCGCCGACGGTCCGGTAGGTCTCGGTGATGGCGCGGGCGACCCCGCGCATGCGCTCGTGGTGCTGGTCGGTCATCGTCGTCTCCTTGTCCGGTGGCCACGCGGCGACGGTCAGTCGTCCAGGTACCGGAGGAACAGGTCCGTGGTCAGGTACCTCTCCCCGTGGCTGGGCAGGATCGTCACGATCCGCTTGCCGGCGTACTGCGGCCGACGGGCCACCTGCAAGGCCGCCCACAGCGCCGCGCCGCTGCTGATGCCGACGAACAGGCCCTCCTCGCGGGCGGCGCGGCGGGCCGTCTCCAGGGCGTCCTCGTCCGCCACGGCGATGACCTCGTCGATCAGCGACGTGTCCAGCACGCCCGGCACGAAGCCGGCACCGATCCCCTGGATCCGGTGCGGCCCCGGCGCGCCGCCGGACAGGACGGGCGAGGCCGCCGGCTCGACGGCGATGATCCGGCATTCCGGGAGGCGGCGCTTCAGGACCGAACCGACGCCGGTCAACGTCCCGCCGGTCCCCACTCCCGATACCAGGACGTCCACCTGTCCCTGGGTATCCCGCCAGATCTCCTCGGCCGTGGTCCGGCGGTGGATCTCGGGGTTGGCGGGGTTGTCGAACTGGCCGGGGATGAACGACGGTTGCCGCTCGGCGGCGATCTCCACGGCGCGGTCGATGGCGCCGCGCATCCCGTCGGCCGCGGGGGTCAGGACGAGCTCGGCGCCCAGGGCCCGCAGGATGGCCCGCCGCTCGCGCGACATGCTGTCGGGCATCGTCAGCACCAGCGGATATCCCTTGGCGGCGCAGACGAAGGCCAGGCCGATCCCGGTGTTGCCGCTGGTGGCCTCGACGACCGTCACACCGTCACGGAGCCGACCGTCGGCCTCGGCCGCCTCGATCATCGCCAGGGCGATGCGGTCCTTGACGCTCCCCAGCGGGTTGCGCGACTCCAGCTTGGCCAGGATCTCGGCGTCGGTGTCGTCGAGCCGTGGCAGGCGAACCAGGGGCGTGCCACCGATGGTGGCCAGGATGCTCTCACGAATGCCGGACATGGCGACTCCTTGTCATGAGAGTGACGGGGCTGCTCTTCCCGACAAGGTAGGGAGAGCTGCCACTGCCGCCACATCGGGCCGGCGGCAGGGCGCTCAGTCCTGCAGGGAGCTGCCCAGCCGTTCCGCCTGGTCGCGGCGGCCCAGGATGATCAGGGTATCGCCCTCGTGAATGACGTGTTCCGGCCGGGGATTGAAGATCATCCGTCCCTCGGCGTCCAGCAGACCGATGATGATCAGGTCGTAGTCCCGGCGCAGGTTCGTGTCGCGGATGGCCCGGTCGGTCAGGTGGCAACCGGCAGGGACCTTGAACTCCTCCAGGACCAGGTCGCTCTGCGGGTCGTGGAACAGGACCTCCATGTAGTCGAAGACCGTCGGGCGCAGCAGGGCCTGGGCCAGGCGCCGGCCGCCGATCTCGTAGGGCGAGAGGACCCGGTCGGCACCGGCCCGCCGGAGCTTGCGGATGACCGTCTCCTCGGTGGCGCGGGTCAGGATATAGAGGTCCGGGTTCTCGCGACGGGTCAGCTCCCGGGCCGAGAGGGTGATGTAGAGGTTGTCGACGTCGCTGGAGACCACCGCCACCAGGCCCCGGGCGCGGGTCACGCCCGCCGCCAGCAGCGTGGCGTCCTCGGTGGCGTCGCCGTAGACGGCGTAGCGCCCCTCGTCCAGCAGCTCGTCCACCTGCTGCTGGTCGCTGGTGACGATGACGTGGGGCCGTTGCTCCCGCACCAGCTCGCGGGCGATGGTCTGTCCCATGCGGCCGTAGCCGCAGACGATGTAGTGGTCGCGCAGCGCGTCGATTCCCCGTTGCATCATCCGCCTCCCCAGGATCCGCCGGACGTGCCCCTCCAGGAGCAGACCGCCCAGCGAGCCGAGCGTGTAGGTGGCCAGTCCCAGGCCGAGCACGATCAGGACGATGACCAGGACGCGGCCGGCCGGCGAGAGGGGATGGATCTCCCCGAACCCCACCGTGCTGATGGTGATGACCGCCATGTAGAGCGCTTCCAGGGGGGTGAACCCCTCCACCAGGACGAAACCCAGCGCCCCGGCCAGGACGGTCCCGGCCAGGAGCAGGACTCCCAGGCGGACGTGTCGCCAGCTGGCTCTCTGTGCCGTGTGCATCCGGGCCTCCCGCGGCGTTCGCGCCTTGCGCGCCACCGGAAATGACGGACATTATGGAAACTTGATGGACGGAACCGGCCCGTCGCGAGAGTGTATAGTGCCGTGCCGTTCCGACCCTGGTCAACGACTCGATCGCGTCGAGGAGACGAGATGATGCATGTCGACACCCGCCGGCTGCTGACCGGCACCGCCCTGGCCCTGCTCGTCGCCGCGAGCTCCGTCCTGTTCGCCCAGCAGGACCTGCCCCGACTGGTCACCGAACCGACGGTCATCGACTTCGGGCGCATGGAGCAGCAGGAGGTCCGCAAGACGACCGTCACGCTGCGCAACGACGGCACCGCCCCGCTGAAGATCGACAAGGTGGAGACCAGCTGCGGGTGCACCGTCGCCACCCCGGACGTCGACCTCCTGCAGCCCGGCCAGGCGACGTCCCTGGAGGTCACCTTCAACAGCAAGATGTTCGAGGGGCCCCAGCGGAAGATGATCGAGATCTACACCAACGATCCCCGGGACCGGATCACCCAGATCCAGGTCCTGGCCGATGTCCACGCGCCCCTGCACATCAAACCCAAGTCCCGCGGCATCACCTTCAACCGGTTGCCGGTCGGCGAGCGGATGGTGCAGGGAATCGTCGTCAGCACCGAGGACGTCCCCGAGCTGGAGATCACCCCGGTCCACTACCGCGAGGACCTGTTCACCGTCAACATCCAGCCCAAGGACGGCGCCGGCCCCGCGACGAAGCTCATCCAGATCGGCATCCGCCCCGACGCTCCCATCGGGACCATCCGCGAGCTGGCCACCTTCCGGACGAACGTCCCGGGCGCCGAGACGCTCTCCATCGAGATCAGCGGCGAGATCATCGCCCCCGTGAGCATCCAGCCGGACAAGGTCAACTTCCGCTACGTCCAGCGGAACCAGCTGCTGAAGCGTGTCTTCAGGGTCATCGTCCAGCCCGGCCACGACATCGAGGTGACCCGGGCGGAGGTGGACCTGCCCGGCTTCAAGGTCACGAAGATCGACTACGTGGAGAAGACGCGGACCTACCTGGTGACCGTCGTCGGGCGACCCCTGTCGACCCGCGACGAGAGGGCCATCGCCGCCGATGGCCGCATGAAGGGGACACTCCACGTCCACACCAGCAGCCCCGACTACCCCGAGCTGACGGCGTCGATCATGTACATGCTGCGGCTGTGAGGGGACCGACATGAGTGACTCCGCGCCCCGCAGCGTTCCCGTCGAGCCGGTCAGGACCGGTCCTCCCCTGCGTGAGGCCTGGCGCCTGCTCCTGCTGGCGGTCACTGCCGCGGCGGTCGCCTGGCTGATCCACTCGCCCAGGCTGCCGCTGCGCGCCGACCCGGCCGTGTACGAGCTGGAGCTGCCGGCGCCGCTGATCACCCCCGCACAGGCGGTCGCCCTCTACGAGGAGGGGCGCGCCGTCTTCGTCGACACCCGCCCGCGGACGGCAGACGGCCGACGGATCCCCGGCGCCTTCCCCCTGCGCCAGGAGAGCTTCGACACCGACTTCCGCGAGCTGTTCGAGTTCACCACCCCCACCGACACCCTGGTCCTGTACGGCGACGGCGACCTGACGGCCCTGGCCGCCCCGGCCGCCCGCCTGCAGGAGAGGGGGTACACCGGCCTGCTGCTGCTGCGGGGCGGCCTGGACGCGTGGCGGCGGGCGGGTGGCGAGATCGCCACCGCGGCACCGGCCGCGACCGGGGAGGACGACCATGACTGAGCGCGCCGAGGTGCGGGGGCTGGTCCTGCCTGACTACCTCGATCTGCTGATCCGGATCCTGGTGGGTGGCACCTTCGTCTACGCCTCCCTGGACAAGATCGCCCACCCGGCGGCGTTCGCGATGGCGATCCATCACTACCGGCTGCTGCCGCTGTCGCTGCTGCACCCGCTCGCCCTGCTGCTGCCCTGGCTCGAGCTGACAGCGGGGCTGGCCCTGCTGCTGGGTCGGGCGCGTCGCGGGGCGGCCCTGCTGATCGTGCTGATGCTGTTGATGTTCATGGGCGCGATCGTCTCGGCCATGGCCCGCGATCTGGACATCTCCTGCGGCTGCTTCCACACCGAGGGCGGACACGCCGTCGGCGCGGCGGTCCTGCTGCGCGACGTCTTCCTGCTGGCGGGCGGAACCGCAGCCCTGCTGGTGCGCGGGATCCGGCGCACCGTCGGCTCGCGGACCGGCAGCGGTGACGGCACCGCAGGGGCAGGCGACTGAGAACAGCCTCCGTTCTCAGAAACGAAAACGCCGTTTGACAACGCCGCGACGGCGTTCAATCTTCCCCGCTTGATAGCCCGATCAGCCAGTCCAGCGACAAGGAGAGACGTCATGCCTGCCTTCGTGAACGCCGACGAGTGCACCGGGTGCGAGTCCTGTGTGGAGGCCTGCCCCACCGAGGCCATCAGCATGACCGACGAGGGCGTCGCCCTGGTCGATCCCGACACCTGCACCGACTGCGAGGCCTGTGTCGAGGCGTGTCCCACCGAGGCCATCTCGATGGTCGACTGACCTCTTGCGCGGACCCACGAAGAGACGGCCCCGCTGCCAGGCGGGGCCGTCGCTTTTGCCGGCCGTGTGTCGGTTCCGTCAGCCGCTGTTGCGCACGATGCGCCGGCGTGTCAGCAGCCAGAGCACGCCGACGAAGACCAGCAGGCCGGCCTCGACCACGGCCAGGCGCGGGAAGACGCCGCCGGTCCCCACGACCGGCTGCCACCGCTGGACCAGGCGCACCGCCAGCGAACCCACCCCGAAGACCAGGACGAACTTCAGCCCGTAGCCGGTGCTGCGCAGCCGCGGCGGCGTGAGAAAGGCCACCAGGGAGTTCTCCGCCGGTTGCATCCCGAAGGCGAAGAAGGCGTAGACGAACGCCGCCGCCAGCAGCGGCCAGCCCGACAACCTGCCGACGAGCCAGAGCAGGGGGATCGTCGCGGCGTGGAAGGCGGCGTAGAGCAGGCGCAGGTCGCAGCGGTCGGCCAGTCGGCCGCCGACGACCTGCCCCGCCGCCCCGGCCAGGTAGGCGCCTGAGGTCAGGAGCGTGGCCGCGACCAGGGTGGTGCCGGCCCACGGCAGGCCGTGCCACTCGCCGACCAGGTGGACCAGCTCGGCCAGCCGCTGCTCGATCCAGGCCGGCAGGACCAGGGTCTGCCCCCGGTAGGCCAGGCCGCCCAGGGCCATGGCCACGCAGAGGGCGGCGAACGCCACTCCCTGCCGCCGGGCGGCGACCGCAGGGGCGGCGGCCGGCTCGTCGACGGGATCCCGGCCCAGGGGCAACCGCAGCGCCCAGACGGCCGCGGCCAGGGAGACCACCCCCATCAGGGCGTAGGCCGCCCGCCAGCCGAGCGAGACCGCCAGCACGCCGGCCGTCAGGGGCGCCGTGACGACCCCCAGGTTGCCGGCCACGCCGTTCAGCCCCAGGGCCCGCCCCCGCTGCCGGATCGCCCGGCTGATCCAGGCGATGCCGGCCGGGTGATAGATGGATGTCGCCAGCCCGATCCCGGCCAGGGCCAGCCGCAGCTGGGCAGGGGTGGCGGCGCGGGCGGCCAGCAGGGAGAACAGGCCGATCCCGGCCAGGCAGAGCGCCAGCATCGTCCGCGGGCGGCCGGTGGCGTCGGTCAGCAGGCCGAACGGCAGCGCGCCCAGACCGTACAGCAGGTACATCCAGAAACCGAGGCCGAGGACGTCGGACAGCGGCATGGCCCAGTCGCCGCGGATGGCCAGGGCCAGGGACGGGAAGACGAGCATGGCGAAGTGGGTCAGGAAGTGGGCCGTGGACGTCACCAGCAGGATCGCCCTCTCGCGGCGGTCGTCGGTCACGAGGCGTCGCCCCCGCTGTCTTCGCCGGCAGCGGCCGGCGTCCACGCCGTCTCGGCGGCGCCGACGGCGGCGTTGGCCGTCCGGGCGGCGACGAACAGGTAGTCGCCCAGCCGGTTCAGCCAGCCCAGCACGCCCCGGGGAACGGCGATCGTCTCCGCGGCGGCCACCGCGCGTCGCTCCAGCCGCCGGCAGACGCAGCGCGCCAGGTGGAGCAGGGCGCCGGCCGCAGCACCCCCGGGCAGGATGAAGGTCCGCAACGGCGGCAGCTCCTCCTCCCAGCGGTCGATCCACCCCTCCAGCTCGCCCACGTCCAGGGCCGGCGGCAGCGCGTCCCGGCGCGCCAGCTGCTCGCAGCGGTCGGGGTCGGCCAGCAGGCCGCCCAGCTCCAGCAGGTCGGCCTGGAGCCGTTCGAGCTGACGGGCCAGTGCGTCCGGCCGCGGGTCGGGTCCCCGGTCGCGGGGCAGGAAGGCGAGCGCGGCACCGAGCAGGCTGTTCAGCTCGTCGACCTCGCCGTAGAGGTCGACCCGCACGTCGCTCTTGGGCAGCCGGCGGCCACCGAACAGGGAGGTCTCGCCGCCGTCGCCGCCGCGGGTGTAGATCCTTGCCATCGTCGCTCCTCTCGTCGCCGGGCAGGATAGCACGCGGCCCCGCCGCGGGCCAGCAGGTCAGCGGACCAGGGAGAAGCGGCGGGTCGCCGCGACGCCGTCCTGCTCGATCCGCAGCAGGTAGACGCCCGAGCCGGCGGGGCGCCCGTCGTCGGCCGTCCCGTCCCAGCGCCAGCTTCCCTCCCCCGCCGGCGGCGCCGGGAGCCGGCGCACCGCCAGGCGACGACCGGCGACGTCGTGGATCGAGAGGACCAGCGGCCGGCCGGGCGCGGCGCGCCAGCGGAGGGTGACTGCCGGGTTGGCGGGATTGGGGTACGGCGGTGCGAGGACGAGCCGGGTGGGCGTCTCTCCCGGGACGGCCGTCGTCGCCGGCAGCGGCGGGACGCACATGAACGGCGGGCGGCCGACGGCGACCGGCGCGGCGGTCAACTCGCCCCCGGTGGCGGCGTCGAAGACCCGCACGCCGCTGTGGCCCAGGCCGCGATCGCAGAGGTAGACCTGCCCCGCCCCGTCCCAGGCCACGTCGGCGTAGTCGTAGTCGTCCGCGGCGGCCCAGGTCGCGACCGGCCCGCCCCCGGCGGCCGGGAAGGCGACCAGCGAGGTGTGGAACGAGGCGTCGCTGACGATCCCGACGGTCGTCTCCCCGACCGTGACCAGGTCCAGCAGCTCGCCCCCCAGCTCCTGCTCGGTGACGACCAGGCCGCTCGTGGTACCGGCGACCGGGTCGACGAACTCCACGCCGGCGTCGGCCAGGGCGAACCGCCCGACCGTCGCCACGCGTATCCGCCCGTCCGGCATGGCTTCCGGCGGCGGGGCAGCGTTCGTGCCGGCCAGGACGATCCCCTGGACACCCGCCGCGGCCGGATCCATGTCGACCCACTGGCCGGTGACGAGGTCCAGGACGAGCAGCTGGCTGTAGTCCGCCGGCTGCCACCAGTCGTTGCGGTCCAGGCGCTGGCAGGTGATGTAGAGCCGGTCGCCCAGGCGGAGCATCCAGCCGGTCTCGGGCAACCCGTCGGCGTCGGCGAACTGGGCGGTGGAGATGGTCTCCAGGATCGTCCCCGACAGGGGATCGACGTGGAGCAGCACGGCCTCGTCGTAGCAGGAGACCCACGCCGTGCCGTCGGGCCCGAAGGCGATGTCCTGGGGATTGCGTCCCACGCCCAGGCTGAACTGGCGGAGCGTCGCCAGGTCCGCGGCCGGATCGAGGACCTGGATGTTGCTGCCGCCGCGGTCGACCACCCAGTAGAGGCCGTCGTGCCAGCGGGCCACCGCGTCGGCACCCACCGGCTCAAGGTCGGGGCTGGCCGTCCAGGGATCGTCGCGCTCCAGCAGGGCGGCGGAACCGTAGGTCGTGTAGTCGGTCGTCAGCACCAGCAGCCGGTCCCAGGCACGGGCGGTCCCGGCCAGACAGAGGGCGGCGGCCAGCAGCAGGACGGCGGGGTTGCGCATGGCGACTCCTCTACCGGATGGACCAGACGACGCGCCACGCGCGGCCGGGCAGGGGGAAGCCCTCCACGTCGTAGACGTCGACGTCGGTCAGGTTGCGCAGTTCGACGGTCAGCGCGATGTCGTGCCGGCCGTCCCAGCGGCGGGTCAGCGACAGGTCCCACGTGGTGTGGGCGGGGACCCGCTCGGCCTCGCTGTTGTAGCGGTCGCGGTAGGTGCGGGAGACCGACCGCAACCGCCCCTCGGCGCGCCACGGGCCGCGGCGCCAGGCGACGGAGGCGGTGGCCTGGACGGCGGGGCGGAACGGCAGCTCCTTGCCGCGGTAGACGGGATCGGCGCCGCGGTGGGCCGTGTGCTGCCAGGTGAGGTTGCCGCGGCAGCTCCACTGCCCTGCCGGGACGAACTCCCACTCCAACTCCAGCCCGCGGCTCACGGCGCCGCCGATGTTCAGGGGACGGCTCGTGTACTGGGAGTTCTGGCGCCAGACGACGGTCCGGTCGCTGTCGACGTGGAACCAGCTGGCCCGCGCCCGCCACGCGGCGGACGGTCGCCAGGCGACGCCCACGTCCCAGGAGGTCAGCTCCTCCGGCTGCAGCTCCCGGTTGCCGTCGACCCCGCCGCGGTGACCGAACAGCTCGACCCAGGTGGGCGGCCGGATGGCCCAGGCGGCGTGTGCGGCCAGGACCAGGCGGCGGGGGACGGCGCCCCAGGTCAGTCCCAGCGAGGGCTCGCCGCGGTGGACCACGTGGGGAGCGGCCAGCGGCTCCTCGGGCAGCCACGGCAGCGGCGGCAGCGGCGGCACGTCGTCCTCCAGGCGGCGCCAGCGGAACCCCGGCGCCAGGGCCAGCCGCGCCGCCTCCCAGCGCCATTCCGCCGCGCCGTAGAGGGTCGTCCCGGTGCGGGTCCGCAGCGGATCGGCCAGGTCCGCCCGTCGCTCCCGGTACCACTGGCGACGCCCCTCGGCGCCCAGTCGCCAGGTGAGCCGTCCCCCCGGCGCCGCCAGCGCGCCGCCGGCCGTCAGCCGCACCAGCGCCTGTTCGCTGCGGCTCCAGGTGTCGCCGGGTGGATCCCAGCCGACCTCTCCGGCGGGATCACGGAGCAGCTCGTCGTCCCGCTGGCCGTAGAGGAGCAGCTCCAGCGGACCGCGCGCCAGGACGAGCCGGCCGTCGTAGCGGTCGTAGCGGACCCGGGCGTGGGGACTCTCCAGCCCCCCCACCGGACCGGGCCGTCCTCCCTGCTGGCGGACGGCCCCCAGCTGCAGCTCCAGCCGGCCGACGGGCCCCTGCCAACCGGCCCGCCAGGCCGCACCGGCCCGCTCGTGGTCGGCGTTGCGGCGGCGGTCCAGGAAGTCGTCGTCGCTGTTGGCCAGGGTCTGCAGGTGGTTCAGGAAGCGGAACCGGTTGTCGGCGCGCCGGCCGAACAGCAGCAGGCCGGTCGACAGGCCGTCGCGGCGCCAGCCGCCCTCCAGGCGCAGGCCGGCCTCACCGAACGAGCCGACGCTCTGCCGGACGCGCCAGCCGGAGGGCGCGTCGGCGCGGGTGACGAGGTTGACCGCCCCCACGCCACCGCCGCCGCCGAACCCGACCGGCACCAGGCCGCGGTAGACCTCGACCCGGTCGTAGCGCTCCAGGGAGAGGCGGGACAGGTCCCCGCCGCCGCCCTGGGCGTCGACCAGGGGAACGCCGTCGACCAGGACGACCAGCTGCCCCGGCGAGGCGCCGCGGAGCGAGACGGTCACCGGCGCCCCCACACCTCCGTAGCGGCGCATCTGGACACCGGCGACGGCATCGAGCAGCCCGCCCAGGTCGGTGGCGCCGGAGTCGCCGACGGGCAGGACCGTGGCGACGGCCACCGGATCGGCCGCCAGGGAGGGCACGACCGGCGAGGCGGTGACGACCAGGGAGTCGACCGTCGCGACACGACCGGCCGGCGCGACGGGCGCCGCCGGTGCCGCGGCGAGGTCGACCGACGGCGCGACCCACGGCAGCACGAACGCCAGCAACAGCGACGGCAGCGGGGACGATGGACGATGGAGACCAGGGGTGCACGGCACGCCGCGAACTCCTCCCGCGAGAGTTCAGACAGCAGGGTCCGCGATCGGTCTCCTGGCTCGCGGGTCAACCTACTCCCCGCGCCTTCCCGGCCGCCTGGGCCAGTGGCATCGCTGCGGGTTTCGTCGCCGCTCACAGTGGCGGGGCCGCGCCGGATTCGCACCGGCTTCCGGTGGATCGTCGGACCGGGTCGGATGGCGGCCGGACCACCGGTGACGGACCGGCCGCACGGGCGAGGTTACGCGCCGGGATGGTCGCCGTCAAGGAGACGGCGCCAGATCGCGAGGTGATCCTCCTCGCGGTCGCTGGCCAGCAGCGCCGACTCGGGGTCGCCGAAGACGGTGTCGTCGCGCCGCTGGATGAGCACGCCCGGCAGGGCATCCCGGTAGTCCTGCTCCGTGTAGGGGCGGTAGCGGTGCCAGAACCCCAGGTGCCACAGGAAGAAGCGGCGGGTCCGCTGCAGGCCCAGCTCGTCGTCGCCGAAGTGCTCCCGGCACAGCTCCAGGTAGCGGCGCATCACACCCCAGCGCTCGGCCACGGTGGGATACCAGGGCCGGTCCTCGCGCAGCTCCCGGAAGATCCACGGCTTGATCAGCGCGCCGCGGGCGATGCTCAGGCCGGCCACGCCGCTCCCGGAGAGGCGGCGCCGCGCGTCCCAGACGGTCAGGATGTCCCCGTTGCCCAGCACCGGCACCGGCACCGCGTCGGCCACGGCGGCGATCAGCTCCCAGTCGGCGGCGCGACGGTACCGCTGCTCGCGGGTCCGACCGTGGACGACCAGGGCATCGGCCCCGCCGGCGGTCGCGGCGCGGGCCGTCTCCAGGACGTTGATCCGCTGCTCCGACCACCCGGTCCGCAGCTTGACGACCAGCGGCAGGTCGACGACCCGCCGCACCGCCGCCACCAGCGCCTCCAGGCGGGCGGGCCGCTTCAGGACGGCGGCCCCGATCCCGCGGCGGACCATCACGTCGATGGGACAGCCGAAGTTCAGGTCGATGTAGTCGCATCCCTGGGCGGCGGCCAGGCGGGCCGCCTCGGCCAGGACGTCCGGCTTGCTGCCGGCCAGCTGGATGCCGAACGGTCGCTCGTCGGGGTGGCGGCGCAGCAGCGGCAGCTCGCGGCGGCTCCCCTTGACCAGCTTGTGGGCCAGGATCATCTCGCAGCAGGTCAGGTCGGCCCCGAACTCCCTGCAGAGTCGCCGGTACGGCAGGTTGCCGCCTGTGGCCATGGGGGCCAGGGCGACGACGCCGCGGAACAGGTCGCCTCGACTGCCGGTCTGGGACATCGCTCCCTCCCGATCCGGGGTACAGGACGGCCGCCCTCTGCCGGGAGAGCGGCCGCCTCGCTGCGCTGCGACACGGACGTGGCGGTCTAGCCGCCGTCCAGCATGCCGCCCTCCTCGTACTCGTGCCACCCCTCGGGGTCGCGCATGTACTCGTAGGTGTTCTTCAGCAGATCGTAGTGCTGCTGCTCCTCGGCGGCCAGGTGCTCGAACAGGGCCTTCGCCCCGGGGTCGCTCATCTCGGCGGCGGCGGCGCTGTACATGTGGAATCCCCTGCGCTCCACCTCCATGGCCCCCTGCAGGATCTCCAGGTCCTCCCGCTGGGCGACATAGGGATCGACGGCCTCGGCCATGGCCTTCTCGAAGATCTCCCGCGGCGGGCGGTCGTGGCTATGGGCCGCCCCTTCGCCGTTCAGCGGCTCCAGGCTGTGGGTCCGCAGCAGCTCGTCCCGCAGCTCGATCAGGTGGGCACGATGGCCCTGCTCGTCCTTGGCCAGCGACAGGAAGATCCGCCGCTCCAGGTCCGAGGTCGCGCTCTCGGCCTTCCCGGTGAAGAAGCGGATGCCCTCCTCCTCGAAGGCGATGGCGTCGGCCAGGATCTCGATGCACCGTGTCACGTCACTGCTCATCTCAGCCTCCCGCATCAGGATGTCCACGCGGTCGGACCGGCCGGCCGCCGGCTCCAAGATAGCCGCTGCGCCACGGCGCGCCAAGCGTCGAGCCTGCTTGCTTTTCCAGTAGCGCAACTGCTATGTTTGCGAGGTTGGAGCGCTGGACCGTGCCGAGCCGCCCGTCCCGTGGACGGGATCCGCGACGACATGCGCCCGGCAGCCGCAAGCGACCTTTTCAAGCAAGAGGGAGGCTACCGATGGCGAAGCTACAGAACCGGCTGGCGAAACTCATCCCCGAGTGGCGCCAGGACATCAGGACACTGGTCAAGAAGCACGGTGACAAGGTCATCAGCGAGGTGACCGTCGCCCAGGCCTACGGCGGCATGCGTGGCGTCAAGGGAATGGTCTGCGACACCTCGGAGGTTCCGCCGGACAAGGGACTGCTGATCCGCGGGATTCCCGTCGGCGAGCTGACCGACAAGACCCCGGAGGACATCTTCTACCTGCTCTGCACCGGTGAGCTCCCCAGCGCCCGCGACCGCAAGGCCCTCCAGGAGGAGCTGGCCTCGCGCGCCCGCGTCCCCGCCTACGTCTGGAAGGTCCTGGAGGCGATGCCCGCCAACTCGCACCCCATGTGCATGCTCGACACGGCCATCCTGGCCATGGAGCGCGAGTCCAAGTTCCGGGCCGCCTACGACAAGGGGATGAAGAAGGAGGAGTACTGGAAGCCGACGCTCGAGGACGCCCTCGACCTGCTGGCCAGGATGCCGACGATCGCCGCCGGCGTCTACCGCATGCGGTTCAAGAAGGGCAAGCGGATCTCTCCCAAGCCGGGCCTCTCCCTCGCCGAGAACTACGCCCGGATGCTCGGCATCCCCGATCCCGACGGCGAGTTCGCCGACTGCATGCGCCTCTACCTGGTCCTGCACAGTGACCACGAGGGCGGCAACGTCTCGGCCCACACCTGCCACCTGGTCGGCTCGGCCCTGAGCGACGCCTACTACGCCGTCTCGGCCGGCCTGAACGGCCTGGCCGGTCCGCTGCACGGCCTGGCCAACCAGGAGTGCCTGAAGTGGATCCTCGAGGTGAACAAGAAGTTCAAGGGCAAGCCGACGCCCGAGGACATCCGCAAGTACGCCTGGGAGACCCTCAACAGCGGCAAGGTCATCCCCGGCTACGGTCATGCCGTCCTGCGCGTGACCGACCCGCGGTTCATCGCCTTCCGCGCCTTCGGGATGAAGCACTTCCCCGACGATCCGGTCATGCGGACGGTCAACACCGTCTTCGAGGTCGTCCCCGGCGTCCTGAAGGAGCACGGCAAGGCCAAGAACCCGTGGCCCAACGTCGACGCCGGCAGCGGCGCCCTGCTGTACCACTACGGGCTGAAGGAGTTCTCGTACTACACGGTCCTCTTCTCGGTCTCCCGTGCCATGGGCATGCTGGCGCAGCTCGTGGTCAACCGGGCCATGGGGTCGCCCATCGAGCGGCCGAAGTCGGTCACGACGAAGTGGATCAAGCAGCAGGTGGGGATGAAGTAGCCTGCATCCATGGGGCGAGACGCCCCCTTGCCCCCGGGGACAGCGGCCGGCACCTCCTGTGCCGGCCGCTTCGTGCTTCCGGTCCCTCCGGCCTCCTGCCGGCGGGACCTCCAGGACGCCCCGGGGACAAGGGGGCGTCTCGCCCCACGAACGTCTTCTTCCTTCCCCACCGGTTGTCCCCCGTGCCCGTCCCTCGCCCCTCCCGGTTGTGGGAGGGCGCTCGAAGTGATAAACTTAAGGATGAGATTGTAAGCAACGATGCCCTGCTCCCCCAAGGACGGTCCTCCCATGACGCTCGCCCGCCCGGTTCGTCTGTCTACCCTGTGGCTTCTCGCCTGCCTGCTGGCCGTCATGCCCGCGGCGGCCGACGTGACGATCCACTGCATCGACGTCGGCCAGGGGGACGCCACGCTCATCGTCTCCTCCAGCGGCCAGAGCCTGCTGTTCGACGCCGGGTACAATGGCAAGGGCGACGGCGAGGTGGTTCCCTACCTGGACGCCCTGGGGATCGGCCAGCCCACCTACATCGCCGCCAGCCACTACCACGCCGACCACATCGGCGGTATCGACGAGGTCATCGGCGCCCGCGGCGTGACGCTCGCCGTCTACGACCGGGGCTGGAGCTACACCACGGCCACCTACAGCGACTACGTGGCCGCGGCCGGCAGCAAGCGGCAGACGCTCACCGACGGCCAGGTCATCGACCTGGGCGACGGTGTGACCGTGACCTGCGTCGCCCTGAACGGCAACGGGCAGCTCTCCCCGCCCTACGACGACTCCGGCCTGGAGAACGAGTACGACGTGGCCCTGCTGGTGGAGTGCGGCGACTTCGACTTCCTGGTGGCCGGCGACCTGACCGGCGGCGGCGGCAGCTACCTGGACATCGAGTCGAGCGTGGCGGCCGAGGTGGGCGAGATCGAGGTCTACCACGTCAACCACCACGGCTCCTACTCCAGCAGCAACGCCACCTTCCTGGCGGCGACCCTGCCGGAGGTCTCGATCATCTCCGTGGGCGACGGCAACCCCTACGGCCACCCGCACCAGGAGGTCCTGGATCGCCTGGTCGGGATCGGCAGCTACATCTACCAGACCGAGACCGGCGACCCCTCCAGCACGACGCCCGCCGGGACGCGGACCATCGTCAATGGCGACATCGTCATCAGCACCACCGGCTACGGCACCTACACCGTCAACGGCGACACCTGGGAGATGGACGAGCAGAACGGCACCGCGGCGCCCGCGCTGCCGGCGTTCGCCCTGCTGGGCAACGTCCCCAATCCCTTCAACCCGGCCACGAGCATCCGCTTCACCACCGACAGCGGCGGGCCGGTGCGGCTGACGGTCTACGACCTGGCCGGCCGGCTGGTCCTGCGGCGCACCCTGACGGTGGCGCCGGGGACACAGGCTGTGCGGTGGGACGGCCGCAACGACGACGGGCGGGGCGTGCCGTCGGGGGTGTACTTCTACCGCGTGGAGACGCGGGACGGGAGCGGGATGGGGAGGATGGTGCTGGCGCGGTGAGACGACCAGACGACGTGAATGATCAGGGCCGTGCGCCGGGCCGCGGCCGATCATAGGTCAGCGAGAAGACCATATCCGTCAACCAGCGGCGAAACCCTCCGTTGTCCATGAACTGCTTGAACAGCTCCGTGTCGTCCTGGAGCAGGGCGGTCATCACCCGCTGCAGCGCCTTGTCGTGCTCGATGCGGGCGTTCTGCCGGTCCGAGTTCAGGCGAGCGTTCCGGTAGGCCTCGTCGGCGGCCACGCGTGCGGGGATCTCCTCGGTGATCAGCTTGTGAACACGATCGGCGTCGCTCCACTGGATGTTGCCGAACTGTTCGTTGAAGGCCCTGATGATGCTGGACAGGCGATCCAGCTCCGGTTCGGGCTTGTGGCCGCCCCCCGCCGTCGGGATGGGTTCGATCTCGGCATCCTCGTCGGCGAGCTGGATCTGCATCGCCGAGCGCTTCTCCACGTGGCCGTCCAGATCGGTCTTCAGGTCGTGCAGCTTGTCCGGGTCGGTCTCCTCGGCCAGGATCGTGGTGCGGTAATAGGGCTCGAAGGCCTTGCGGATCGTGTCGGCGTCGTTCTGGAAATCGAGCACGAAGACGTCGTGCTTCTGCGGATGCGCGCGGTTGAGCCGCGAGAGGGTCTGAACGGCCTTCACGCCCGAGAGCGGCTTGTCCACGTACATGGTGTGCAACAGCGGCTCGTCGTAGCCGGTCTGGAACTTGTCCGCGCAGACCAGGAAGCGGTACGGGTCCTCGCGGATCCGGTCGGCGATCTGGCTCGAGGGAAAGCCGTTGAGCGAGGCCTCGGTGACCTTCTGACCGCCGTAGTCGTGCTCGCCCGAGAAGGCGACGATCGCCCGGTGCGGGCTCTTTCGGTCGCGCAGGTTCTGCTCGATGGCGTGGAAGTACTGGATCGCCCGCTCGATGCTTCCGGTCACCACCATGGCCCGTGCCCGGCCGCCGATCTTGTTCCTGGCGATCACCTGCTGGTGGAAGTGGTCCACCATGATCTCGGCCTTGAGCCGGATGGCGTGCTCGTGGCCCTCGACATAGCGGCGGAGCTTCTTCCGTGCCTTCCTGGTGTCGAACTCCGGGTCGTCCTCGATCTTCTTGACCAGCTTGTAGAAGCTCTCGACCGGCGTGTAGTGGCGCAGCACGTCCAGGATGAAGCCCTCCTCGATGGCCTGCTTCATGGTGTAGCAGTGGAAGGGCCGGTGCTTGACGGTGCCGGGCTGCGGCACCGCCTCGCCGAACAGCTCGAGGGTCTTGTTCTTGGGGGTGGCGGTGAAGGCGAAGTAGCTGGCGTTGGGCAGGAGCTTCTTGGCCTCGATCAGGCGGTTGATCCGGTCCTCGAGGGTCTCGTCCTCGTCGGCCGCATCGACGCCGGCGAGCGCCTGGTGCATCTTGGCCGTGGTGCGCCCGCCCTGGTTCGAATGGGCCTCGTCGATGATGATGGCGAAACGCCGCCCGCGGTGCTCGCCGCCGATCTCGTCGAGGATGAACGGGAACTTCTGCACCGTGGAGATGATGATCTTCTTGCCCTCGGCGAGGAAGCGGCGCAGATCCCCCGAGCGCTCGGCGTGCCCCACCGTGGCGCTCACCTGTGCGAACTGCTTGATCGTGTCCTTGATCTGCCGGTCGAGGATGCGGCGGTCCGTGACCACGATGATCGAGTCGAAGACCGGCGCGTCGTCCCTAGTGAGGCCGATGAGCTGGTGGGCCAGCCAGGCGATGGAATTGGACTTGCCGCTGCCGGCCGAGTGCTGGACGAGGTAGCGCCGGCCCGCGCCGTGCTCGCTGGCGTCGGCAAGGAGCTTGCGCACTACGTCGAGCTGGTGGTAGCGGGGCCAGATCTGCTTCCTGCTCTTCCTGCCCGTCCTGGGATCCTTCTCCTCCACGATCTGGGCGTAGTTCTCCAGGATGTCGGTCAGGCTCTCGCGGGTGAGAGAGGTGGTCCCCATTCCTTGGACAGCTCGGCGGCTGGTTTAAGGTGGACTCCCTTTTCATCTGCTATCTCCTAGCCATAACCGCCTAACTCCAATCATCTTGTTCTGTTTATTCGATGACACTGCGATACCCAGCCGTCCACCGATGCACCGTCTCAGCTAAGCAACCAACCCACAACATGACAATTCCGCAAATGTGCAAGGTGCACTGTACCAGCGACATCTCCACCGATCAAGCAGAATCAGATAAAGTCCCCACCACCTTCAGCACCCCCTCCCCGTACCGCTCCAGCTTCCTCTCCCCCACCCCGTCGATGGCCAGCAGCTCCGCCGCAGTCCGCGGGCGGTGCAGCGCCATGGCGGCCAGGGTACGGTCGTGGAAGATGACGTAGGGCGGCACGCCCTGGCGGGCGGCCTCGGCGCGGCGCCACGCGCGCAGCCGCTCGAACAGGGCCAGGGCGGCCGGATCGACCGGTCGGCCGTCACCACCGGTCAGCGCGGCAGGTGCCTTGCGCTTGCCCTCGCGCTTACGGGCAGGGCGCGGCGCCAGCACGTCGCGGCGCAGCAGCACCCGCTCCTCCCCGCGCAGGACGGGGCGGGCGGCGGCCGTCAGCCGCAGGGCGCCGTAGCCGTCCGGCGCCGGCTCCAGCAGGCCGCGGGCCGTGAGCTGGCGGATCACGCCGCGCCAGGCGAAGGCGTCCAGGTCGGCGCCGATGCCGTAGGTGCTGAGGCGGTCGTGGCCGAGGCGGCGGATCCGCTCGGTGTCGGCCCCGCGCAGCACCTCGATCACGTGCACCGCACCGAACCGCTGCCCGGTACGCGCCACGCAGGAGAGGGCCTTCTGGGCCAGGACGGTCCCGTCATAGGTCTCCGGCGGAGAGAGGCAGTTGTCGCAGTTGCCGCACGGCTCCGCCAGCTCCTCGCCGAAGTGGCCCAGCAGGACCTGGCGGCGGCAGGTGACCGCCTCGCAGTAGCCCAGCATGGCATCGAGCTGCTGCCGCTCCCGCCGCTTGTGCAGCTCGTCGGCCTCGCCGGCGTCCAGCATCCGGCGCAGCACCACCACGTCCTGTAGGCCGTAGCAGAGCCAGGCGTCGGCGGGCAGGCCGTCGCGGCCGGCGCGGCCGGTCTCCTGGTAGTAGGCCTCGATGCTCCGGGACAGGTCCAGGTGGGCCACGAACCGCACGTCCGGCTTGTCGATCCCCATGCCGAAGGCGATGGTGGCCACCATCACCAGCCCGTCCTCGCGCAGGAAGCGCTCCTGGTGCCGCTCGCGGGTCGCCTTGTCCAGCCCGGCGTGGTACGGCAACGCCACGATCCCCTCCCGCTGCAGCCACGCCGCCGTCTGCTCCACGCTGCGCCGCGACAGGCGGTAGACGATGCCCGCCTCGCCGGGGCGCTCGCCGCGCAGGAAGGCCAGCAGCTGGCGACGGGGGTCGCTCTTGGGCACCACCCGGTAGCGGATGTTGGGCCGGTCGAAGCCGGTGACGAAGACCCGGCCGCCTCCCAGGCGCAGCCGCTGGACGATCTCGGCGCGGGTCCGCTCGTCCGCCGTGGCCGTGCAGGCCAGCCGCGGCACGCCGGGGAAGCGGTCGGCCAGCACGGCGAGCTGCAGGTACTCGGGGCGGAAGTCGTGTCCCCACTGGGAGACGCAGTGGGCCTCGTCGATGGCGAACAGGGCGACCCCCGCAGGAGAGCCGGCCGCCCGGACCCGGTCCAGCAGGTCCAGGGTCCGCTCCTGGAGCAGCCGCTCCGGCGCCACGTAGAGCAGGTCCAGGTCGCCACGCAGCAACAGCGCCTCCACCTGGCGCTGCGCGGGCGGCGAGAGGGTCGAGTTGAGGAAGGCCGCCCGCACGCCCAGCTGCCGCAGCGCCGCCACCTGGTCCTGCATCAGGGCGATCAGGGGCGAGACGACGATCCCCGTCCCCGGCCGCAGCAGCGACGGGACCTGGTAGCAGAGGGACTTCCCGCCGCCGGTGGGCATGACCAGCAGGGCGTCGCCACCGGCCAGCAGGTGCTCGACGATCTCCTGCTGGTGGTCGCGGAAGGCATCGTGGCCGAAGACGGTGCGCAGGATCTCCAGGGGGGTCGTCATCGCCGGTCCGCTTCCGCGCCGCCGTCCGGCCGCAGTGCCACGGGCGGCGCCTCCCGGTCGAGGGTATCGACGACCTCGACGGCGTGCCAGGCGATGGCGTACCCCAGCAGCACCTGGGAGAGGTAGTGCTTGCGGTCGTTCAGGCGCGACCAGCCGGTGGCCCACGACGCCGCCAGGGCGGCCCAGCGGGCGGGACGGCCCCCGGCGCGGCGGGCCAGGTGCAGCCACGGGATGGCGGCCACGAAGGTGTGGCCCGAGGCGGTGTTGTCGTCGGCCATGGGGTGGTAGCGGGGCGAGGCGGGCGGATCGGTGGGCCGCGACGCGCCGCAGACCCGCTGGATCGTCCACAGGGCCGGCAGGCCGACCAGCAGGGTCCGGAAGTTGCGCCGCCCCCAGCGAGTCAGCGGGCTGCTACCCACGGTCGCGTCGACGACGGCGACGGCGGCCCAGACCAGGAACCAGAACCGCTCCCCGAACGGCCGCAGCTGGTCCGAGAGGGCGTCGCTGCGGGGGCCGCGGACGCGGCCGGCGTGCCAGCGGTCGGCGGCCTCGTCCAGGCCGCCGTGCGCGAGCAGGGCCGCCCCGAGCGTGGCCGCGCCCAGGCGCAGCAGGCCGCGGCGATCGTAGCAGCGCCTGTACAGGGAGCCGACGCCGGTCAGCAGGCGCGGGCCGCGGCGGGGACGGGCCCGCGCGGCGCCGACCCAGACGACCACGGCCAGCGCGGCCAGGACCACGCCGACCAGCATCACCCCTCCCCCTCGTCGATCAGCCGCGCCACCTCTGCGGCGATGGCCGGCGAGGAGGTCAGCCCCGGCGAGTCGATCCCGATCAGGGTCACCAGGCCGGCCAGGTCGCCCTCCCAGCGGCGGACGGAGAAGTCGTGGAAGCCGGTCACCCCCAGCTTGGGCCGGATGCCGCAGAAGGCGGGCGAGAGGTCGTCCGGGGCCAGAAACGGCAGGAAGCGCGACGCCTCGGCGAAGAAGGCCGCGCCGCGGGCCGGGTCGACCCGGTAGTCCTCCACGCGCTCGGCCAGCGGCTCGTAGTCGGGCCCCAGGCGCACCTGTCCGGCCAGGTCCAGGCAGACGTGGACGCCCAGGGTGTCGATGGCCGGGTCGGGGACGGGGTAGACCAGGTGCCGCAGCCGGTCGGCGTGACGCGGGGCGACGGCGAAGTAGCTGCCGCGGACCCAGAGCTGGCGCAGGCCGTGGGCAGCGACGTCGACGCCGGCCAGCCGGGCCACGGTGTCGGCGTGCAGGCCGGCTGCGACGACGACCCAGCGGCTGCGGTGGGTCCAGGTCTCGTCGCCGCGCCGGACGGTCACGTCCCAGCCGTCGCCGGCCGGGGCCAGGCCGGTGACCTCGGCGCTGGTCAGGACCTGGGCGCCGGCATCGGCCGCGCGGCGGGCATAGGCGTGGGCGGCCCCCTCGGCATCGAAGACCGCCGTGGCCGGGGAGAACAGGGCGGCCGCGGCGGGGACCTCGGGCTCCAGCCGGCGCAGCTCGTCGCGGCCGACCAGGCGCAGGCCCTCGACGTCGTTGGCCCGGCCCAGCCGGTACAGGCGCTCCAGCTCCGGCTCCTGCTCGGGCGAGACGGCCACGATCAGCTTGCCCACGTCCCGCCAGCCCACCCCGCTGTCGGCGCAGAGCCGCTTCAGGGCGCGGCGCCCCTGGACGCACCAGCGCGCCTTGAGGCTGCCGGTGGGGTAGTACATGCCGCCGTGGGCCACCTCGCTGTTGCGGCTGGTGGTGGAAGCGGCCAGACGTTCCTGGCGCTCGAGCAGGACGAGCGACCGGTCCGGACGCGCGACGGCGGCGGCCGTCGCGCAACCGACGATGCCGCCGCCGATGATCGTCACATCGATGGTGAGCAAGGCTCCCCCGCCGGGTTTACGACGCTTGATCCTCCAGGTACTGCTGGAAGCTCATGCTGGCATAGCTGCCCGAGGCGAGATAGTCCAGAACCTTCGTGAAGAAGTCGGCATCGACGAACCCGGGCAGGTAGTCGATGGGCTGGCCGTCGCTCTGCAGGAACCAGACCGTCGGCAGGCTCTGGACCCCGTAGCGGGCGGCCGTCTCCTTCTCGTGGTCCGTGTCGACGGACACGGGGATGAACTGTTCGTTGATCAGGGCCACGACCCGCGCGTCGGTGTAGGTCTCGCGCTCCATCTTCTTGCAGAACTTGCACCAGTCGGCGTGGAAGGAGACCAGCAGCGGCTTGCCGCTCTCCTTGGCCAGGGCGAGGCCCTCGTCGTAGCCGTGCCACCGGATCCCGCCGGCGGAAGCGTCGGGCTTCTCCGCCGCGGCCAGCGGCAGGGCGATCGCGAGCAGGGCCACCGCGAGCAGGCCCGTCAGTGTCCGGTTGGTCGTCATCGTCTCTCCTGTCTGTCTCGAGTTGCCGACGATCCGCCTAACGATCGCTCGACCGGTCGAGTTCCGCAAGGGCCGCCGGCGACAACGTGTCCCACGGCGGCGACACGGGCGGCGGAGCCGTGAACTCCAGGCGTCCGCGCCCGGCCACCGGGTGGTCCAGCACCAGGCGCCAGGCGTGCAGGCCGACGACCCGGTCCGGGAGCCGGCGGGCGGCGCCGTACTTGACGTCCCCGGCGATGGGGCAGCCGGCCGCAGCCAGCTGGACCCGGATCTGGTGCCGACGGCCGGTCAGCGGCTCGACCTCCAGCAGCGAGCGGCCGGCGCCGGACCAGAGCGTCCGGTAGCGGAGGCGCGACGGGCGGGCGCCGGGGTGGCCGGGCCCCACGACCAGGGTGCGGCCGTCGGGGTCGGCCCGGGCGGAGAGAACGTGACGCAGCTCCCCCGCCGGCTCCGGCGGCCACCCCTCGACCAGGGCCAGGTAGCGCTTGCGGACCGTCCCTTCGCGGAACTGCCGCGAGAGCCGCCCGGCCGCCTTGCTGGTGCGGGCCACGGCGACGACCCCCGAGACCGGCCTGTCCAGCCGGTGCACCAGGCCCAGGTAGACGTTGCCGGGCTTGGCGTACTTGACGCGGATGTACTCCCGGCACCACTCCAGCAGGGTGGGGTCGCCGGTCCGGTCGCCCTGGACCAGCATCCCGGCCGGCTTGGCGACGACCAGCAGGTGGTTGTCCTCGTACAGGATGTCCAGCGGGGTCTCCATCGTGCCTCCAGGGTGGCACACCGGAGCCCCGCGCGCCAGTCCCGGCCGCGGCGCCGTCCGCCGGCGCCGCGCGGGCCGCTTGCCTGCTGACAGCGCCGCCGGCCGGCGTTATTTTCCCCTGCATCCGTCGCCTGCGCTTCCGGCTGCAACCACCGGTCCGCCGGTACGTAGCAGACGGGTTCCCGGGCGGCGCCGCCGGCGACGCCGCCTCCTGCCGTCAACCCGAGCCGAGGTGGGTGCCATGTCCCACGAGACCACATCCAGCAAGATCAAGCTCCTGCTGGCCGCGACCCTCTTCGTGATCGCCGCGACCGGCTGCCAGAAGGTGGAGGACCATCCGACGATGAAGCCGACCTACCCGCCCGCCCACAAGGCGGACGTCGTCGACGACTACCACGGAACCAGGGTCCCCGATCCCTACCGCTGGCTCGAGGACCCGGACAGTCCCGAGACACGCGCCTGGATCGAGGCGGAGAACGAGCTGACCGAGGGCTTCCTCGCCCGCATCCCCGTCCGCGGGAAGATCAACGAGCGGCTGACCGAGCTGTGGAACTACCCCAAGTACAGCGCGCCGTTCAAGGAGGGGGACCGCTACTTCTTCAGCAAGAACGACGGACTGCAGAACCAGTCGGTCCTCTACGTCCAGGAGTCGCTGGACGGCGAGCCGCGCGTCCTGCTGGACCCCAACACCCTGAGCGAGGACGGGACCGTCGCCCTGGGCGGGCTGAGCATCAGCCGCGACGGCAAGCTGATGGCCTGGGCCACCAACGTCAGCGGCTCGGACTGGCGCACCTGGTACGTCCGGGACATCGACACCGGCCGGGACCTGCCGGACAAGATCGAGTGGAGCAAGTTCTCCGGCGCGAGCTGGGACAAGGAGAACAAGGGGTTCTACTACAGCCGCTACGACGAGCCCGCCGAAGGCCAGGAGCTGGAACAGGCCAACTACTTCCAGAAGCTCTACTACCACCGGGTCGGCACGCCCCAGAGCGAGGACGTGCTGGTCTACGAGCGGCCCGACCACAAGGACTGGGGCTTCAGCGGGTACGTCACCGAGGACGGCAAGTTCCTGATCATCTCGGTCTGGAAGGGGGCCAGCGACCGCAACCAGCTCTTCTACAAGGACCTGACCCGCCCGGACAGCGAGGTCGTCGAGCTGCTGACCGGCTTCGACGCCCAGTACGAGTTCGTGGGCCACGACGACGACGTCTTCTACGTCAAGACCGACCGGGACGCCCCGCGCGGCCGGCTGGTGGCCATCGACATCCACGCTCCCGACCCGGACAGCTGGCACGAGCTGATCCCCGAGAGCGAGATGACCCTGCGGGGCGTGAGCATGATCAACGGCGACGAGTTCGTGGCCACGTTCATGAAGGACGCCCACAGCGTGGTCTACCGCTACGACCACGACGGCCGGATGATCGGCGAGATCCCCCTGCCGGGAATCGGCAGCGTGGGCGGCGTGGGCGGCCACCGCCACGACACCGAGATGTTCTACACGTTCACGTCGTTCCTCTCCCCGCCCACGATCTACCACTACGACTTCCGCACCGGCGAGAGCTCGGTCTTCCGCCGCCCCGAGCTGGACTTCGACTTCTCCCCCTACGTGACCGAGCAGGTCTTCTACACCAGCAAGGACGGCACCCGGGTGCCCATGTTCCTGGTCCACCGCAAGGACGCGCGGCGGGACGGCAACAACCCGACGCTGCTGTACGGCTACGGCGGCTTCAACATCTCCCTGACGCCGTACTTCTCCATCTCGCGCCTGGCGTGGGTGGAGATGGGGGGCGTGTTCGCCATGGTCAACCTGCGAGGCGGCGGCGAGTACGGCCAGCAGTGGCACGAGGCCGGCATGCTGGACCACAAGCAGAACGTCTTCGACGACTGCATCGCCGCGGCCGAGTACCTGGTCGAGCAGCAGTGGACCCGGCCGGAGAAGCTGGCGATCCAGGGCGGCAGCAACGGCGGCCTGCTCGTGGGGGCGGTCATCAACCAGCGACCCGACCTGTTCGGTGCCGCCCTGCCCGCCGTGGGCGTGATGGACATGCTGCGGTTCCACAAGTTCACCATCGGCTGGGCCTGGGTACCGGAGTACGGATCGAGCGAGGATCCCGACCAGTTCAAGATCCTGTACGCCTACTCCCCCTACCACAACATCCGCGACGGCGCCTGCTACCCGGCCGTCCTGGCCACCACCGCCGACCACGACGACCGCGTCGTGCCGGGCCACACGTTCAAGTACATCGCCCGCCTGCAGGAGGCCCAGGGGTGCGACAACCCGATCCTGGTGCGCATCGAGACCAAGGCCGGCCACGGCGGCGGCAAGCCCACCTCGAAGATCATCGAGGAGGTCACCGACCAGTGGGCGTTCCTGTGGCAGGTGCTGGGGATGGGGCGGTGACGGCGACCATGTGATCCCCCCGCAGCCCTGCTGCATGCCGTGACATCGAATCATGCCGGAGCGCCCCCACCACCCGATGGGGGCGCTTCTTTCCGGTCCGCGAGGGATGCCACCGCGTGTCCGGAACCCTATGGATTATTCGTGCGCCGCCAACAACAACAATCCCGAGAGCCCCGTCTTCCCCCTTGACCGGTTCACGGGAGGTGTCGCCCACGGCACAGGAGGCATCGCCCACGGCGAGGCGCGCCCCCTCCCGTCATCAGCTGGCCGCCCGTGCGCCGCCGCCGGCCGCCTCGCGCAACCGTTCCACGAGCGGCGTCCGCTCCCACGTGAACGCCTCCCCCTGTCGGCCGAAGTGGCCGTAGGCGGCCGTGGTGGTGAAGACGGGGCGCCGCAGCGCCAGGGCGTCCACGAGCGCGGCCAGGGAGAGGTCGAACACCGCCTCCACCGCCTGCAGCAACCTCGCGTCGGGTACCCGGCCGGTGCCGTGGGTCGTCAACTGGACCACGGGCCGGGGATCGCCGATGCCGTAGGCGAGCTGGACGGTGACCCGGCGCGCCAGGCCGGCGTCGACCACGTGGCGCGCCACCCAGCGGGCGGCGTAGGCGCCGGTGCGGTCCACCTTGGTGGCATCCTTGCCCGAGAAGGCGCCGCCGCCGTGGGGACAGCTCCCGCCGTAGGTGTCGACGACGATCTTCCGCCCCGTCAGGCCGGTGTCGGCGGCGGGACCGCCCACGGTGAAGCCGTTGACAGTCACGTCGTCCGGGACCGGCCAGGCGGGCTCCAGGCAGGGGGCCACCACCCGATCCAGCACGTCCCGGCGCAGGCGGTCGGGGGTGATCCCCTGCGCGTGCTGCGTGGAGACGACCACGCGCACGGGACGGATCGGCTGCCCGTCGCGGTATGCCACCGTCACCAGGGACTTGGCGTCCGGCCGCAGGTAGCCCAGCGAGCCGTCGCGGCGCACCGCCGCCAGCCGCCGCAGCAGCCGGTGCGCCAGGACGACCGACAGCGGCAGCCGCTCCGGAGTCTCGTCGGTGGCGTAGCCGAACATCACCCCCTGGTCGCCGGCGCCCAGCTCCCCGTCGCCGCGCTCGACCCGGTCGGCGATCTCGTCGGACTGCCCGCCGAGCAGCGACTCGATGCAGCAGCCGTCGACGTCGATGCCGCTGGCCGCGTCGCCGTAGCCGGCGGCCCGCAGCCGCTCGCGGACGATGACGGGAACCGCGGCGTTCAGCGAACCGGCCGACAGGCCGGCGACGCACGCCTCCCCGGCCACCACCACGCGGTCGCGCGTCACCAGGGTCTCGCAGGCGACCCGCGCGCGGGGATCGCGAGCGAGGGCGAAGTCGAGCACGGCGTCGGAGACCTGGTCGGCCACCTTGTCGGGGTGTCCCTCGGAGACGGACTCGGACGTGAGCAGGTAGTCGGGGATACTGGCACTCATCATGACCTCCTCGAAGGCTGGCTGTTGAGCAGGAAGTCATGAAGAGCGACGCACGGGGGCCGTCGATTGGTTGCCCGCATGGCGGGCCGCATGTCTCCCCGGCGAACCGGGGTCGGACTTGGCACCTTGGCCGACGGGGCCAGGTTGCCGGGTGGTCATCGGGCCGATACCCTCGCACCGCTCTTCATGCGTTCATTCGCGGGTCCCACAGGGACCACGGCAGTACTATAATGCCGTCCATACGACGCGTCAATTCCAGCGGACGTGAGGCCAGCAAGGGCCACCATGCATCACCCCGTTCGTGATCAGGAGACCGGACATGACACGTGAATCACGACGACAGACTTCCCGCGCCTTCATCACGTTCCTCGGCATGGGTGGATACGAACCGGTCCGGTACATCTTCGACGGCGAACCGGCCGGTCAGGAGACCAGGTTCGTCCAGACGGCCATCATCCGCCACTTGTCAGACCATCTCGGCTGGCGGTTCGACGACGGGGATCGGTGCATCGTTCTACTGACGGACGATGCCCGGCAGAAGAACTGGCCCGGCCTGGTCAAAGCCCTGGCCGAATCGGCACAGGGCCTGGAGCCGCGAACGATCGACATCCCCCTGGGGCGCAACAAGGATGAGCTGTGGCGCATCTTCCAGGTCGTTGTAGACGAGGTGGGCGAGGGCGAGCGACTGGTCATGGATATCACTCACTCGTACCGCTCCCTGCCGTTCATGGCCGGCGCCGTAGTCGACTACCTGAGGGCCGTCAAGGGGGTGGAATGCGAGGCCATCTACTACGGCGCCTACGACCGCGGCCGGCCCGAGGCTCCGGTCATCGACCTCAGGCCATTCATCGAGCTGGAAAGATGGACCGGAGCCATTGGCGACTTCAGGCGGCACGGCGATTTCACGCGCCTGCGCAACCTCTCCGACGCGGCGATCAGACCCCTCCTGCGCGAGTCAGGAGGAACACACGAGAATGCCCGTCTCATCAACAAGGCCATCGCCAAGATGGACGAGCTGATGGAGTCGGTCCGCTACTGTCGCGGCAAGTTCATCTACGGCGACAGCGGGCGGGTGGCCCGGGAAGCGCTGGAAACGCTGGACGGCTTCCGCGACGACTCGGTGGCGCCCCTGCATCCCATGTTCGACCGGTTCAAGAACATCCTGGAGGGCTTCTCGGCCCATGATCCGGTGATCTCAGCCCTGCACGCGGCTGACCTGTGCTTACACTTCGGGCTCATCCAGCAGGGTCTGACCATCCTCGAGGAGACCATCACCACCTGGGTCCTCAGGCAGGCCGGAGTGCGCGGTCAGGAGGTGTACAGCCGACGTCAGCGTGTCCGCGCAGGGATTGCCTTCCATGTGGCAGAAAAGGGAATAGCAGGCGATCCATCCCAGTGGACCGACGAAGCGCTGAAGGACAAGGACGGAATCGACCCCATTCTGCACAGCGGCGTCCTGACCGATGAACTGGTCAAGCTCATCCGGAACGTCAAGCAGGCTCGCAACGACATCAACCATTTCGGCATGAAAGACCCGATGTCGGTGGCCACGCTCCGCGAGGCCCTGTCACGGCACCTGGACCTGTTCCGTGCCATCGTGACCCGCTCCGGGAAAGAGACAGGGTAGACCTCAGACAACGGTCAGCGCATCGTCCCCCACCATGGGCCGTCCGCGGCCGTAGACCACGATCCTACCCGAGCAGTCCCTGCAGAAGGAGTAGACCCGGAGGGAATCGCCGCGGTCCAGATCCAGCAATGGCAGGATACGGTTCACGCAGCGTTCCAGATCCCCCGGCGAGAGACGTGCTATCTCGAACACGCTGTACTGGACCCGCCGCCCGTAGTCCAGAAGAACCTTCGACACCTTGTTGCGGCGTCGATCGTTGTGGATGTCGTAGCTGATCAGGTAGTCCATCAGTTGACCTCCCGTTCCAGCCCCGTCGCTGTGGCAACCTTGCGCTTGTACCAGGTAACGGTCTGCACCAGGCGGGAGAGCCAGTCTTCCTGCTGCAGGTAATCGTTCCAGCGCCGTAGATACTCCCGCAGACTTCGTGAACGCATCCTGACCCCGCCCTGCTCGTCGGTGCTGAAGTCGTCGGGCCGGACCTCGCGGCGATTGACGGACCGGAGAACGAAGCGATCCGCCACGGGGATCCGGAAAGGCTCGAGCAGGTCCAGCGCCAGCGCGGGCCGACCGTGCCGCAGACCGTGCAGCGTCCCGAGATAGGGATCGAGACCCGCTCCTTCCAGCTGGGCCTGGATGCGTGCCATCAGCAACATGTAAGAAAACGAGAGCAGGGCGTTGACGGGATCGCGCGGCGGACGCCTGTTCCGCCCGGACCAGGGGAAATCGACCAGGATATAGTGCCGGAAGCAACCGAAGTGGATCCGGGCGGCCCTCCCCTCGTATCCACGCAGGATATCCATGTCAGCTGCCTCGCGTGCCTGCAGCTGGATGGTCAGCAGATCACGTCGCGGTCGCCCGCCCTCGACGGGCCCGTGGTTCTTCTCCCAGTTCCTCAGGAAGGTCAGGGCCGCCCGTATCTTGCCGTCCACAAGCTCCCTGGCCCTGGCCAGGCACCAGGTCCTATCCGTGGACAGGTGGAACTGTGCATGGCGCAGGGGAATGTTCTTGGAGAGAGGCCCGACCAGCCGTCCCTTCAACCGGCCATCCAGGGTGTACAGGGAGAGATCGATCCCCTGCCCAAGCAACTCGGCCAGGGCCTGGGTGGTAACCTGGACATTCCCGAACAGGTGCACGGAGTCGAGGCTGACACAGCGCAGCTCTGCCAGCTCGGCGTCGTCCTTGACGACGATCAGCCGGTGCCCTTCCTTGCGTATGGTGGCACCTTGCTCGATGACGTACAGGATCCCCATGGAAGTGCGGTTCCGATGTCTTACCCAGGCGCTGCAACACTCCGCTCGTATTATATCACAAAATGATCGACATCGTGGGCGTGTACCCTGACATGCAGCTGTTCTCCTCGGCTGATGGTGGCTTGGTATTCGCCCTCAATGGCGACGACATGGTCAGTCTCACCCAGCATCCTGAATCGCAGTGCGGACGACTGAACCGCCCCGGTTTTTCCGGAGCCTCCGTTATGTGAGTGCGGCCACCGTGG
>CAYTEO010000020.1:0-42891 GCA_964436825.1 uncultured Fibrobacteraceae bacterium | reverse complement strand
ACACCCGCACCGCCAGGCACCGCTGCGCCGTGGGCGGGTCCAGGGTCAGCACGCCGCCGGCCTCGTCCTTGGCCACAGCCGTAGTGGCGATCAACAGCATGGGAAGCATCAGCAACATCTTGCGGATATCCATGGTCATCTCCTCTCGGATCACCGGAACAGGGCCTTCACCCCGCCCCAGCTCTTTTTCCGCGTGGGAATGGGCACCGACGAGAACGGCTCGTACTGCACGTACGTCTGCACCGACGGATCGTCGTGGCCGTCCCAGATCCACGCCGCCAGCGTGTCCGCGCTGGTGGTGCCCCAGTAGTTGTTGCGCAGGTCGATGGCGTCGATGGGACCCTCGTGGGTTCGGATCTCCACGGTATAGGGGTAGTTGCCGTGGAGGATGTGGTTACCGTGGAAGTCCATCGTGCCCAGGAAAGCCTTGATGGTGGGATAGTTGTCCCCACCATGCAGGATGTTGCCGCTCCCGATCACCGTGGAATTCTCGACGACGAAGGCGATCCCGAAGTCCTTGTTGATGTCCAGGTCGCAATCATAGACTCCCACGGAGCCATTCCAGCCGACGGACACACCGACGACGCCTCCCTCGGAGCGGCAACGCCGCACTACCGCATGCCCCCCCCAGACGTCCACCAGCCCCCCGTAAGCCGAGCAGTCCTCCACCACCACGTCGGGATGCTGCTGGCAGTAGATCATCTCGTAGACATTCTCGCCCAGGCACCGACGGATCCGCACCCACTGCTGGCCACCGCCGTAGGCTTGAATCCCAATCCCCGTGCCAGCTCCGTAGATCTCGCAATCTTCCACCAGGAGGGTGTACGCCTTGTCCCCCACGATCCCAGCATCGTGCATGTGCCGGAACACGCAGTCACGGACCGCGCCGGAAGGATAGACATCCACACCGTTGTCCATGTTCTCGAACGTCAGGTTCTCAACCGTGATCCAGGTGACGCTGAGACCGGAAGTGATGCCATAGGAATAGATCCGCTTCCCCACGCCAACTCCTCGCTGCCCGAATTCGCGAGAAGAACGTTGGGGGCGAGCAGCCGATATCCGCTCCCGCCACGAGTGCTTATTTGCCTCCAGTGGCGCCGGGTACGGTTCCGTCGGCCCGACGATCGCCAGGTCCCGATCGATCCCCCGGATCGTCAAGCTGTCCGTCGTCACGTCGGCGACGACCCGCCAGCTCTCCGGGGCGTCCGGCACCGCGTGAAACGAGTCATACCGCCCCGGCCCCACCAGCACCGTGTCCCCCACCGACGCCGCATCCACCGCCGACTGGATGTCCGTGAAGTCACCGCTGCCGTCCTGCTGAACGACCCAGGTGCGGGCGGGCAAAGAGACAGGAACCAGCAGCAGGATAGCCATCAGCCAACGTGATCGTCTCATCGCTGTCCTCCTACTTCTGGATGTTCGGCAGGCAGACCGACAGCGAAACCGTCTGCTGCTCCGTGTCGCTACGCCGGATCGTCCCATCCTCGTTCCATGTGCCGCTGGAAGCCGTGATCCGGTAACTACAACCCGTTCCACAGGGCCGGTCCGACCAGACCATCACGTGGTGATAACCGCCACCCGGAAGGGGCGTGATCGTCGCGCTCACCTGCGGCATCCCCGGCGTGTAGGTATGGGTCCCCTGCCAGCAGGATGACGGCGATCGTGGATTGTCCGACACCGTGAACCGATCCAGCGAGGGATCGCTGCCGTACTGTGTGTCCCACTCGATGGACCAGTCCACCAGGTCCCCCGGCTTGGCCGTCAGCCCCACGTGAAAGCTCCCCGCCACGTACTGGGGAGCGCTGTCATCACGGACCGTGACGATGGAACCCGGATACAGGTTGACGGTCTGCGCATACCCGTCGGGCCACGTCACCTTGGTCGTGTAACTGCTTTTCACGTAGTCCCGGCCAAAGTGCAGGATGAGTGGCGATTGACCGCCCAGGCTCCCCCCGCCGTCAACCCGCTTCACGAAGCTCCGGCCATCGATGGTGACCTGGACCAGGGCACCGATCCCGGCACCGTTGGTCCCCCCATCACCCAGCAACCGGATCCCCAGCCAGGTTTTCAGGGGAAGTTCCCCGCCGTACAGGTTGGTATTCTGGAAGTAGTAGCGATCCCCGGCCGGTCGCGCCAGCAACAGGTCCGGGTCGCCGTCCACGGTCATGTCCGCCGCCGCCGCACCGGGCGTGGTGCCGGTCACCACCAGCCCGAGCTGGGCCGAGTCCTCCACGTAGGAGATCCCGGTGTCGGTCTCGTACACCCGGTACAGCTTCGTGGTCACGCCATCCCCGTGGGGAAGCACCAGGTAGTCGGTGATGTTGTCCAGGTCGAAGTCCAGGGGCAGGACCGCCATGGCCGGATCGCTGGTCAGGTCCAGCAGCTTGGTGTCGTACCGGCCGTCGCTGTAGTTCAGGTAGAGGGAGACACCCTCCGTCCCGGCCACGAACATGTCCGGCCCGCCGTCCAGGTCGTAGTCGCTGAAGGCCACGCCCCCCTGGCCAGCGGGCAGTTCACACAGCAGGCGACTGTCCGTCTCGTCGGCAAGCGAGCCGTCATCCTTGTTGATGTACAGGGCCGAGTAGTTGTCCGTCACGCCGGGCTCACCCACATCGCCCACGAACAGGTCCAGGTCCCCGTCCGCATCGATGTCCACCCAGCTCGCGGTCACGGTCCGGGTCTCGGCATCGTGGGGATTGCTCAGCAGATCACTGCGGTCCTGGAAGGCGCCATCCACGAGGACCCGGTTGCGGAGCAGCCGGTTGGGCGCCGGGGTCAGGTCCGCGCCCGGGGCCAGGGGATCGGTGGCCGCCCCACCGGCCCGTCCCACGAAGAGATCCACCTGACCGTCCCGGTCGTAGTCACCCCAGGCGCCGCACCAGGAATCGGTGGCCAGCGAGGCCACCCCCAGTTGCTGGGCCACGTCCTCGAAGACGGGATCCGTCTCGGGATTGCTGCCGGCGGTCCAGATGTTGTGCAGCAACTTGGGCCGGGTCTGGTGCGCCACGAACACGTCCAGACGGCCATCGTTGTCGTAGTCGGCGCAGGAAAGACCGCGGCAGGCATCGTCGTGGAGCGAGGACTCGGACCGGCGCCACATCCTGGGGACGCCCTCCCGCACCTCCCCATCGTGCTCGAAGCGCTGGGCAGGCAGCGAACCCTGAATACTGACGAGCAGATCCTGATCCCCGTCGTTGTCGTAATCCAGCGCCAGCATCGCGTAGGGCGTGCCCTGGTAGTTGAGACCGTTCCCGTTGTCGTAGATCTCCTGCGACCGGTCCACGAACTTGGCCGCCGCCGGCTCGGGCGGGACGTCCGGCAGCGGCACCGTGAACAGGTTCTCGCCGCTGGTGCCCACCACCAGCGTCCGCGCGGCCTGCCGGTCCAGGATCAGTGCCGTCACCGACCGGCGCGGCTGCCGCCCGTTCCCGCCGGCGATCTGCGTCCACGCGCCCTCCCGGTACTGCCACACGCCGTTGAGCGGATGGAACTCACCGGCATTCAGCCCCGCATACACCACCCGCCGGTCGTCGGGATCCACCACCAGCGACGTGATCCGCGTGAAGTGTTCGGCCGTCACCTGGGCCGTCCATTCCTCCTTGCGCAACATCGTCATCGACGAGAAGCCGAAGGTGTTCTCCCCGTCGTTGGCCAGCATCTCCCAGTCACCGTTGCCCGGCACCCAGCCGGCAGGAAACGGCCCCTCCAGACGCAGTACGGAACCGATGGCGTCCGTATCGCCCACGACACCATCGTTGCCATCGGGTGCCCCCCTGCTCCCGGCATAGACCACCGTCCCCGACGCATCGGCCACCAGGCAGGTGATCATCTTGGCGGCACGCTGCAGGTGGTCCGACGTACCGCCCTGCAACCAGGGGGTGTACCCCGCCCCGGGATCGTCCGTGTCCAGGCAGAGCACACCGCCATCGTCTAGAAGGTACGCCACCAGCACGCGGCTGTCCCCCGGCAACAGCAACAGGTCGATGAACTTCTTGCCGCTGACGGCGGGGCCGTAATACTGGTACGTCCAGCTGCTCGTCCCTCCGTCCCACGACAGGAGAACCATTCCCGAATCGTCTCCGTCGTGGTACGACGCCAGCACCGTCCCGTCCGGCAACTGGACCAGGTCCGTGTAGTTGCGCTTGCGGCCCGGAACCGGGGCCAGGCGATCGTCCCACGACATCACCGGCCGCCACTGATCACCGTCCTGCTTGTAGGCCAGCATCGTCTGGTGGTCGTCGGCCCAGTGGTGCTGATTCGGGTCTCCGTTGCAGTTCTTCGTTCCCCGGATGGTCAGCAACACGCCGGGACTCACCTCCAGGACCCGCGTCACCTGCCTGCTGCGTGGAAAGTAGGCACAGACGTCCGAGGCATACCGCTGCTCGAGGTCATGCCACGTGAACTCATGGCTACCCGTGGTCGCCACCTCGAACACGCCGTAGTCCCTGGCCGCCACCAGCAGGTTCCCGTTGGACCGGTAGGACAACCCGTTGACCGACAGCTCTTCGCAGCCGCGCCCCTGCCAGCTGCCGCCGCCCGCCGGATCGGCGGAGATCAGCTCCCAGCTCTCCCCGCCATCGAGCGACAGCTGGGGCTTGACCGACGTCCAGGACACGAACCAGTCCGGATGGAACGGTGAAATCGCCAGCTCACAGTGGGGCGTCGCCTCGATCGATACCGCCCAGCCGGGATCCCAGCTCAACGACACGCCCGATGCCACACCGATGCCGATGTGCTGCGGGTTGGTGCCAGGGGTTTCCCCCAGCAGCGCGTACTCCCACTCCACCGTCTCGGCCACCTGACCGTCCTGGACACGTGCATGCAGCATCCCTCCGTGGTGGGGATTGGTGACGTTCCCCACGAACAGGTCCACCGCCCCCTCACCCGGCAACCGCCGCAGACGCAACGTCGTCAGGTTGGTATTCGAATCCTCCAAGAGTGTCTTCCAGGTCAAGCTGATGGGCGCCACGACGGCACTCGGATTGCCCACCTTCGCCCATTCCCTGTTCAGAATGTCGTACCGGTACACACCGGGATCGGGGTAATCCGACAGCCCGGTCGTGTCCCGGTGCGTCACCATGTACAGGTACTGGTCCCCATCGAACGCCACGCCCCAGAACAACCCGCTCCAGCCCATGAAGTTGGTCTTTTCCGCCCCGTCGATCGCTTCGGGCACCTGACCGATGCTGCCGGCCAAGTAGATCCCCGTGCTCGTGGCAAGGGCGATCATGCTGCCCTCGGTGCTGATCTGGCGCACCAGCCCCAGGTCCGTATCGTGCACCCGCACCCAGCACCCCGCCGCATCGCCCAGGTCCAGGCGCCACAGGGAGGCTCGCGGGCTGGTACCATCCGGATGTTGGGTCGGCCCGGGATTGTCCCCGCAATCGATGCAGGGATAGAGGTCGTCCGTCCCCCCCGTCCGCGCGTGACCGGCCCCGGCCAGCAGGTAATGCACATCGCCATGGTCATAACGGCAGAGGGTGGAAAACGGGATCGGAAGCTGCCACGGAGCCGCACTCCCATTCTTGTAGCTGTAGGCATCCTCATCCACGGCCGGATCGGTCTGATCCACCCACGGCTGCTCTCCTTGCCGGAAATAGATCCCCCCGTGGGTCGCCGCGTAGACACCCACCCGGGAAGAAGCGATCCCGTCCCCGGGCGCCACCTCCAGGATGTCGTCCACGTAGTTCGAGGGAGCGTTGTACTCGTTCTGCAGGCCGTCGGACCAGTTCTCCCAGTGCCGACCCCGATCCGTGCTCCGGAACACGCCGCACATGTCGCCACCGGCGTAGATGGTGTCAGGGTGCACCGTCGACCACGTCACCGCGTGGATCTGGTCCGCCAGGCCAACCCCGAACGGGGTGACCGTCTGCTGGGCCAGGGCGTGGTCAGGAACCACCAGCAAGCTCACGGCCAGGAACAAGGCGATCAGGCAGGCAGGCAGGCAGGCAGAGCATGTCCCGTGCCGGGACGCCACAGCAGATGTCTCATGGGATCCCCCTCATGCAGGCACCAGACCATAATCAGCAGCGAATATGGGCGAGACTGGGAGCGAACCACCGATCTCCCGAGGTGTCAAGTGGAATACGAAATGGTCTGACGCCAAGGGGGCGGACCATCCGGTCCGCCCCCACGGCAACAGCAGGATCCGCGGCGATCGTCAGACGATCCCCTGGTCCATCATGGCGTCGGCGACCTTCAGGAAGCCGGCGATGTTGGCGCCGTTGACGTAGTTGCCCGGCGTGCCGAACTCCTCGGCGGTCTCCACGCACGCCTTGTGGATGCTCTTCATGATCCCCTGCAGGCGCTGGTCGACCTCCTCGCGGGTCCAGCTCAGGCGCAGGCTGTTCTGGCTCATCTCCAGGCCGGAGACGGCCACGCCGCCGGCGTTGGCGGCCTTGCCCGGGCCGTAGAGGATCCCGGCGTCCAGGAAGACCTTCACGGCGTCCAGGTCGGACGGCATGTTGGCACCCTCGCTGACCACGTAGACGCCGTTGCGCAGCAGGTTCTGGGCATCCTTGCCGTTGATCTCGTTCTGGGTAGCGCTGGGGAAGGCGCAGTCGGCCTTGTGGTCCCACAGCGGGTTGTGGTCGGCACTGGGATCGGCCGGCGTGTAGACGGCGTTCGGGTACTTCTCCACGTACTCCTTGATGCGGCCGCGGCGGACGTTCTTCAGTTCCATGACGAAGTCCAGCTTGCCGCGGTCGATGCCCTCCTCGTCGTAGATGTAGCCGCTGGAGTCGCTCAGGGTCACCGGCTTGGCGCCGAGCTGCAGCAGCTTCTCGCAGGTGTACTGGGCCACGTTGCCGCTGCCGCTGACCAGGCAGGTCTTGCCCTCGAGGGTCTCGCCGCGGGTGGCCAGCATCTCGGCGGCGAAGTAGACCGCGCCGTAGCCGGTGGCCTCGGGCCGGATCAGCGAGCCGCCCCAGTTCAGGCCCTTGCCCGTGAGCACGCCCACGAACTCGTTGCGGATCCGCTTGTACTGGCCGAACAGGAAGCCGATCTCCCGGCCGCCGACGCCGATGTCACCGGCGGGCACGTCGGTGAACTGGCCGATGTGCCGGCACAGCTCGGTCATGAAGCTCTGGCAGAAGCGCATGACCTCGGCGTCGCTCTTGCCCTTGGGATCGAAGTCGCTGCCGCCCTTGCCGCCGCCCATGGGCAGGGTGGTCAGGCTGTTCTTGAAGACCTGCTCGAAGGCCAGGAACTTCAGGATGCCCAGGTTGACGCTGGGATGGAAGCGCAGGCCGCCCTTGTAGGGACCGATGGCGCTGTTCATCTCGACCCGGTAGCCCCGGTTGACGTGGACCTCGCCGTTGTCATCGACCCAGGGAACGCGGAACATGATCACGCGCTCGGGCTCGACGATCCGCTCCATGATCTTGGCCTTGCGGTACTCCGGCCGCTTGTCCAGGACCGGCCACAGCGACTCCATGACCTCCTCGACGGCCTGGTGGAATTCCTTCTGCGCGGGGTTCTTGGCGACGACCTCTTCCAGGAAGGCCTTCAGTCCCTCTGCCATGGCGACTACTCCCGTGTGAGTGTTGGATCGTGAGACGCCCCCGCTGGGGCACCCGTTCGACGCCATCAAACATAGGTGTCGTTAAAGCGCTGGCAAAGAAAAAAAGCGCCCGCTCCGTCGCGGTCCGTACGCCTGCATATCATGGATATTCAATAGGTTATGAATCCATGGACTCCGGTGCCAGGACGACGGCACGGCTGTGGTGACCGTCGACGAGGACCTCCAGCGGCTGCGGTAACCGCACGTGGCGCAGGAACCTGGTCTCGGCCACGGCCGGCTGCCGGCGCAGCCATTCCCAGTCGATCCGACCGTGCCCCTGCCCCACCGTCAGGTAGCCGACCCGGAACGAGGTCAGGTTCTGGAAGAAGTGGGTCCCCTGGCTGGGGGTCACCTTGAAGTCGCCGGTGTCCGACTCGACGATGACGGCGGCGCCGCTGATCTGGACCCACTGGACCGGGATCCCCAGCCAGCGGTCGGAGCTGCCCCAGCGGCCGAAGCCGATCAGCAGGTAGCGGCAGCCCTCGTCCTGCAGGCGGCGGTTCAGTTCCCCCACCTGCTCGGCGATCTCGGGCGTGCGCCCGCGGTCGAACCGCTCGGGATCGACGTAGACGATGTCCCGGATCCCGTCGTAGCGGCCGTTGCCCAGGGCCGTGTCGGTGGCGATGACGGCCCGCGGGTCGGTCAGCAGTTCCTCGGGCAGGGTCGGCGTCTCCAGCTCGGCGGCCAGGGGACGCACCTGCAGCAGGCCGAACTCGTGGGGTTGCTGCTCGTCGGGATGGAGGTTGACGGCGAACTCGATCTCGACGGCGCAGTTCAGGCTGCGCCGGCATAGCTCCAGCAGGAAGCGCAGGACCCCGGGCAGGGGAAACAGGTCCGATTTGAGGACGGGGGCGAAGGTGACCAGGCGCGGCCCCTTGCGCCCGATGCCGTCGTAGATGGCATCGTTCTCGGGCGAGTAGACCGACCCCACCGCGGTCAGCGTCCCGTGCCGCTCGGCGTCGGCCAGCTCCAGGGTGACCACGTTGGCGTGCTCGTCGGGGTTGAGGCGCTTGTCGCTGTCGCGCACGTCCAGGGCCAGCAGCTGCCGCTGGCTGTTGCGCAGGGTCTCCTCCACCGACGAGAACTGCAGCAGCCGCTGCGGCGCCCGGGGCGAGAAGCGCAGGCACTGTCCCCCCTCCACGACGATCCGTCCCAGCCCCAGGGCCACCATGGCCACGCCGTCCTCGGGCAGCAGGCGGCCGGTCGGGTAGTGGTTCGTCGAGTGGGCGACGCCCGCGAAGTCGGGGTACACGTAGTGCTCGTGCCTGCGGCCGACGACCTGCTGGATGACGACGGCCATCTTCTCCTCCTCCACCCGGTTGGCGATGGCCGCCAGGTAGCGGCGGGCACCCTCGTAGTAGGTGGAGGCGTAGACCAGCTTGACCGCGTCGCAGAGCTGCGACAGGCGCACCTCCAGGTCGGGGTGGTTGTTGGGGATCATGTAGGTGCGGTAGACCCCGGCGAACGGCTGGTGCTGGGCGTCCTCCAGGAGGCTCGAGGAGCGGACCGCCAGGGGGTAGCGGACCTGCTCCAGGAAGGCCCGCAGGTCCTCGACCAGGCCGTCCGGCAGGGCGGCGTCCAGGAAGGCGCTGGCGATCGTCTCGTCCTCCACCTCGCCGTAGGCCACCCGGCGCAGGTCGTTGCGGTCCATGAAGGCGTCGAACAGGTCGGTGGCGATGATCGTCGTGGGCGGGACCTGCATGACGATCCCCGGGAAGTGCCCCCGCAGGCCGTAGTGGTTCAGGACGTGGTCCATGAAGGCCAGGCCTCTCCCCTTGCCCCCCAGCGAACCGGTGCCGATCCGGGCGAAGCCGGTGCTGGTGTCGAAGTTCCGGCGCGAGAAGTCGGCCACGATGCCCCGCTGGGACTCGGCCCGGTACCACCTGATGGTCTCCAGGAGGTACTTGCGCAGCTCCTCGGTGGAGGAGAACTCGGTCACCTTCAGCGGCTTGAGCATGTTGGCCAGGCGGAACTTGGTCCGCGCCCGGAACCAGTTGGAGAAGTGGTCGTGGGAGGCATGGAACCAGAGGCTCTCCCCCGGCACCCGGGCGATCTCGCGGATCAGGGCGCGGGTGTTCTCGGCCCGGCCCACCACCGTCCCGTCGGGCAGCCGGAAGACGAAGTCCCCGAACCCGAAGTGGTCGCGCAGGAAGCGGCGCAGCTCCTCCAGCAGGGTCGGCGACTCCTTGTCCAGGAAGACGGCCCCCACCTCGGCGGCGACGTCGCGGTTGGCGACCTCGCTCGACTGCAACGCCGCCGGCAGCTGGGGATCGTCCTGCTTGAGCCGGCGGATGAAGGCGGCGCCGGTGTCCGGCTGCTTGCGGCCGTCGCGGGGGAAGCGGGCGTCGCTGATCACGCCCAGCACGTAGGGGCGATACCGCTCGTACTGGTCCCAGGCCTCCTCCCAGGTGGTGGCCAGCAGGATCTTGGGGCGGGCCCGCATGCGCAGCAGCTTCTGGGCCAGGTTGACGCTGTCGGCCATCAGCTCGTGGGTCTGCCGCATCACCTCGGTGTAGATCAGCGGCAGGTAGGAGGAGTAGAAGCGGATCGAGTCCTCCACCAGCAGGATGACCCGCACGTCGCCGTTGCGCGTGTCGTCGTCGACGTTGCGGGCGTCCTCCACCTGCTTGATGATCGCCAGCAGCAGGCGGGCGTCGCCGCTCCAGATGAAGGCCCGGTCGACGGCGCTGTCTGGCGCGTCGACGATGGGCTGCAGCTCCCGCTCGTTGAAACCCAGGACGATGACCGGCAGGTCCGGGTTGAGGGCCTTGGCCTGGCGGGCGAAGGCGTCCGGTCCCATGTCGCCGATCCGGGTCATGGTGATGACCAGGTCGAACTCGTTGTCCCGGATCAGCTCCAGGGCCTCCCCGCCCGAGAGGGCGCGGGTCAGGTGGGGGGCGGAGCTGAGGTTCAGCTCCCGGTAGTCGGAGAGGATCAGCTCGGTCAGCCGCCCCCCCTCCTCCAGGGTGAAAGCGTCGTAGAGGCTGGCCACGAACAGGATGTTGTGGACCCGGAAACGGATGAGGCGCTCGAAGTCGCTGTAGCGTTCCCGCGACAGCTCGCGCAGGCGCTCCCACACGCCGTCGAGCTCGCGGAGGATGTCGTCGGTCCGTTCCATCGCTCCCTCCGGGCCGGGGTTCCGTCGTCCGTCCTCTATATCACGGGCCGGCCGGGGCCTCAACACGAAGGGGCGGCCGCGGCCGCCCCCACGTGCCTGGTCCGCGCGCGGCGGGACGTGTCAGGCGTCGAACTCGACTCCCTGGGCCAGGACGATCTCCCCGCCCCAGTTGATCGTGTTCGTCTGCCGGCGCATGTACGCCTTCCAGGCGTCGCTGCCGGACTCGCGGCCGCCGCCGGTCTCCTTCTCGCCGCCGAAGGCACCGCCGATCTCCGCCCCCGAGGTCCCCAGGTTGACGTTGGCGATCCCGCAGTCGCTGCCGACGCAGCTGGTGAACCGCTCGGCCTCGGCCACGCTGTCGGTGAAGATGGCGGACGAGAGCCCCTGCGGCACGTCGTTGTGCATGGCGATCGCCTCCTCCAGCGTCCTGTACTTCATGACGTAGACGATGGGGGCGAACGTCTCCTGCTGGACGATCGGCGCGCTGTTGTCGATCTCGACGATCGTCGGGGTGACGAAGGTCCGGTGCCCGAAGGGCGGCCGCAGAACCTTGCCGCCGTAGAGGACCTTGCCGCCCTGCTCCTTGGCCGCCGCGACGGCGTTCTCGTAGTCGCGCACGGCGCCCTCGTCGATCAGCGGTCCCATCAGGGTCTTGGGATCCAGCGGATCGCCGATGCGGACCTTCTTGTAGTTGGCGATCAGCTTCTTGAGGAAGGTGTCGTAGACCTCCTCGTGGATGATCAGCCGGCGCGTGGAGGTGCAGCGCTGGCCCGCCGTGCCGACGGCGCCGAAGAAGGCCGAGGCCACCGCCCCGCGCATGTCGGCCTTGTCGCTGATGATCAGGGCGTTGTTGCCGCCCAGCTCCAGGATGGTGCGGCCCAGCCGGGCGCCGACGACCTCGCCGATCCGCTTGCCCATCCTCGTGGAGCCCGTGGCGCTGATCAGCGGCAGGCGCGGATCGGCGATCAGCTTCTCGCCGACCACCGAGCCGCGGCCAATGACCACCGTGGAGACGCCCGTGGGCACTCCGTTGCGCTTGAAGACCTCGCCCACGATGTTCTGGCAGGCGATGGCGCACAGCGGCGTCTTGCTGGACGGCTTCCACACCGTGCTGTCGCCGCAGACCCAGGCCAGGGCCGTGTTCCAGGCCCAGACGGCGACGGGGAAGTTGAAGGCGGTGATGATGCCGACCGGTCCCAGCGGATGCCACTGCTCCATCATCCGGTGGAAGTGGCGCTCGCTCTGCAGGGTCGGACCCGACAGCATGCGGCTCTGGCCGACGGCGAAGTCGCAGATGTCGATCATCTCCTGGACCTCGCCCAGACCCTCGGTGAGGATCTTGCCCATCTCCAGGGAGACCAGGCGGCCCAGCATCTCCTTCTTCTCCCGCAGGGCATGGCCCAGCTGGCGGACCACCTCGCCGCGCTTGGGCGCGGGGACCTCGCGCCACTTGAGGAAGGCCTCGCGGGCCTTGCGGACGGCCCGCTCGTAGTCCCGGGGCGAGGCCTGCTCGACCCTGGCGAGGACCTGCCCGTCGGTGGGGTTGACGACCTCGAGGTAGTCGCCACTGCTGGCGAACCACTTGCCCCCGGCGTTGACGCCCTTGAGGGTCTTGCTCAGTCCGAGAGCCCTGAAGATCCTGTTGATCTCGCTCCTGCTCGCCATGTCAGACATCTCCTTCCCGGCCTCCGCCCGCGGTGATGGGCGCGGCCTCTTCCTGGCACACGATGTCCAGTTCCTCCAGCTCCGCCAGGACCGGCTCGTAGATGTCGCTCGTCACGGGGCGCACCACGCCGGTCCGGTCGATCTTCCCTTCCACGATCAGGCGCGCCGCGATGGCCACCGGCAGCGAGACCGTCCGGGCCATCGCCGTGTCGCCGTCCGGCCGCCCGTACTCCACCAGCCGGGAGGTCAGCAGCTCGCGCCGGCCGTCGGGGTACTCGGCGACGAAGACGTGCTTCATCACGATCATGTCGCGCTCCCCCTCCCGGTAGGCCAGCTTCTCCAGCATGCAGCCGGCCAGGAAGTCCAGCGGCGCCAGCGACGACGCCTCCAGCGGCGCGTCGTCGCACAGCCCCAGCCACTCCAGCGTCCAGATCGGCAACGAGTCGCGGGCGATCCCCAGCCGCCGCGCCGCGGCCTCGGGCAACGGCTCGCCGGGGGTCGCCTCCAGCAGGCCGCGCAGGTAGCCGGCGCGGGTCGTCCGGCCCGCCGCGCGCGGTGCCAGGTCCAGCAGCCCCAGCCGGCCGAACTGGTGCAGGCAGTCGCACCAGCCGGGATAGCGCAGGGTGCCCCGGTAGAGCGTGGCCGCGTCGTGCAGGCCGTAGACCTCGCGGTAGGCCAGCGAGTCGCGGTTGGGATAGGCCTCGAAGTCCCCCGTGCCGGCCAGCGCCACCAGGTGCATGTCGCGGAAGAGACGCTCCCCGGGCACGCGCACCTCGCTGCCGTCCTCCAGGTAGCGGGCGTCGTTGCGGGCGGCGACCAGGACGCCGCGCGGCGCCCAGGAGAACTTGTACCCCAGGGGATTGTCGACCGCCTCGGGAGCGGGCAGGCCGCCACAGTAGGAGCGGAACCGCGTGATCCGCCCGCCGCGGGCGAGGACCCGGTCGACGACCCGCATGGCCGACATGTGGTCGATCCCGGGATCGACGCCGATCTCGTTGAGCAGCAGCAGCCCCTTCTGCCGGGCCTCGGCATCCAGCGCCGCCATGGCCTCGGAGACGTAGGAGGCGGTCACCATCGGCTTGCCCGCGTCGAGGCAGGCCCGCGCGGCGACGGGATGGAACTGCGGCGGCACGAGACTGACCGTCAGGTCGGCCTCCGCCACCAGCCGGGCCAGAGCCTCGGCGTCGCTCATGTCCAGGGCGACGGCCCGGCCGTCGGGATGGCCGGCGATCATCGCCTCGGCGCGGGCGGGATCGATGTCGGCCTGCACGAGCCGGTACCCCCGTTCCAGGAGGTAGCGGACCAGGGGGCGGGCCACCATGCCGGCGCCCAGCACCAGGATCATCTTCATCTAGTCCTCCGCCGCCGCCAGGTGGTCGGCGAGATAGGCGTAGTCCGGCGTCAGCTCGCCCCGGTGGGCGATGACGGCGGCACGCAGGTGGGGCGGCAGGTCCAGCTCCGCGAAGGGGCGGGACCAGTCGGCCCGGGCCAGATCGGGCACCATGTCCCGGAGGATGGAGCTGAAGTGCTCCGACGACTCGCGGGACAGCTCGCACGGCAGGTTGTCGACGGCCATGATGACGATCCCGCGCCCGGCCACCCCGTCGGTGACGGTCCCGGAGACCGGATCGACGACGTAACAGGGCCGGTCCGGATGGGTCGCCTTGACGCTCAGCTCGATGGCCCCCTCGATGTCGATGCTGATGTCGCCGACGACCTGCAGGCGCGGCTCGCCGCCGCCGGCGAAGGCGGCCTCGGCCCAGGTCCGGGTCAACAGGCGGGGGTAGCGGTCGGTCCAGTAGATGCTGTTGACCAGCAGGTCCAGGTGCGGCAGGTGCTCCTCGAAGCGACCCGTGTAGAGCTCCGGGTGGTCGTAGTACTCCTGCAGGTCGAACGGGCCGCCGTCGCGCCGGCGCACCATGTGCTCCTCGCGGAAGACGGTCAGGACCAGGGGCTGCTCCGCGGTCCGGGCCGCCTCCGGCAACTGCTCCGGCGTGACCTCGGCCACCGGCAGGTGCGCGAGGATCCGCTGGGCCCCGCGGCTGACGTTGCCGTAGCCGGCGATCCCGATGACCAGCGGCTCCTCCCGGCCGGGGATGCCGTCGCGCGCCAGGCGCCCGCCGATCCCGTCCAGGTGCGCCTCGGCCTCGGCCAGGCTCCCGTACTGCCAGGCGGGCCGGATCTCCAGCAGCGGGGTCGCCACACCACGACTCTCCAGGCGGAGTGCCAGCGCGCGCAGCGACTCGATCATCCCGGCGTAGCCGGCGTGGACGCTGAAGAAGATCAGCCGCCGCCCCCGCTCGTCGACGATCCGTTCGTAGTCGACGAGCGTGGCCCCGCGCTCGAGCAGCGTCCGTAGGTTCGGCATGTTGTACGGCTGGCCCTTGATCGTGTGGGAGAAGCAGACGTAGACGCCGCCCGGGCGGTAGAGCCGGTCGGGGATCTCCTTGACGGCCAGCAGGATGTCGGCCTCGACGGCCGCGGGGGTCACCTCCAGGCCGGCCGCGCGGTACTCTTCGTCGCCGAAGACGCGGATGGGCGAGGGCTCGACCAGGACCCGCGCACCGCTGGCCGCCTGGACCGCGGCCGCGTCGGCGGGCGTCAGGGGAACCCGGCGTTCCCACTCGTTCTTGTCCTCGCACCGGATGCCGATCGTCACGCTCAAGGGGAACCTCCCGGGTGGCCGCGCCCAGGCGCCGGGGATCGCGGCGCCGACGCGGCCCAAGCTAGAGCGGGGCCCAGGGAGAGTCAAGCCGACGGTTGTGTCACGGAAAGCGTGTCCGGCCCGCCCCCTGCAGCGGCGCGGGCTAGCCCCCGCGGACCCAGAGGGCGTACAGCAGCGGCAGCAGGAAACCGGCGGCCATCAGCAGACCGCCACGTCCGGCCAGGCCCCGCCGGCCCCGCACCAGGAAGATGCCGGTGATGGCCAGGACGGCCAGCACCGCGGCGTAGGCGTCGGCGATTCCCGTCCACGGCCCCTTGCCCCGGTTCAGGTGCATGAAGTTGAGGTCGTAGAGCAGGGGACGGGGTCTGGAACCGCGGCGGACGACCTCGCCGGTGTCCAGCCGGACGTCGTAGACGGCCCCCTCGACGAAGACCTGCAGCAGCTCCGGTCGGGCCCGCCAGGTATCGAGCACGGAGTCGGCGAGTGCCAGGCGCGACAGGACGACCGGGACCACCTCGGCGGTGGGCCCGGTCCCGGGCGGCGCGATGGCCGAGCGCTCGACCGTCCGCCGGTAGCTGGGATCCCAGTGGTGGATGTGGTTGACGGCAATCCCGCTGACCGCGTAGACCAGCGTCAACCCGACCGCCAGGAACCCCAGCTCCCGGTGCAGCCAGCGGCAGACCCTGCGGAAGGTCGACACGGCTCAGCGTTCGAGGACGGCTCCGGTCCCGTGGACCTGGTAGACCTTCATGCACTCGGTGATGGCGGCCGGATCGAGCTGCTTGCCCTCCTTCTCGGCCTGCATGCTGCAGACCTTGCGGGTCGTCTCCAGGTCGAGGTTGTGGATCGTGAAGGTCCCCTCGGCCGTCAGCCGGTGGCCGACGATCTCCCGCGGGAAGACGATCTTGCCGTCCTCGACCTTGACGCGCAGGGTCTCGCCCTCCCGGTCCGACGCCAGCTCGACCCAGCAGCCACGGTGCTCGCAGACGGCCACGACGGTCCCGCTGATCTTCACCTGCTTGCCGTCGAACTTCTCGGGATGGGAAAGGATCTTGCTGATGGGGGTGACGGCCTCGTCCCCGACACCGGCGCCGTAGACGGCAGGCAGCTCCCGGGCAAAGGCGAGCAGCGGCAGGACCAGCAGCAGGACGACGGGCAACCAGAGCGTGCGGCGCATGGAAACTCCCTCCGGATCGATGGTGTACGGCGGGGGCAGGTGTCACGGTAAGATGTCACCGCGACGGCACTCGATCAAGGGAAACCCGATACTCGACTATGAGTTCCGCCCCTTTCGCCGGAAGGGAGAATCGAGTACCCTTGCTGCCATGGCCAGAGACGACACCCCCTTCGATCCCGCCCCGCCGGAGCTGCTCGCCTGCCGGCGCTGCCCGCGCCTGGCCCACTGGCGGGAGCGGGTGGCCCGCGAGAAGCGGCGCGCCTACATGGACTGGGAGTACTGGGGCCGGCCCCTGCCCGGGTTCGGCGACCCCCGGGCGCCCGTCGCCCTGATCGGCCTGGCCCCCGGGGCCCACGGCGCCAACCGCACCGGGCGGATGTTCACCGGCGACGCCAGCGGCGCCTTCCTCTTCCCGGCCCTGCACCGCTGCGGCTTCACGGACCGCCCCACGACCGAGCGCCGCGACGACGGCCTGCGCGTCCGCGACCTCTGGGTCACCTCGGCGCTGCGTTGCGTCCCGCCCCAGAACGTGCCGCTGCGCGACGAGATCCGCCGCTGCCGGCCGTGGCTGGCCTACGACCTGGACCACCTGCCCCGCCTGCGCGTGGTCATCGGGATGGGGAAGATCGGCCACGACGCCTACCTGGACCTGCTCGTCTCCCGGGGACGGGTCATCGTCAAGGCCCGCCACCCGTTCCGCCACGGCGCCGCTTACGAGCTGCCCGACGGGACGTGGCTGATCGACACCTACCACGTCAGCTTCCGCAACACGAACTCGGGCCGGTTGACCCCGGCGATGCTCGACGACGTCCTGCTGCGGGCGCGCGAGCTGGCCGGACTGCCCCCGCCCTGAGTTCGCACCGCGCTGCCCGCGTGCCCGTCAGGTCCGCAGCTCGCGGCCGGTCTTGCGCCGCAGCGTCTCGACCTTGCTCTCCAGGGCGCCCTTGCGGCCCTCGCGGTAGTCGATCTTGATCTGGCAGGCGATGCGCCGGCAGTCCCCGCGCATCTGCTCGAAACAGCGTGTCACGACGGCCATGACCTCGTCCCACTCCCCCTCCAGGGTCGTCCCCATGGGGCCGAGCCGGTACGGCAGGCCGCTGTCGTCGATGATCTCCAGGGAGCGCTTCACGTAGTCGGAGACGCTCTCGCCCTTGTCGGTGGGGTACATGGAGAACTCCAGCAGCACCATGTCAGGGACCTCCTTCCGCGACCGGTCGCCCGGCGGCGCCGGCGCACAGTTCCAGCCACACGTTCGCGACACGTCGGTAGACAGCGCGCCAGCCGAATGGTTCCAGCGCACCCGGCGGCAACGGGACGGGGGGCGCCCCGGCGGCCTCCCCCAGCGCCGCCGCCAGGGCGTCGGCCAGGTCGGCGACGAAGCGCGGCAGGTCCTCCGGCAGCGGCTCGTCGCCGCGCCGGAGACGGGGCGGCGTCACCAGCCGGAGCCGCGGGCCCAGGGCGGGTGCCAGCTCGGAGACGATCCCCGGCAGGGCCGTGGCCACCAGCCTGCAGCCGCAGGCGGCCGCCTCGACCAGGACCAGCGGCACCCCCTCGTAGAACGACGGCAGGACGCAGACGGCGCAGCGGTTCATCAGCGCCGCCAGGTCGGGCTGTGCCAGGGCACCGTGCCAGGTGACCAGGGGCGCCATCTCCCGCAGCCGGCGGCGCAGCCGGTCCGCCTCCTCCCCGCCGCCGTCGCCGGCCACGTGCAGCTCCAGGGACGTGCCCCGCGCCGCCAGGGCAGCGACCGCGTCCAGCAGCCACGGCAGCCCCTTGGCATCCGCCAGCTTCCCCACGTAGAGCAGCCGCGGGCCCCGCGGGCGCGCCGGCGCCTCCAGGCGGAACAGGTCGTCGCGGTAGCCGGCGCCGACGACGGTGATCCGCTCCGGCGGCACCCCCAGGAAACCGGACAGGGCGGCGGCGTGCTCCCGGTGCAGGACCAGGAAGCGGTCGTTGCGGCGGCAGCCCCGCGCCACCAGCGGCGCCAGGTGCGGGCAGAGCAGCCGCTGGCGCAGGCCCGTGGCGTGGCACTGGTCGACGACCGGCACGCCGGGCGCCGCGTCCTTGACCAGCGAGGCCACCAGCCAGACGTGGTGGACGTGGATGACGTCGGGCGCGAACCCGGCGACGACGGCGGCAAGGTGCTTGCGCCAGGCGGCCAGGTAGCGCTCGACCTGGCCGGGAGTGAGGCGCGAGAAGACGGAGCTGGGGTAGGGCATGACGTCGCTCATGCCCGGCACCGGGAAGGGAAGCTCCTCCGTCCCGAAGTGGAGGGGCTGCACGTCCGCCGCCGCGATGCCCGGCAGCTCGGGCATCTCGCCGGCGGGCACCCCGACGACGACCCGCTGCCGCCAGCCGTCGGCGGCGGCGTGGCGGACCAGCGCCGCGAGCGTCGTGCCGCTGCCGGTCCGGCCCGGTCGCTGGGAGAGGACATGGAGGATCCGTCGCCGCATCGGTCGCCGCCTTTCGTGCCGGGTCGTCCCGCCACGATAGCACCGCGGTGGTCGCGGGCGCCAGCGGCCGGATCCGGCTGGCCGCGGACGGCGGCCGCTGCTATCCTCGGCGGCGGACCGGCACCGGAACCACGGCGAGGACGGAACCCGAGATGCACCAGATCAACCCCCTACTCTCCCTGGCCCTCCTGCTGCTGATCAGCATGGCCGCCAGCGATCTGGTCCGACGCTGGCGGCTGCCGTCGATGACGGGACAGATCCTCGTCGGTGTCCTGATCGGTCCCTCGGCCCTGGCCCTGTTCGACCACGCGGCCGTCGACGGCCTGCTGCCTGTCACCAACTTCGCCCTGGGCCTGATCGCCGTGGCGGTGGGCCACCACCTCCAGTGGCCGCGCCTGCGGATCGCCGCCCGGCGCCTGCTGCTGCTCGTCACCGGCGAGATCGTCCTGGTCCCTGCGCTGGTCTTCGCGGCGGTGCTGCTGGGCGGGGGGCAGCACTGGTCCCTGGGCCTGCTGCTGGGCACCATGTCCATCGCCACCGCGCCGGCGACGATCGTCACGCTGGTCAAGGAGACCCGCGCCCGCGGCATCTTCGTCAAGACGCTGGTGGCCGCCGTCGCCCTGAACAACCTGGCCTGCATCGTCCTGTTCGAGCTGGCCCTGGCCGCCACGCGGGCCGAGCTCTCCCCCGAGGGGGCCCACCACCCGCTGCTCGTCCTGGCCGCCCCGCTGCGGCAACTCGTCCTCTCCCTGCTGCTGGGCGGCGGCATCGGCCTGCTGTTGACCTGGCTGACCCGCCACGTCGTCCGCAGCGACCGGCTGGCGACGGCCTCGCTGACGGCCATCCTGGGCACGATCGGCCTGTCGACGACCCTGGGGGTCTCCCCCCTGCTGTCCTGCCTGATGCTCGGGGTGGCCCTGGCCAACCTGGAGCCGGAGAAGGAGGAGATCGGCCACCGGGTCTTCGCCAACTTCGAGGGGGCGATCCTGGCCGTCTTCTTCACCGTCGCCGGCATGGAGCTGAACTTCGCCTACCTGGCGCCGGCGGGCCTGCTGGCGCTGCTGGTCGTCGTCGGACGGGCCGCCGCCAAGACCGGGGCCGCCTGGCTGGCGATGACCCTGGCCGACGCCCCCCGCAGCACGCGGCTCTACCTGGGACCGGCGCTGGTGCCCCAGGCGGGCGTGGCCGTCGGACTGCTCCTGCTGGTCAGGCAGGACCCGTCACTGGCCGTCGTGCGCGACATCCTGCTGGCGGTCGGTCTGACGACCGTCACCCTCAACGAACTGATCGGTCCGTTGCTGACCCGCCTGGCCCTGCAGCGGTCCGGCGAGGCCGGCCGCGACCGGCCGCACCTGATCGACTTCCTCCGCGAGGAGTGCATCACCACCGACCTGACCGGTCCCACCCTCGAGGAGGCCGTCGACCAGCTCGTCGGGATGATGGTCCGCAGCTGCCGGCTGGGCATCACCCCGGAGGAGCTGACATCCAGGATCCTGGAACGGGAACGGTCCATGTCCACCTGCGTCGGCAACGGTCTGGCCATCCCCCACTGCCTGCTGGACGAGGACATCCCGCTGAGCGGCGTCCTCGGGATCAGCCGCCGGGGCCTGGCGGCGGAGACACCCGACGGGCAGCCCCTCCACTGCGTCGTGGTCATCGTCGCGCCGCGCCGCGACGGGAGACGCTACCTGGAGGTCCTCGCCGCCCTGTCCCGCACCATCGGGACCGATCGGGACCTGCAGGCCCAGCTCTACCATGCGCGTTCCCCGGCCCACGCCTACGAGATCCTGCACGCCGAGGAGTTCGAGGACCTGGACGACCTGCTGGAGTCCTCCGCCTGAGCAGGGAGCGGGAGTTCAGGGCCCCGGGATTGTGCCGATACCCTCTGCGGTTGTAAGGTCCGGGCCCCGAACGGCGAACCGGAACAGGAGTGGACGGCTTGAGAGAGACCCCCGACAAGGTCGCACCGGAGATCTCCGTCATCCTCCCGGTGCGCAACGAGGCGGAGTACATCGAGCGCATTCTCCAGGACCTGCTGGACCAGGACCTCCCGGAGGAGAGCTACGAGATCATCGTCGTCGACGGCCGCAGCGACGACGACACGCGCGCGCGTGTGTCGCGGCTGGCGGCGACCCACGGGACGATCCGCCTGCTGGACAACCCGCGCCGTCTGGCCGGGGCCGCCCGCAACATCGGGGCCGCCGCCGCCCGCGCGCCCTACATCCTGTTCGTCGACGGTCACTGCCGCATCCTCTCCCCGCGGATGCTGCCCGCCGTCCTGGCCGCCTTCCGCGACGGCGCGGACTGCGTCTCCCGGCCCCAGCCCCTGTGGGGCGAGCGGTTGTCCCCCTTCCAGCAGGCCGTCGCCCTGGCCCGCGGCTGCTGGCTGGGTCACGACGCCAACTCCCACATCTACCGCTGCGGCAGCACGCACTGCTCGCCGCTGAGCGCCGGCTGCGGGTACCGCCGGGACCTCTACCTGGAGCTGGGCGGGGTCGACGAGTCGTTCGACGCCTGCGAGGATCTGGAGTTCAACGACCGCGTCAGCCGCAGCGGCGTGCAGGCCGTCCATCACCCGGACTTCGCCGTCGCCTATGTCCCGCGATCGAGCTGGCTGGCCCTGCTGCGCCAGCTCTACCGCTACGGTTTCGGGCGGGCGCGGATGTGGCGGCTGCGGCCCTCCTGGAGACTGGGCCTGGCGCCCCTGCTCTCGGTGTTCACCCTCACCGCCGCCCTGCTGCCGCTGCTCGGCCTGCTGTGGCCGCCGGCATGGCGCGTCTGGTGCCTGCTGGCGGGCGGTTATCTGCTGACAGGGACCGTGACGTCGCTGCTGGCGGCAAGGCGCGCCGGGAAGCCCGCCCTCTGGTGGCGCATCCTGGGGTGCCTGGTCGCCATCCACCTGGGAGCCGGCAGCGGTTTCCTGGCCGGTTTGCTGGGAGGGCCTTCCTGGTCCCATCGGCGTGACCACGGGCACGGGCGCTGAGCGAATCGTCCTTGCCTCGCCACCGCGGATTCGTTACGATCCGACCGTCCGAGGCGGTCGCCGACCGCCATGTCCCACGGTTTGTCAGGTCCTGTCCTGCCCTCCCCTGCCGGTGTGCAGCAGTTCCTGCAAGCAAAGGAAGTGTCTCGTTGAGGATCTATGTCGGCAACCTCAACTTCCGCTCGACCGAGGCGGAGGTGCGGGAACTGTTCGCCCAGTTCGGTCAAGTCGATGACGTCGTGCTGATCTCCGACCGGATGACCGGTCGCCCCAAGGGCTTCGGTTTCGTCGAGATGCCCAACGCCAGCGAGGCGCAGCAGGCCATCGACGGCCTCAACGGCCGCGAGTTCGGCGGCCGGGACCTGACGGTCAACGAGGCCCGGCCCCGCGCCCCGCGCAACGATCGACCCGCCTGGTAACAACGCACCATCCGACCGGCCCGGCGCTCCGAAGGCACCGGGCCTTTGCCTCTCCCGTCCCTCCAGGATCAACGGATCAGAACGACCTTGCGCAGCTCCGGACGGCCGTCGACGACGGCCCGCAGCAGATAGGTCCCGGCGGCCACCCCGCGCCCGGCGTCGTCCCGCCGGTCCCAGTGGAAGCGTCGCTCCCCGCCCGGCAGCCGGCCACCCCAGAGCCGCCTGAGCCGGCGTCCGCGCAGGTCGTAGACTTCCAGCAAGACCTCGGCCCCGCCGTACGGCAGACGCAGCAGGACGTCCGTCCCGCTCCGGGCCGGATTGGGCCGCGGCGGCGCCAGCAGGATGCGCCACGGCTCCGCGATGCCCGTGGCAGCGGCGTTGGGTTGCCCCGGGGTGGGGCGGGTGAAGCAGGTCCAGTCGCTCCCGCCGTCCCCCACCCGCCCGTAGGAGACGTCGGTCGTCTGGGGACCGAAGACCACCTGGTCGACCGTCCTGCCGTCGCTCGCGGTCACGACGACGGCCTCGCCGGAGGCACTGAGCTTGAAGGGCGCGTGGAGCAGTCCCTGCTCCGGGTCGTCGTCGCACCAGACGAGCAGGTATCCGGACGGCGGGATCGCCAGGTCGGGAAGGGGCCAGCGCAGCGGTTGCAGGGGGTCGTCGGAGAGGTAGAGACCGTCGAGGGAGACCGTGTCGCTGCCGGCATTGTACAGCTCGACCCAGTCGTCGAACTCCCCGAACTCGTCGGCCAGGACGGTGTCGTTGCTGGCCAGCAGCTCGTTGACGACCAGCGGCGGGGGTGGCGTCAGCTCGACCGTGGCGTACCAGACGTGGAGGATCCGCTCGCCGTCGAGGGTCTCGTGACGGAGGCGATAGAAGAGGGTACCGCCGGCGGGCAGGGACTCGTCGTCGTAGACGTAGTCGACGGGCTGGTCCGTGTTGTGTCCCCGCAGCTCCGGCAGCTCCCGGTAGGAGGCGATCTCGACGAATCCCTCCGGCGTCCCCTCGGCGCGCATCAGGACGAAACCGTCCAGGCCCTCCTCGTGCTCGGTCCGCCAGGTCACCCGGACCCGGCGCCCGTCGCGCACGGCCTGCAGGTCGCTCAGGGCGACGGACTCGTGGAAGGTGGCGAAGAAGTCGCTCTTCTGTGCCCGGGCCAGCGGCAGCCTGTCGGCGAGGAACTGCTCGATCTCGGCGACCCGGTCGGCGTAGGCGGTCGCGTTCCAGCCCCAGCGCTCTCCGTGGGCCGGGATCTCGCGCGCCTGCTCCCGGACGAGGACGTCGAGACGGTCCAGCAGGGCGGAAAGGGAGAGCGGCCCCGCCGTCAGCTCGTCCCAGCGGGCGGAGAAGCCGTCCCGGAAGGCGGGGTTCTGCAGGGCGTGCCGGAACAGGTCGCACCAGAGCTGGACCCGCTCGGTCCAGCCCCCCATGTACCAGACCGGTGGGCGCCAGGCGGCGAACTGGTCGGCGGAAGCGGCGCTGAAGAAGCGGAACAGGTCGGCCCCGACGTTCTCCGGCAGCATGACGTCGTCCTCGTCCCACATGACGATCCGCCAGGGACCGTCGCCGATCCGGAGCTGGGCGACGTTGTTGATGTAGCCGTTGTCGGCGGTGGCCAGCAGGATGTTGACGATCAGCCAGTCGGTGTAGCTGTCCAGGTCCAGCCGCCCGGCGAGCTGCTGGTACCAGGCGGGATCGGTGTAGTCGGCCGGGCGGCTGGCCCACCAGAGCAGGCCGTCCCAGTCGCCCCCGTTCCCGGCGATGGTCTGCCCGTCCTTGACCAGCGCGTAGCCGCCGGCCGGCAGCCCGAGCGTCGTCTCCGCCCAGCGGGAGTCCAGCCTCTCGCGCAGGTTGTAGCCGCCCCAGTACTCGTCGTTCAGGTAGAGGGCCACGAACCGGTAGCGGCTGCCGAGGTGCCCCAGGTCGAGGAACGCCGTGTTGGCCAGGTTGTCGCGGAGGCAGAACTCGGGGTAGCGGGCCGTGCGCAGGACGAGGCGGCTGAACGGCTCGCGGCTCCCGCCGAACAGGTCGAGCAGGACGTCGTCGGACGACCCGTAGTCGTCGAAGTAGATCCGCAGCCCCTTCTGGGCGAACTGGCGACTGGTCTCGCCATGGATCCGCAGTCCCACCGGTTCGCCGGCCAGGATCACCCCGCCGTCGGCGTCACGGATCGTCAGGGTCGCCGGGCGCTCCCACTCCTCGCCGCGCTGCTCGAAATTGGTCGAGTCCCCCCAGCAGTAGATGCCCGTCGCGGGATCCCAGAGGTTCGCCGGGGCGGTCTGCAGGTGGAAGGTGGGAACGTCGTGCCGGCCGGGAGCGTAGGGCGTGACCGGCTCGGGCCAGGCCGTCACCGTCACCGTGTCCCCGTCGCCACCCAGGAAGGCGACGATCTTGGGCTCGGTGGCGTTCCAGCGGAAGTAGTAGCGCCAGGTCGTCGTGTTGAGACGGAAGAGGCTCGAGTCGGGCTCGAGCAGCGAGAGCGTCGTATCGCCGGCGAAGGTCGTCCCGATCGCCCCCTCCAGGGCGGTGTCGGCGGGCGGCGTCCACTCGTAGATCAGGGGGTAGGCATAGGAGACGGTCACCTCGGTCCCGGCCGCGGTCGTGGTGACGAGCAGCAGCAATCCGCACAGCAGCACCTGGAGACGACACATCGAAGACCCGCCTTTCGGCTGCAGACTCCTGTCAAGGATAACACGGATGCGACACCGGGATCATCTCCCACCGCGGCGGAGTTCGTGCTATCATTATTCTCTTCAGCGCACAGGAGGGAGAGACCATGCGCACTTTCATAGCGATCCTGGTCGCCGGTACCCTGGCCGGCGGCCTAGCGCCCGCCGCCGCTCAGACGGCGGTCCCGATCATCTTCGTCCACCATTCCGTCGGCAGGAACCTGCTGCAGGAGGGAGCGATACGAGAGGAGCTGTCACAGCTGGGCGCCGCGCGCGGCCTGGACCTGCGTCTCTGGGACCACGACTACAACGACATCGGACTGACCGATCCGCAGGGCCAGACGCTGGGCTACAGCTTCCAGATCCCCGGTGACGACACGGACCCCGACGGCTGGCACGACATCTGGACCACCGGCAACGCCACCCGCGACTCGCTGCTGTCCCGCTTCACGGTCATCGCCTTCAAGTCCTGCTACACGGCGTCGGCCATCACCAGCGACGCCCAGCTCGCCGACTACCAGCGCTGGTACGGGGAGATGGCCCAGGTCTTCGATGCCCACCCGGACCGCCTGTTCGTCGTCCTCTCGCCCCCGCCGCGCCACCGGCTGGCCACCGACCTGGACGACGCCGACCGGGCCCGCGCCTTCGCCGACTGGCTCGGCAGTCCGGCGTTCCTGGCCGGCCATCCCAACGTCGCCTTCTTCGACCTCTTCGACCAGCTGGCCCATCCCGACGACGGCAGCGACGTGCGGAACATGCTGCGCTACGACTACGAGCGCTCCCACACCGACGGCGACTCCCATCCCAACGTCACGGCCAACGCGACGGTCGGGCCGCGACTGGCCGCCTTCCTGGCGGACCTGGCCGTCCTCGTCCCTGCCGCAGGAAGGAGCTGGGGGGAGATCAAGGCCAGCTACCGCTGACGAGGGCCCCGGACCTCGGTCCGGAGCCCTCGCCCCGCCCCTCTCCCGCGCCGCGGGTGGGGACTCACTTGACCAGCGTGACCGTCGTCGTCCGCTGGACGCCCGCCGCCCGCAGGCGCACCAGGTAGGTGCCCGAGGCCAGCGGCCGGCCGTCGTCGTCGCGACCGCGCCAGACGACCCGGTGTCCCCCGGCGTCCTGGGGTCCGTCGTGCAGCGTGCGCACCCGGCGCCCCCTCCCGTCGAAGACCTCCAGCGACACCGGTCCCGCCGCCGCCAGGGTGTAGCCGATGGCGACCTCGGGGTTGAACGGGTTGGGGTAGGGCCTGGCCAGCTCGACGCCGGCCCAGGGCGCGGGACCGGGCACGGCCGTCGAGCCGCCCTGGACGATCGTCTGCTTCCGGTCGACGGGTACACCGGTCAGCAGCAGGGTGCTCCCGTCGGGCCAGCGCACGTAGAGGCTGTCGACCACCGACGCCGTGCCGAGGCCGAACTCCAGGGTGGGCGACTCCTGGGAGGCGTAGCCGGTCCCGGCGGTGACCTCCCGCAGCTGCCGCACCCCGCCCGCGACGACCCGGACCCGGGCGCCGACGGCACCGGTGTTGGCCGTCGTGCCGACCAGGTCGACGTGCAGCCAGTGCTGGCCGCCCTGCAGGTTGTTCAGCAGCAGCAGCGACGGTCCCCCCTCGTTGGCGACGAAGAGGTCCAGGTCGCCGTCGCCGTCCACGTCGCCCCAGGCGCAGCCGTTGCCCAGCCCCCCCGTCCCGGCGATCCCCAGCGGGATGCGCGTGAAGACGCCGCCGCCGTCGTTGCGCAGCAGCCGGTCGTACTCGCCATGGCGGACCAGGTAGAGGTCCAGGTCGCCGTCGTTGTCGAAGTCGCCCCAGGCCACTCCCCGGCCGTGACCGGCGTCGGCGAGATTGTCGCCGGGCACCTGGGAGAAGGAGCCGGCGGCGTTGACGAACAGGTGGTCCAGCCCGCCGTCGTTGGAGAGGTAGAGATCCAGGTCGCCGTCGTTGTCGTAGTCGCCCCAGGCCGCGGCGGCGCCGACGCCGTTGTCGGCCAGGACCGACGCCCCGGTCGGCTCGCTGAAGCCGTAGGGATGGTCGTTGCGGTAGAGGGCGTTGGCGGCCGAGGCGTTCACCTGGTAGAAGTCCGGGTCGCCGTCGCCGTCGTAGTCGCCCCAGATCCCGGCCGAGGCCGGACCGGTGGACGTCGGCGGGCCGGAGGCCTTCAGGAAGAACCAGTTCTCGCCGCCGAAATCGCCGTAGCTCTTCAGGAGCCTGCTCTCCCCGCCGTTGTTGACGACGTAGAGATCGGGCAGGCCGTTGCCGTCGTAGTCGGCCCAGCTGGCGGCCACGCCGGCGCCGGCGTCGGCGGCGTCGCCGTAGGCGGCGTCGTGCCAGGACCCGCCGTCGTCGTGGAGCAGCAGGTTGGGCTCGCCGTAGCGGACGACGTAGAGGTCCGCCCGCCCGTCGCCGTCGTAGTCGCAGAAGACCGCGGCCATGTCCTGCCCGTCGACGGCCAGCTCTCCCGTCGTGACGGCCGTCCAGTTCCCGCCGCCGTCGTTGCGGAACCAGACGTTCGGCTCGCCCGGCGCGGTGACGTAGATGTCGAGGTCGCCGTCGCGGTCGATGTCCCACATGGCGACCCCGCGCGCGGCCTGGAGCTGGTGTCCCATCTCGGCGTCGGTGACGGCGGTGAACGGCGGGTTGCCGTACTGGCCGACGAAGGTGACCTGGCCGTCCTGGACCAGGGTCCGCGTCTCCTGGGCGGGCGACGGCGGATCCCAGCCGGGGATCGGCTCCCAGGTGATCGTGTAGTCGCCAGCGAGGAAGACCTGCAGCGCCCGGTCGTCGACCCCGTGATAGAGGTAGCCGCCCGGTCCGGTCAGGGTCCACTCCGCCTCCAGGCCGTCGGGCTCGGCGTCGACGACGATCGTGCCGACGTAGTCCGCCTGCGCCGCGACGCACTGCAGGACCGGCTTGTCGCCGGCGTCGCTCTGGACGAAGGCGACGACCCCCAGGTTGTCCAGGTTCCAGCCCCCGTCGATGGCGAAGTCGCGGTGGATGGTCATCGACTGCCCGACGTCGGTCAGGGTGAACGCGGCCTCGGGCAGGTAGAGCCGGGCCAGGTTCACCTGGCCGTGGGCACCGTTCTCCACGACGACCAGGCGGACCCTGTTGCTGGTCGTGGTGATCGGTGCGGTGACGGTGATCTGGATGTCGACCGAGCCGGTGACGCCGTAGAGGGCGTAGGAACCGACCATCTGCAGGGGACTGGGATCACCCAGGTGGTTCTGGACGATCGGCTGGTAGCTGCTGTACATGCTGCCGGATGCCGATCCGCCGACGACCGGGGTGTTGCCGTCGAACATGACCGACGGTGTCCCCGAGAAGCCGTACCAGTAGAAGCGCGATACACCGTCGGGGATGCTGTAGGGGGCGTTCAGGTACCACGTGACCGGCACGAACCGGCTGCTGTCGTACTCCTGGACGAGCTGCTGGAACCCCGCGACCGCGGAGGGACAGTAGGGTCACCCGTCGGTGGAGAACAGTTCCCCCAGCACGACGCGGCCCGAGGCCAGGACCGCCGGCGCGACGGCCAGCAGGGTGAGCAGCAGGACGACGAGCACACCCGGACACCGCCGCAGGTGGCGGTTGCAGGAATGACGGGACATGGGTCGATCTCCTCGGGCTGTGGCGGGGGGTGGGCTGCAATGAATCCGACTTGGTCCGTATGATATCACGAGCCGGTTCCCCCACGCCACCCCGGATCGCCTGCGCAGGGACGGCGCCGCCGGACACGGGTGAATCGGGTATTGACGTCACGAGCGATCCGGTCTAGAATGATCGGGAGTCGCAGTCACGCACGTTCACCAAGAGGAACACCTGGCGATGAACCGTTTCCCGTCCTCCCTGGCCACGCTCCCCCGGCAGCCGCTGTGCGGCTGGCGATGGCGTGGCCCGCGACACCGGATGGACGGGATCGCCGGTTCCCCTCGTGACTGACCGCAACTAGCACGACGACAGACCAGCGGCACCTCCATCCGGTGATGGAGGTGTTTTTGCGTGCCCGTGAACGACCGGAGGCCACCGTGAAGCAACGACCGGACAACCAGCCGCCCCGACGACCCGTCGTCACCGCCCGCATCGCCGCGGACCTGGAGACGCCCGTCTCCGCCTTCCTGAAGCTCCAGCCGGTCGGGGCCAGCTTCCTGCTGGAGAGCGTCGAGCGGGGGGTGCAGCGGGGACGCTACTCCTTCATCGGCCTGGGACCGGGCACGACGATCACCGCCGACGAGCGGCGGGTGACGATCGCCGCCCGCGGCGAGGAGCGCTCCCTCCCCTTCTCGCCGGACGCCCCCTTCGCCCCGCTGCGGGAGGAGCTGGCCCGCCACCGCCACGCCGGGGTGGCCACGGCCGGTCCCCTGGGCGGCGCCGTCGGCCTGCTGTCGTTCGACCTGGCGGCCGTCTTCGACGGTGTGCCGCTGCCGGCGGCCGCGAGCGGTTTCCCGCTCTACCACCTGCAGATCCCCACCGCCGTCGCCGCCTTCGACCACGTCCGCAGCGAGATCGAGCTGCAGGTCCTGGGAGACGACGACGGCGACGTGGCGGCGGCCGAGGCCCGCCTGCAGGAGCTGCTCGCCGCCCTGGCCGCGCCGCTGCCTCCCACGCCGGTCCGCGACACGCCCGCGACCCCGGCGCCGGCGCGGGACCTCTTCCCGCGCGAGGACTTCCTGGCCGCCGTCGCGCGGGCCCGGGAGCACATCCTGGCGGGCGACGCCTTCCAGATCGTCCTCTCCCGCGCCGTCGAGGGCGAGACCACCGCCTCCGCCCTCTCCCTCTACCGCGCCCTGCGGATCCTCAACCCGAGCCCGTACCTCTACCTGCTCGACTGCGGGTCGTTCCAGGTGGTCGGCTCCTCGCCCGAGGTCCTGGTCCGCAAGCAGGGCCGCCGCGTCGCGGTCGACCCCATCGCCGGCACCCGGCGGCGGGACGAGGATCCGGCCCGGGACCACGCCCTGGCCGAGGAGCTGCGCCAGGACCCCAAGGAGCGGGCCGAGCACGTCATGCTGGTGGACCTGGGCCGCAACGACCTGGGCCGGGTCTGCGCCCCCGGGACGGTGCGGACCGAGACGTTCATGAGCGTGGAGCGCTACTCCCACGTCATGCACCTGGTCTCGCGGGTCACCGGCGAGCTGCGCGACGACGCCGACATGTTCGACCTGCTGCGCGCCGCCTTCCCGGCCGGGACCGTCAGCGGGGCGCCGAAGATCCGCGCCATGCAGCTGATCGGCGAGCTGGAGCCCCACCGCCGCGGCCCCTACGCGGGCGCCGTCGGGTACTTCACCCCCGACGGCGACCTGGACCTCTGCATCGGGATCCGGACCCTGCTGCTGCGCCGCGGCCGCTACCGGCTCCAGGCCGGGGCGGGGATCGTCGCCGACTCCGATCCCGAGCGCGAGTTCACCGAGACCGAGGAGAAGCTGGCCGCGCTGCGCAGCGCCGTGGCCGTCGCCGAGGGGAGGACGTGATGCACCTGGTCATCGACAACTACGACTCCTTCACCTGGAACATCGTCCAGGCCCTGCAGGTCCTGGGGGTCGAGGTCCGGGTCGAGCGCAACGACGCGCTGACCGTCGAGCAGGTCCTGGCCCTGCGACCCGAGTCGATCATCATCTCCCCCGGTCCCGGCAGGCCGGAGGACGCCGGCATCTCGGTCCCGCTGATCCGGCGCTGCCTGGACAGCGTCCCGCTGCTGGGTGTCTGCCTGGGGCACCAGTCCCTGGTGGCGGCCCTGGGCGGGCGGATCACCCGCGCCGACCGGATCATGCACGGCAAGACCTCGCCTGTGTACCACGACGGCCGGACCATCTACCGGGGACTGTCCAACCCGTTCACGGCGACCCGCTACCACAGCCTGCTGGTGCGGGAGGAGGACCTGCCCGCCGGCCTGGAGGTCAGCGCCTACACCGCCGAGGGCGAGATCATGGGAGTGCGCCTGCCCGACCGCCCCGTCGAGGGGGTCCAGTTTCACCCCGAGTCGATCCTGACGACCGAGGGGCCCGATCTGCTGCGCAACTTCCTGCGCCTGGCCGGGACGGTGACGGCGTGAGCGGGCGCGGCGCGGCGAACCCGGCGCGGGCGTCGCTGGAGCGGCTGCTGGCCGGCCGGGACCTCACCCGCGAGCAGGCCGGCGAGCTGATGACCCTGATGATCGGCGGCGAGACGCCGCCGGCCACGACCGCCGCCCTGCTGACGGCCCTGCGGATGAAGGGGGAGACGACCGACGAGCTGGCCGGCCTGGCCGCCGCCATGCGCGAGGCCGCCGTCGCGGTGCCACCGCTGCCCGCCGGCGCGGTCGACACCTGCGGCACCGGCGGCGACGGGAGCGGGACCTTCAACATCTCGACGGCCGCCGCGCTGGTCGTCGCCGGCTGCGGTGTGCCGGTGGCCAAGCACGGCAACCGCTCGGTCTCCTCGCGGTCGGGCAGCGCGGACGTGCTGGCGGCCCTGGGGGTGGCCCCGGACCGGGCGCCGGACCTCGCCGCCCGGGACGTCGCCGAGGTCGGCATCGGCTTCTTCTTCGCGCCGCTCTGCCACCCGGCCATGCGGCACGTCATGCCGGTCCGCCGGGAACTGGGGGTGCGGACGGTCTTCAACCTCCTGGGCCCGCTGACCAACCCCGGCCGGGTCCGCCGGCAGGTCGTGGGTGTCTATGACCCGCGGCGCCTGGAGCAGCTGGCAGCCGTCCTGGGTGCCCTGGGGGCCGAACGGGCCCTGGTCGTCCACGGCGAGGGGGGACTGGACGAGTTCTCCCTCTGCGGCAGGTCCCGCGTCGCCGAGTGGCGCGACGGCGGTGTCCGCACCTGGGAGACGACGCCGGAGGAGGTCGGCCTCTCCCGCTGCCGGCCCGAGGACCTGCGCGGCGGCGACGCCGCCGAGAACGCCCAGATCATCGCCCGGGTCCTCGACGGGCGTCCCGGCCCCGCCCGCGACGCCGTCCTGCTGAACGCCGGCGCCGCCCTGCTGGCGGCCGGAAGGGTGGACGACCTGGCCTCGGGCGTGGCGCTGGCCGGCCGGGCCGTCGACGAAGGGGCGGCCCGCGAGGTCCTGGAGCGGTGGCGCCGCGCGGCGCCGCAGGCCGCGGACGGGGGGGCGTCATGAGCGGGTTGCTGGCACGGATCGTGGCCGAGAAGCGGGCCCTGGCCGCCTCGCTGCCCGCGGCGGGCGGCGAGCGGTGCGGACCGGCGCCGCGGCCGTTCGCCGGGGCCATCGCCGGCGGGGGAATCATCGCCGAGATCAAGCGGCGCTCCCCGAGCCGGCCGGAGGGATTCCCGGCGGCCGCCGATCCGGTCGTCCTCGCCCGCCTCTACCACCGGCACGGCGCGGCGGCCATCTCGATCGTCGTCGACCAGCCGCGCTTCGGCACCGGACCTGACGACATCGCCCCGGTCCGCGCCGCCGTCCCGCTGCCGGTGCTGGCCAAGGAGTTCGTCGTCGACCGGCGCCAGCTGCACCAGCTGTGGCGGGCGGGAGCCGATGCCGTCCTGCTGATCGCCCGACTGCTGGACGACACGGCGCTGCGGGAGCTGCTGGACGAGACGGCAGCCCTGGGGATGACGGCCCTGGTCGAGTGCCACGCGGCGGACGAGCTGGCCCGGGCCGCAGCGGCCGGGGCCGCGGTCGTGGGGATCAACAGCCGCGACCTGGACACGCTGCAGGTCGACCCCGGGCGGATCCTCGCCCTGGCCGGCCACAAGCCGCCCGGCGCCCTGCTCGTGGCCGAGAGCGGCCTGACCGGGAGGGAACAGCTGCTCCGCCTGCGCCGGGCCGGCTGCGACGCCTTCCTCGTGGGAACCCACCTGCTGGGCAGCGCCGATCCCGGTGCCGCCCTGGACGAGCTGCGCGGAGGAGGGACGACGTGAGCGTGCTGGTGAAGATCTGCGGTGTCACCTGTGTCGAGGACGCCCGGCTGTGCCACGAGGCGGGCGCGGACTGGATCGGGCTGGTCTTCGCCCCCGGCCCGCGGCGGGTCTCGACGACGACGGCCCGGTTGATCCGCGAGGCCGTCCCCGAGGCGACCCTGGTGGGCGTGTTCGTCTGCGGCAGCAGCGTCGCCATCGCGGCCACGGCCCGCATGGTGGGCCTGGACATGCTCCAGCTGCACCGGCCGGTCGACCCCGTCCTGGCCCGCAACCTGCGCGAGCAGACCGGCCTGCCGCAGATCCAGCTGGCCGAGCCGAATCCCGACCCGCGGCTGCGGCCCGCATGGTGGCTCTTCGACCTGCCCAAGGGACGCCGTGCCACCCGCGCCGCCCGGGAGTCGCTGTGGGAGCGGGCGGCCGGTGCCGCCCGGCACCAGGGGCTGCCCGTCGTCCTCGCCGGCCGGCTCACCGCGGACGACGTCGCCGCTGCCGTCGCCGCGGTCTCCCCGGCCGTCGTCGACGTCAGCAGCGGCGTCGAGCGGGCCCCCGGCCGCAAGTCCCCCACCCTGGTCCGCCGCTTCATCGAGGAGGTCCGACGTGCCTGAGCAGCGTCCCGACACCGCCGGCCGGTTCGGCGTCTACGGGGGACGGTTCGTCCCGGAGATCCTGGTCCCCTGCCTGCTGGAGCTGGAGGAGGCCTACGCCGACGCCCGGCGCGACCCCGCCTTCGCCGCCGCGCTGGAAGCCCTGCTGCGCGACTACGGCGGCCGGCCCACGCCCCTGTACCGGGCCGACCGGCTGGCGGACGCCGTGGGGCTGCGCCGCGTCTACCTGAAGCGGGAGGACCTCAACCACACCGGCGCCCACAAGATCAACAACTGCCTGGGCCAGGTCCTGCTGGCGGTGCGCATGGGGAAGCGTCGCATCGTGGCCGAGACCGGGGCCGGCCAGCACGGGGTGGCCACGGCCACGGTCTGTGCCCGCTTCGGCCTGGACTGCACCGTCTACATGGGCGCCGTCGACATGGAGCGCCAGCGGCCCAACGTGGAGCGGATGGAGCTGCTGGGCGCCGAGGTGCGTGCCGTCACCGGCGGCAGCGCGACGCTCAAGGATGCCACCAGCGAGGCGATCCGCGACTGGGTCACCAACGTGCGGACGACACACTACATCATCGGCTCCACGGTGGGGCCCCACCCCTACCCGGCACTGGTGCGCGACTTCCAGGCGGTCATCGGCCGCGAGGCCCGCGCCCAGATCCTCGAGCGGGAAGGGAGGCTGCCCGACGACGTCGTCGCCTGCGTCGGCGGGGGATCGAACGCCCTGGGGATCTTCACGGCGTTCCTCGACGACGCGGCGGTCCGGCTCCACGGCGTCGAGGCCGGCGGCGACGGCGAACGCCACGCCGCGGCCCTGGGCCGCGGTCGTCCCGGTGTCCTGCACGGTGCCTACAGCTACCTGATGCAGGACGCCGACGGCCAGGTCGTCCCCGCCCACTCCATCGCCGCCGGCCTGGACTATCCGGGGGTCGGCCCCGAGCACAGCCACCTGCGGGACAGCGGCAGGGCCGTCTACACCGCCGTGGACGACGAAGCGGCCCTGGACGCCTTCCGTCTGCTGTGCGAGCGGGAGGGGATCATCCCGGCCCTGGAATCGAGCCACGCCCTGGCCCTGCTGCCCCGCCTGGCCCGCGAGGAGCCGGACCGGCTGGTCCTGGTCAACCTCTCCGGACGCGGCGACAAGGACCTGGCCGCCGTCCTGGAGCGCCTGGCCGCCGACGGCCGCAGCGACGAGGAGGCGTCATGACCCTGCACGAGCTGACCGTCCGCCTGCGCGAAGAGGGTCGCAAGCAGCTGGTCCCGTACCTGACCGCCGGCTTCCCGGACGTCGCCACCTCCGGCAAGCTGCTGCGGGCCGTCCGCGACGCCGGCTGCGAGATCGTCGAGATCGGCGTCCCGTTCTCCGACCCGGTGGCCGACGGACCGGTCATCCAGGCCGCCTCCCAGCGCGCCCTGGCCGCCGGCATGACCCTGCGCGGTGCCCTGGACCTGGCAGCCGCCGCGACCGACCTGGGGCTGCTGCCGGTGGTGATGACCTACCTGAACCCCGTGCTGAGCCTGGGACCGGAGCGGTTCGCCGCCCTGGCCGCCGACGCCGGCGTCGGGGGGGTCATCCTGCCCGACGTGCCGCTGGAGGAGTCCGCTCCCCTGCGCGGCGCCCTCGGGGCGGCGGGCCTGGACCTGGTCGACCTCGTCGCGCCCACCAGCGGCGAGGCGAGGCTGGAGCGGATCGGCCGGCAGGCGCGCGGTTTCCTCTACGTCGTCAGCCACACCGGGGTGACCGGCGGCCGGACCGACCCGGGACGGGAGCTGCGGGAGCTGCTGGCGGCGCTGCGCCGCCACACGACCACGCCGTGCTACGTGGGCTTCGGCATCTCCGACCCGGAGCGGGCCGCCGCCGTGGCGGCGATCGCCGATGGCGTCATCGTCGGCAGCGCCCTGTTGCGGACCGTCGACGCGGCGCCCGCCGGCGGCGAGGTCGACGCCGCCCTGACCTTCCTGGCCTCGTTGCAGGCGGCCGTCACCGCGGCCGCCGGGAAGGAGACGACATGATCATCGTCATGGCACCGGACGCGCCTGTCTCCCGCATCGGCGCCGTCATCCGCGAGATCGAGCGGTTGGGCTACCAGGCCCGTCCCTCCCACGGCCGGCGCGAGACGGTCATCGGGGTGGTCGGCGCCCGCGCCGCTTCCGACCTGGCCCACCTGGCCGACTTCCCCGGCGTCGTCCGGATCGAGGAGGTGGCCCGCCCCTACAAGCTGGTCGCCCGGGAGGCACAGCCCGAGCCGACGGTCATCCCGCTGCGCGGAGCCGAGGTCGGCGGCCGGGAGTTCGTCGTCATGGCCGGGCCGTGCTCGGTCGAGTCCCGCGACCAGCTGCTGGAGACGGCCAGGATCGTCGTCGCCGCCGGCGCCCGCGTCCTGCGCGGCGGCGCCTTCAAGCCGCGCACCTCCCCCTACAGCTTCCAGGGACTGGGCGAGGAGGGACTGCGCCTGCTGGCCGAGGCGCGCGCCGCCACGGGCCTGGACGTGGTGACCGAGGTCATGTCCCCCGAGCAGGTGGACCTGGTGGCCGCCCACGCCGACATCCTCCAGGTGGGCGCCCGCAACATGCAGAACTACGCCCTGCTGGAGGCGGTGGGACGGTCGCGCAAGCCGGTCCTGCTGAAGCGCGGCATGATGTCGACCCTGGAGGAGCTGCTGCTGGCCGCCGAGTACGTCATGGCCAACGGCAACCGGCAGGTCATGCTCTGCGAGCGGGGAATCCGCACCTTCGAGACGACCACGCGCAACACCTGCGACATCGGGGCGGTGCCGGCGCTGAAGTCGCTGACCCACCTGCCGGTCGTCGTCGACCCCAGCCACGCCGTCGGTGTCCGCGACTGGGTCCCGGCGGTGGCCCGGGCGGCCCTGGCGGCCGGCGCCGACGGGATCATCGTCGAGGTCCATCCCCACCCCGAGGAGGCGCTGTCGGACGGGGCCCAGAGCCTCACCCCCGACGGCTTCGCGGCGCTGATGGAGTCCCTGGCGCGGATCGCCCCGGCGGTCGGCCGTTCGCTGGCGGGCGCGTAACAGCTTGTCATCCCGCGCGGTCCTTGCGATGATGTGTCGCTGTCGGAAACGGGCACATCCTTCGTGACACGAGAGGGACGACGAGCCATGGGAACGGGACGACGGTACAGGCCGGGGGCCGGACTGGTCCTGGCGCTCCTGCTGGCGGCGGCGCCGGCGGCGGCGCTGACCGTGGCCGTCAGCATCCCGCCCCAGCAGTGGTTCGTCCGCCAGATCGCCGGACCGGAGACGAAGGTGCTCGTCGTCGTCGCGCCCGGCGCCTCGCCGGCGACGTTCGACCCCTCCCCCGCGGAGGTCGCCCGCCTGGCCCGTACCGACCTGTACCTGACCGCCGGCATTCCCCTGGAGGCCAACCTCCTGCCCCGGCTGCGGAGCATCGCCCCGGACCTGGTGATCGTCCCACCACCGCCGGCGCCCCGGATCGACGGGGAGCCGGATCCCCACCTCTGGCTCAGCCCGCGCCTGGCCGTCGCCCTGGCCGACAGCACCGCCGCCGGCCTCTGCCGCCTCGACCCCGCGGGCGCCGAACGCTACCGCCGGCGCGCGGCCGCCGTGGGAGACACCCTGCGGGCCCTCTCGGCGGAGCTCTCCCGGCTGCTGGCCCCGCTCCGCGGGCAGACCCTGCTGGTCTTCCACCCGGCCTTCGGGCACTTCGCCGCCGAGTTCGGGCTGCACCAGGAGGCCATCGAGCACGGCGGGCTGGAGCCGAGCCCACGCCGGCTGGTCCAGACCCTGCGCCGGGCCCGCGAACAGGGCGTGACGACCATCTTCGTCGAGCCCCAGTTCTCCAGCACCCTGGCCGGCAACGTGGCCCGGCAGACGGGGATGGGCGTCGCCGTCCTCGATCCCCTGGCGCCGGACTACCCGGACAACCTGCGCCGGATCGCCCGGACGATCCTCGCGCACCTGGCGCCGGAGACCGCCGACGACGGGGCCGCGGACGGGGGAGGCGGCCCATGAGCGCGCCGGTCGTCTCGCTCCAGGGGGTCGCCTTCCGCTACGACCGCCGGCCGGTCCTGCAGGACGTCACGTTCACGATCCAGGAGCGCGACTTCGTCTCGATCATCGGCCCCAACGGCGGCGGCAAGACGACCCTGCTGCGCCTGCTGCTCGGCCTCCTGGAGCCGCAGCACGGCACGGTCACCGTCCTGGGCAACGACCCGGTCACGGCCCGCCGCCGGGTGGGCTACATGCCCCAGCACGCCAACCTGGATCCCCTGTTCCCGGTGACCGCGCGCGAGGTCGTGCGCATGGGACGGCTGGGACTGCGCCGGCCCTGGGGGCCCTATCCCCGCCGCGACCGGGAGATCGCCGACCGGGCCCTGGCGATGGTCGCCGCCGAGTCGCTGGCCGACCGCCCGCTGGCCGACCTCTCCGGCGGCCAGCGCCAGCGGGTGCTGATCGCCCGCGCCCTGGCCGCGGAACCGGAGCTCCTGCTGCTGGACGAGCCGACGGCCAGCCTCGATCCCGGCGTCCAGGACGAGCTCTACGAGCTGCTGCGGCGGCTCAACGAGCGGATGACGATCGTGATGGTCTCCCACGACGTGGGCGTGGTCTCCGAGTACGTGAACAAGGTCCTGTGCGTCAACGTCACCGTCGCCGAGCACTGCGTCACCGAGCTGCGCGGGGAGCTGTCGCGCCTGTTCCACGACAGCGAGCACCTGCGCCTGGTGCGGCACGACCACGACCACTCCCGCGACGGAGGCGCGCACCATGACTGAGTTCTGGCAAGCCCTGCGGGAGTTCCCCTTCCTGCGCCAGGCCCTGCTGGCCGGCTGGATGGCGAGTATCGCCTGCGGGGTCATCGGCTCCTACGTCGTCACCCGGCGGATCACCTCGGTGGTCGGCAGCCTGGCCCACGCGGTGCTGGGCGGGATGGGGATCGCCTACTGGCTGCACACCGCCCGCGGCGTGGCCTGGCTGCAGCCGCTGCACGGGGCGCTGGCGGCGGCGGTGGCCGCGGCCCTGCTGCTGGGGCTGGTGCGGACCCACGCCCGCGAGCGGGAGGACACGGTCATCTCGGCGCTGTGGGCGGTGGGCATCGCCACCGGTGTCCTGTTCCTGTCGCTCAGCCCCGGCTACAAGGCCGACCTCTGGACCTACCTGTTCGGCAACCTGGTCCTGATCTCGGGAACGGACCTGGTCGTGCTGCTGGTCCTGGACGCGGTCGTGCTGGCGGCGGTCCTGCTGTTCTACGACCCGCTGCTGGCGGTCAGCTACGACGAGGAGTTCGCCCTGCTGCGCGGCCTGAACGTCCCGCTCTACAGCACCCTGCTGCTGGTGCTGATCGCGTTGACGATCGTCAGCCTGGTCTACGTGGTGGGCGTGGTCATGGTCATCGCCCTGGTCACGCTGCCGGTCTCGGCGGCCGGGGTCGTGGCGCGCAAGCTGTGGCAGATGATGGCCGGCGCGGCGCTGTTGAGCGGTCTGGTGACCACCGGCGGCCTGGCCCTGAGCTTCCGGGCCGACCTGCCGACCGGCGCGGTCACCGTCCTGCTGGCCGCCACGATCTACCTGCTGGCCCACGCCGGCCGGGCGCTGCTGCGGCGCCGGCTCGTGGGCGACCACGACAACGGGAACGCGTGACGACCCCCGGTGAAAGGAACGACGATGGAATACCGCTTTCTCGGCAAGTCCGGCCTGAAGCTGTCGGCTCTCTCGTTCGGCTCGTGGGTGACCTTCAAGGACCAGCTCGACGTCGACGCCGCCACCGCCTGCATGACCGCCGCCTACGAGGCGGGCATCAACTTCTTCGACACCGCCGAGGTCTATGCCGCCGGCGAGGCCGAGCGGATCATGGGCGAGGTCCTGCGCCGGGTCGGCTGGCGCCGCAGCGACCTGGTCATCTCGACGAAGATCTTCTGGGGCGGCGAGGGTCCCAACGACCGCGGCCTCTCCTACAAGCACCTGGTCGAGGGGACCGACGCCTCCCTGCAGCGGCTCGGGCTGGACTACGTGGACCTGCTGTTCTGCCACCGGCCGGACGTCCACACCCCCATCGAGGAGACGGTCTGGGCCATGGACCAGATCGTCCGCCAGGGGAAGGCCCTCTACTGGGGCACCAGCGAGTGGAGCGCCGACCAGATCCGCCAGGCCCACGCCATCGCCCGCCGCGAGCACCTGCGCCCCCCGCAGATGGAGCAGCCCCAGTACAACATGCTGCACCGCCACCGGGTGGAGGTGGAGTACGCCGACCTGTACGAGGAGCTGGGCCTGGGCACGACGGTCTGGAGCCCCCTGGCCAGCGGCCTGCTGACCGGCAAGTACGACGAGGGGATCCCCGACGGGAGCCGCCTCTCGCTGCCCGGCTACCAGTGGCTGCGCGAGCAGCTGGCCCCCGAGTGGGACCGGCGCATCGCGGTGTCGCGCCGCCTGGAGCCGGTGGCGCGGGAGCTGGGGTGCAGCCGCGCCCAGCTGGCCATCGCCTGGTGCCTGGCCAACGACGATGTCAGCACCGTCATCCTGGGGGCATCGAGCGTGGAGCAGCTGCGGGAGAACCTGGGCGCGCTGGACGTGATCGAGAGGCTGACGCCGGACGTCCTGGAGCGGATCGAGGAGATCCTGGACAACCGTCCCGACCCGGAGAAGGACTGGCGGGGGCACTGACCCCCGCTCGGCGGGTTGCAGGGGCCGCTGGACCACTGGCCCACCGGTTCCGGGTTCAACCAGCCGGCCAGGACGGCGGGAGGACGGACAAGGACGAAGAGCAACAGAACGGGGACCAGGATCAGCCCCCCGGGGCGCCGCGGCAGGGAAACGACCATCGCAGGCTCCTTCCTGCTCGAGTGATCCACCGCCATGCTCGACCGGATCGGTGCCGGCGTCAAGGGAGAGGACAGGGACGCCACCTGCTCGCCGCCGCGCACGGGACGGCACCGCAGCCACCGCCAAGGTCCCTCCCTTCACCAGGGAAGAGGTGCCCCCGCGCTCCCCGGTCAGCGGTACAGGCTCTTGATCGCCCCGAAGCTCACGCCGTCACCGGGCACCAGGGCCGATCCGCTGAGCCGGATCTCCCAGACGTAGCTCTCGTGAGCCGAGACGGCCAGCCGATCCACCCTGCCCCCGCCGGCGTCCAGGACGAGGGTCTGCTCGTCCTCCTGGTAGCTCTGCGTCGAGGCCACGAGGCTGCCCTGTTCGTAGAAGAAGGCCCGCGTGGAACCGGCGAAGTGGGTCTCGTAGATGTCGATCTCGGCCGACTCGATCCCCTGCAGCGTGGTCAGATCGACGACCAGACGGGCCGGCCAGATGTAGACACCGATCTTGCCCAGGGCCTCTGCGTGCGGGACGAACAGGCAGTAGCCGGCGATCTCGTCCTCGCTGGTGGTGGCCTCGAACCAGAGCAGGCAGCCGGCCTCGCTGTCCGTCTCGTAACACTCGGTCACATAGACGTTGTCCAGGGTGAGGGTGATGGTCCCCGCGGGTGCGCGCACGGGACAAACCGCCACGAGCACGGCGATGATGATGATGGTGATCGGATTCCCCTTCATGCTGACCCCCTTGTCAAGTGTCTTGAGAACACTTTCTCAAGTCACGCTAGCACGGAAGCGACACCCGCTGCAACGGACATCCACCCGCTCCAGCGACAGGCGCGCTTGCGAGGGGTGATCCCGACCGCCATCGTCGATGCCCGGGCCCTGCCAGGAGATGCCCCGGACGACCTGATCCGTGCCGCTTGTCACGCAGGGAGGAAACGGTCTTGAACACCATCGATGCCCTGCTCGCCTCGCTGTCCGGCGACGCGCCGCTGCGCGACGTGGCCGTGGGCGTGCGCTGGACGGCCGTGGTCACCGACACGACGCCGCCGCGCGGCGGCATCGCCTCCTCGCTGGGGACCGGTCCCGGAGAGGGCACGGCCTCACCCCTCCCCTCCGCGGACGAGCTGCTGGCGCTCTCGGCCCGCGAGCTGGCCGGCTGGTTGCTGACGCAGCAACCGCCCCGCTCCAGCGTGGGGATGGCGGCGCTGAACGCCCTGCTGGAGGTCGACCTGTCCCGCTGCCGGGAGGTCAACGCCGAGCAGCTGCTGCTGGAACGGGCCCCCGGCCGCCGGGTGGCCGTGGTGGGGCACTTCCCCTTCACCGACCGTCTCCGCGCCGCGGCGGCGGCGTGCGACGTGCTGGAGCTGCGCCCCCGCCCCGGCGACCTGCCGGCCGACGCCGCCCCGGAAGTGCTGCCCCGGGCCGACGTGGTGGCCCTGACCGGAACGTCGCTGCTGAACGGCACCTTCGACGAGCTGATCGCCCTGTGCCGCCCCGACGCCTACGTGGTGCTGCTGGGTGCCAGCGCCCCGCTCAGCCCGGTGCTGTTCGACCGGGGGGTGGACGTGATCTGCGGGACGGTGGTCACCGATCCGCTCGCCGCCGCGGCGGCGGCGCGGCTGGGGGCGGGGTTCCGGAGGATTCCCGGCCGACGGCTGGTGGCGATGGCGCGTAGCGACGCTGACAGCTAGCGCCCCCTCCATAGCCGGGCAGGCGTCATGCCCGTCCCGACAATCGGGGGTAACCGCCGATCGACCGAGGAACAAGGGTCCGTCACTGCCCTGCCAGTGGGGGATCCCTGCCTGGATGGTACAAAGAAGGGGCTACGGGTAAATCCCGTAACCCCTTGATCTTGTTGGTACGCCGCCAGGGACTTGAACCCCGAACCGGCTGATTAAGAGTCAGCTGCTCTACCAGTTGAGCTAGCGGCGCACCGAGTCGTTGTCGCGCTGTCGGGCCCGGCGACCTGGGTCGTCGAGCGGCAGAAACCTAGCAGCGGACCTGCCGTCTGTCAAGTCGCCGGCGTCGCTTTCCCGCCACTGGCCGCCCGGCCGTCGGGCTGCTACCTTCTCCCCCATCCGACGACCGTCAACGGAGGAGATCCGATGCTCGATCTGGCCGCCCGCAAGCGCCGCGCCCGCAACGTCATCCGCCTGCTGCGCCGTGAGTTCCCCGACGCCGCCTGCTCCCTGGACCACCGCGACCCGTTCCAGCTGCTGATCGCCACGATCCTCAGCGCCCAGTGCACCGACGAGCGGGTCAACAAGGTCACCCCGGAGCTGTTCCGGCGCTTCCCCTCACCGGCCGACTTCGCCACGGCGCCCCTGGCCGAGATCGAGGAGGCCATCCGCAGCACCGGCTTCTACCGCAACAAGGCGCGCTCCATCAAGTCGTGCTGCACCGACCTGGTGGAGAAGCACGGCGGGCGGCTGCCCGAAACGCTGGACGAGCTGGTGGCCCTGGCGGGCGTGGGGCGCAAGACGGCCAACGTGGTGCTGGGCGTGGCCTTCGGCAAGCCGGCGGGCGTGGTCGTGGACACCCACGTGGGCCGGATCGCCGGCAAGCTCGGCCTGACCGATCACGGCCCCAAGGAGGCGGTCAAGATCGAGCGCGACCTCAACGCGTGCGTTCCCCGCAAGGACTGGGTCGCGTTCGGGCACCTGCTGATCGAGCACGGGCGCGCGACCTGCCGCGCCCGCGCCCCCCGCTGCGACGACTGCGTCCTGTACCGCCACTGCGAGGCGCGGGCCTGAGCCGTCCGTCCGCCCCAGCCGCACGCCGCCGCGGCCTAGCCGAAAGCCGCCCTCAGCGCAGCAGCGTGAGCGGCCGGACCTGCCGCCCACCCTCCCCCTCGGCCACCACCCGGTAGACGCCCGAGGCCGCCTCCCGCCCCGCATCGTCGCGGCCGTCCCAGCGCAGCACCAGCGCGCCGGCCGGCACCGGGCCATCG
>CAYTEO010000019.1:0-44020 GCA_964436825.1 uncultured Fibrobacteraceae bacterium | reverse complement strand
CCGGCCACCCGGCCGCCGCAGCCCAGGCCTACGCCGCCGCCGCCGCGCTGGCCGGCGACGACCCGCGTCCCGTCGCCAGCCGCGAGCGCTGCCTCGCCCTGGCGCAGGCGGGCGGGGAGACCGAGGAGCCGGTCGACCTGGCCGCCCTGGCGGCCATGTTCGGCGTCGCGCAGGACGAGCCGGTCGCCGTCTTCCCGGCGCCCGCCGGCACAACTGCCGGTGGGACAGCCGACGAGGCGATCGTCGCCAGGCTGGACGACGAGCAGCGCTGACGCCTGCACCGTCACGGAACGGGGCCGCCCTCTGACGGCCCCGTTTTTCCTTTGGCAGCCGGGAGACACACCGTTAGCTTTCGCCTCGTCGGCGCCCGGCATGGTGCCGGGACCGACTGCAGACGTCATCGAGGAGGGGAACCGTGGCCGACCAGTCGTTCAATCCCTTCGCCATGGCCCAGCAGCAGTTCGACCACGTGGCCGAGATGCTCGGACTGGACCAGGCCACCCGCGACCTCTTGCGCACGCCCGACCGCGAACTGCACTTCAACATCCCGGTCCGCATGGACGACGGCTCCGTGAAGGTCTTCCGCGGCTTCCGGGTCCAGCACAACGATGCCCGCGGCCCCTGCAAGGGCGGCATCCGTTTCCACCCCCAGGAGACCGCCGACACCGTGCGGGCCCTGGCCACCTGGATGACCTGGAAGTGTGCCGTCGTCGACATCCCCCTGGGCGGCGGCAAGGGGGGTGTCGTCTGTGATCCGCACCACCTCTCGCTGCGGGAACAGGAGGCGCTCTGCCGCGGCTGGGTCCGCAAGGTCGTGGCCAACGTGGGACCGGTCCAGGACGTGCCGGCGCCCGACGTGATGACCTCCGGCCAGCACATGCTCTGGATGCTGGACGAGTACGAGAAGCTGACCGGCGGCCACTTCCCCGGGATGATCACCGGCAAGCCGCTGGGGATGGGCGGCAGCCAGGGGCGGACCGAGGCCACCGGCTACGGCGCCATCTATACCCTGCGGGAGGCGCTGCGACGGGCCGGTGTCGACATCGCCACGACCAGGGCCGCCTTCCAGGGCTTCGGCAACGTCGCCCAGTACGCCGTCGAGCTCTACACCAGCCTGGGCGGGACGGCCGTCTGCGTCTCCTGCTGGGACCAGAACGACCAGGCCAGCTACACCTTCCGGCGCGCCGACGGGATCGACCTGGACGAGCTGCGCGGGATGACCGACCGCTTCGGCAGCATCGACAAGGAGCGCGCCGTCGCGGCAGGCTACGAGGTCCTGCCGGGCGACGCCTGGATCGAGCAGGAGGTGGACATCCTGCTGCCCTGCGCCCTGGAGAACCAGGTCAACGCCCAGACCGTGGGCCGCATCCACGAGCGGGTGCGGATCCTGGCCGAGGGCGCCAACGGCCCCACGACCCCCGAGGCCGACGCCGTCCTGCAGGAGCGCGGCATCTTCGTCATCCCCGACTTCCTGTGCAACGCCGGCGGGGTGACCTGCAGCTACTTCGAGCAGGTCCAGTGCAACATGAACTTCTTCTGGCCCAAGGAGGAGGTCCTCCAGCGGCTGGACGACATCATGACCAGCGCCTTCCACGCCGTGGCCGACCTGGCGGAGCGGCAGGGGGTCTTCATGCGCGACGCCGCCTACATGATCGCCATCCAGCGGGTGGCCGAGGCGTGCCGGCTGCGGGGCTGGGTCTGAGCTCACGGAACGGGACGGGTAGCCGGGAGGCCTCCGCGGACGGCCTCCCGGCGTGCTGTCGGGCGACGCCGGCGGCGCCTCAGGCGGGATCCGGGTCCAGGACCACCCGGTCGCGTCCGTTCTGCTTGGCCGCGTAGAGGGCCCGGTCGGCCCTGGCGAGCACCGCCTGCAGGGGCTCGCCCGTCTCGTGCAGCGCCACCCCGATGCTGATGGTCACGCGGAACGTCTGCCCGGCCGCCGGGAATTCCAGGGCCGCCACCTGTCCGCGGATGCGCTCGGCCAGTGCCAGCGCCTGCTCCCGGTCGGCCACCGGGACGAACAGCGCGAACTCCTCGCCGCCGTAGCGCACCGGCACGTCGCTCTTCCGGCAGGTCTCCAGCATGATCGCGGCCACCTCGCGCAGCACCACGTCTCCGACCTGGTGACCGTACGTGTCGTTCACGCGCTTGAACCAGTCGATGTCCATCATCAGGACGGCAAAGCCGGTCCCCTGGCCGCGATCGTGCACCTGGATCATCCTTGCGGCCACGTCGTCCATGTAGCGCCGGGTGAACAGGCCCGTCAGGGGATCCCGGATCGACTCGGCGTAGACCCGGTCCCGCTCACGCTTCAGGGAGCGCCGGATCAGCTCCCGCTCGACGGCCACCCCGAGAGGTTCCGCCAGGCGTCCCAGGATGTCGTCCAGCTCCGGACCGACGGCGGTCTGCCTGCGCAGATGGAAGACGGCCACCTTGTCGATGCGATCCCCGGCATGGTCGAACAGGGGCAGGACGATGAGCCGGCAATCCCCGTCATGGTCGAACAGGCGCCCCAGCTCCCGGCAGGTCACGGCGTTCGCCTGGCGGCCCACCAGCTCCTGCCACTGCTGCCGCGACATGCCGATCAGTCTCGAGTACAGCAGCTCATCGGCGGGCTCCCCGTGGTAGAGGTTGCGTTCCGCCAGGGCGACGTAGACCGGCGCCTCGGGCTCCCCGTCGCGGAACACGTAATCGATCTCCTCCACCGGCAGGATCTGGCGGACGTTGTGCACCAGGATCCGGGCCAGCGCGGAGAAGTCGCGCTCGGTGGTCAGGGCCTGCAGCATGCTGCGCAGGATCCTGTTGTACACCTGCAGCCTGAGGGCGGCATCGATCTGGGGCTCCAGCGAGAGCAGGCCGCACTCGATCTGCTCCAGCAGCCCGATCACCTCGGGAATCCGCCCGGCGGGGATGATCCGCCCGTGCTGGGGCGCGATCAGTCGCAGCGGCAGGTCCTGCAGCATGAACAGGACCGGCAACAGGTTCTCCCGGCTGGGCATGTAGATGGAGTGGAACGCCTCGATGCCGTCCAGCGACTCGTCCGGCCCCAGCATCAACCCCGGCTCGGCGAACGTGCCGCCGAACAGGTCGCTGGAGATCAGGGTGCCGGTCCGGCGATCGAAGCTGCAGAAGGCGCCGGCGAAATGGAGATAGGGGGTGAAGAGGAACTCCAGCTCGCGGCCGCCCAGGTCCAGCCGCCAGTCGTGCTCGTCGACGTGCCAGACCGGCAGCGACAGGCCCAGATGCTTGACCAGGGCGGCCGTCCGCCGGTGCATGACCAGCGGCGTGTCCGGCGCTACCAGCTCGGCCACGGCCGGCAGCGCCGCCGTGATATCGGGGTCCTGGTGGTGACAGACGATCCACCCGATCCTGGACCAGTCGACCACCTGCTCGATCTTGCGCCGGACCTGCGGCCAGACCGGCAGGGACCCCGGGTCGAACAGGACGGACTGGTCGCCATGCTCCAGCAGGTAGGTGTGGCACTGGAAGTCGTCCCCCTCCAGCCAGCTCCCCACCCACCACAACCTGTCGGCAATCTCCACGGGACGGGACAGGTCCACTCCCCCGCCTGCCAGCGCCGTCGCCATCTGAGCGCCCTCCTTCACTGCAATGCCGATTCAACGTGGCTGCCGGGGAATGATATCGGACGAAACGGCAAGAAGTTGAGGGCCGATCAGGGGATGTCGCCGGGAGGCACCAGGAACGCGACCGCCTCCCCGGCCTCGCCGTCCATGACCACGTCCAGGTACTTGCCGCCGGTCGTGGCCGGCACGTGGATCACCCGCACGACGGACGACAGACCGGCGCGATCCGGCAGCAGTTGCGGCAGGGCGTTCGGTGATTCGAGCAGGAACGACTCGTTGAAGACGTTTCCCGGCTCGTCGGGATAGAGCGGCAGGTAGGCGATGTCTGCCTCCAGCAGGTCCTGGAAGAAGTGGGTCCCGAACGAGACGTCCGGGACGTAGTCCCCCTTGCGACGCGCCACTTCCACCAGCATCCGCGCGTGGTTGATGTCGCCGTAGTCGACCCGCACCCCCAGCTTGATGTCGCCCCGGCTCCCCCAGCGGCCCGGCCCCATCAGCAGGAAGCGCCGGTGCGGCAGGATCCGGTTCAGCTCGCCGACGGCCCGGCCGACGGCCAGCAGCTCATCGTAGCTGGCCAGGCCGTCGTAGGCCGCGAACGGGATGTAGACGATGTACTCCAGGTCCCGCGCCTGGGCCGTCTGGACGTAGCGGTGGGCCGTGAAGACGACGTCCTCCGGCGGCAGGCGCTCCGGAACCCTCACGCGCTGGTACTCCCCGCCCCGGCTCTGGGGACGGCACTGCAGGATGTGCAGGCTCTGGCCGTCGTGGGCGAACTCCACGTCGACGGGCACACCCCAGGTCTCGCCCAGCACGTCCAGGATCTCCTTCATCTGCCGGGCGAAGCCGGTCCGCTCCAGCAGGCCGTCGAAGGTGACCACCAGGTCGCGGGGAGTGGAGTTGAACATCAGGCCGGTGGCCGGGATGAGTGCTCCCTCGCGCCGGATGGAGAAGATCTGCGCCGCCAGGGGGAACTGCAGGCCGGTGTCGGCCAGCAGCTGCTCGATCGGCAGGGTCGTGAAGGCGTTCTGCTCCAGGTCGATGACATCGATGAAGCGCTGGCTGTAGCGGACGACCTCGTCGGGGTGGGTCGTCGTGCGCAGGCTCGGCTGCCCGGGGCTGAACAGGCGGGGGTAGTCGTCGCCGACGCGGTCGACGGCCCGTGTCCCCAGGCCCGCCACCAGGCGGACCATCCCGTCCTCGCGGCGCAGCCGGGGGGACCAGAGGTACTCGTTGACGCCGAAGGCGACGCCTGCGAAGGCCGGCAACCAGTAGCGGCCCAGCCTCTGGCCGACGACCGGCTGGATGATGCAGGCCATCTCCTCGCGGAAGTCCAGCAGCCCCTTCTCCTTGCGGTACTGGATGGCGTCGGGGTTGAAGACGCTGGCGTAGACCTGGGTGATGGCCCGCAGCAGTTCCCCCATCCGCTGTTCCAGGTCCCCCTGGTTGGCCACGAAGAGGCTGGCGTACTTGCCGCAGAAGGCAGCGCCCAGGCGGTCCTCCAGCAGGCTGCTGCTGCGCACGACCAGCGGCACCTCGCCCAGCGACTCCAGGAGCCTGCGCAGGCGCGTGGTGACGTACCCGGGGAACCGACCGGTCCTGTAGAGGCGCCGCAGCAGCCGGTACTGGCGCCGCAGGTCCTCCCCCTCGCGGTACTTGATGTTGGCCACGTCGGACAGGCCGTTGGCCTTCAGGAAGTCCAGGATGACGTCGGAGCGGATGTAGTAGGTCAGCGGCGTGCGGAACTCGCCCACCGGCCGGCCCGCCGCCTTGGCCTTGGCCAGGGCGTCGTGGGCCAGGATGAAGCCTGCCGCCTTGCCGCCCAGCTTGCCCAGACCGCGCTCGGGGCCGATGACCCGGGAGATGATCTCGGAGAAGTCGCGGATCGTCAGGGTGTTCTTGGCGATCTCCAGGAACTCGAGCTGGTCGGACAGGAGCCGGCGGATCAGGGCGACGCGGGTGCCCATGGCGTCGCTGAGCGAGAGGGTGGCCCCGCCGATGGGCATCTTGGAGAACTCGCGCGTCTCGCGGGCCAGCTCCTCCCAGCTGGAGAACGGATCGTCCGCCATCTCGGCCAGGCGCAGGGCCATGTCCTTCTTGATGGCGATGATGATCGTGTCCAGGATCTTCTGGTCGGACCAGAGGTCGGCCACACGCTCGCGGACGAGGGCACGCAGGGCCTCGATCTGTTCCTCGGAGAACGACGGTTCGGGACGGTTGGGATTGCTCCAGTGGAGGAAGTCGGCGCTGCCGACGATGCGGGTGACCTCGCGCTCGAGGTCCTCCATCGTCATCAGGTCCTCTTCCAGCAGCGCCAGCAGGAAGTGCCGGATGATCTTCTCGTAGAGGACCGGCTCGTGGAGCCGGTAGTGCTCGAGCTGCCTCCGCCAGGTCGGCACCTCGCGGCCCCGGCCATCGGTGCGGTGGTCGCTGTCGGCCGTCCCTGCCACGATCGTCCCCTCGCGCGATCAGGCCAGCACGTCGCCGCCGTCGTCGCCCTGCGGCGCGGCCGACTCGGTCGTCTTGCCCGTGGCCGCCTTCCGGGTGGACGCCTTCTTCGTGGCGGCCTTCTTGGTCGTCGTCTTCTTCGTCGTCTTCTTCGTGGCGGCCTTCTTGGTGGCGGTCTTCTTGGCCGTCGTCTTCTTCGTGGCGGTCTTCTTGGTGGCCGCCTTCTTCGTCGCCTTCTTCGTCGTGGCCTTCTTGGTCGTCGTCTTCTTCTTGGTGACAGCCTTCTTGGTCGTCGTCTTCTTGGTCGCCTTCTTCTTGGTGACGGCCTTCCCGGCGGATTCCGGCGTCGCGTCCCCGGCGGCCGGTGCGGCCGGCTCGGCATCGGTTCCGGCGGGCGGCGGCACTTCGTCGGCGGCGGGAGCGCCCTCCGGTGCCGTCGGCTCCTCCCTGGTCCCCGCGGTCGCGGCGGTGCGCTTCGACCGCCGGCGGGAACGGCGGGACCGCTTCTGCTCGGCGGGCGGTGCGGAGACGCCTCCGGCGTCGGCGTCGGCGGTCGGGGCGCTAGCGGCCGTGCCCTCGACGACGGACAGCTCCGCTTCCGCCTCGGCGGTCGCCTTCTCTCCGTCCGCCGCGGCGGTGGCCTCGGCGGTCGTCTCCACCGTCGCCTCGCCCGCCTCGGCGCCGCGGGCGCGGGAGCTCGAGCGGCGGCGACGGCGACGGGAGCTGCGGCGGGATCCGGTGTCGGCACCGCCGGTGTTGGCCGCCGGCGTGCCGCCCACGGCGGTGACGACCAGCGTGCCACCCGCCTTCTCGTCCCGCTCGGCGGTCAGCAGGCCGTAGTTCATGGCGTCATCCAGCAGCTCGCTGAAGGAACGGTAGCCCCAGTTGCTCTCGTTGAAGTCGGGCTTCTTGCGCTTCATCGTGTCCTTGATCAGGGACGAGTAGAGCGCGCCGCGGTGCTCGCGGACCAGCCCCTCGATCGTCGTCACCAGCAGGTTGAACAGCTTCTTCTTGCTGGTGGGGACCTTGTCCAGGTTGACGGCCTCGATGCTGATGGGTCCCTGGACCAGGTCGTCGTAGAAGATGAACTCGTCGCAGTTGGAGATGAGCAGCTCGCTGGTGGAGGCCTTCAGCCCCAGGCCGATGACCTCCTTGTTGTTCTCCCGCAGCTTGGAGACCAGGGGCGAGAAGTCCGAGTCGCCGGAGACGATGACGTAGGTGTCGACGTGCTGGTTCGTGTAGCAGAGGTCCATGGCGTCGACGACCAGCCGGATGTCGGCGCTGTTCTTGCCGCTGTAGCGGGGCGACGGGACCTCGATCAGCTCGATGGCCGCACCGTGGAGGTCGACCATGTAGTCCTGGTAGTAGCTCCAGTCGGCGTAGGCCTTCTTGACCAGGACGCGGCCCTTCTCCAGCAGGCGTTCCAGGACGATGTGGATGTCGAAGCGCTGGTGGGCGTCGCGCGCGCCGATGGCGACGTTGTCGAAATCGAGGAAGACGGCGATGTTCCGCTCGTGGTGGTTGCTCATGAAGGGGCTCTCCTTGCCTGCTGACGGGTACCGGACCGTCCAGCCGACGGCCCGCGAAAAGATAGCTGTTCAGCGACCGGTTCGGCTACTGCTATCTTGTCGGGGCGCCGCCAACGGTCATCGACGAGAGGAGGAGGTCGGCATGTCCGCGACCCTCAGCAGCGAGGAACTGGTCCGCATGATCGAGCGGGTCTTCCAGCCCACTCCCGCCGACACGGGGCTGCTCGTCCTGGTCGACGTTCCCGACGACCGGGTCGGCGACAACCCCGCCTGGGCCGAGCGGCGGCGGCTGGCCGCCGGCTGGGCACTGCAGCTGGATGCCGCCCGCGACCGGCTGCACCTGCCCCGGGTGACGCTGGCCTGGTACCCGAACGTCGGAGGCAACAACGCCGACCTGCCCCCGGCCTGCCGGACCGGCCTGGACCGGGTGCCCGACCACGTCGCCGACCTGGACGGCGGCCGGGAGGTCGCCACCGGGGAGCTGCTGGCCGGCCACAGCATCGTCCTGGCGCCGACGGAGCTGTCGGCCACAGCGCCGCTGAAGGTGGCCGCCCGCCGCCTGCCGTTGCGGGCGGCGACGATGCCGGGTTTCCTGCCCGCCATGATCCCCGCGCTGCGGCTGGACTACGGGGAGATCGACCGTCGCGTCACCCTGCTGAAGGAACTGCTCGACGCCGCCGAGGCGGCGGAGATCCGGTTCACCTCCCCCGCCGGGGAACACGTCCTGCATCTGGACCTGCGCCACCGCCGGGGGCACGCCTCGGGTGGACTGTTCCCCCGCAACGGTGCGGCGGGCAACCTTCCGTCGGGCGAGGCCTACATCGTCCCCTACGAGGGGGAACGGCAGGACGATCCCAGTCGCACCCGCGGCGAGCTCCCGGTCCGCTTCGCGGACGGGCTGGTCGTCTACCGTATCGAGCGCAACCGCGCCGTGGCCGTCGCCGGCGACGATCCGGCGGCGCGGCGCGAGGCGGAACTGATCGTCGCCGAGCCCGCCTACGCCAACCTGGCCGAGCTGGGCCTGGGGGTCCTGGGCGACTTCGGCATCGAACCCTGCGACAGCATCCTGCTGGACGAGAAGCTCGGCCTGCACATCGCCTTCGGCCGCAGCGACCACTTCGGCGGCAGCGTCGGGCCGGAGGACTTCTCCTCCCCGGCGGCCGTCGTCCACCAGGACCGCGTCTACATCCCGGAGGTCCAGCCGGGGATTCGGGTCGACGCGCTGATCCTCCGCGGCCCGGACGGGGAGCGACGGGTGATGGCCGCCGACAGGTGGTGCGACGATGTCTTCCGGGAGACAGGAGAACAGCGCTCCGATAACAGTTGACAATCATCGAATCCTTGAATATCGTGGTGCTGTCGCGAGCGCGTGACGATCGACTGCCCGTGACGACAAGTATCCGGGACCGGTCGACGCGGCGGCACATCCGCTGACCCCCTGGATCCCGCCGCGCTCGCCGGTCCCGGCCCTCGCCCCTTGCGCCCCCCGCCGGCCCGTCCTGCACCCTGCTCTCGCCCCGGTGCCGGCGCGGGGGCGCATGTTCTCCCTTCCCCCTCCCTTGACAGTCCCCGCCCGCGACCGGATCATGGACCGGAGAGACACGCGTCCCGTCCACCCCACCGGAGCCGGACATGAACGAGACTTCCCCGCGACCGATCAGCGTCCTGCTCGTCGACGACGAGAACGACCTGGTGGAACTGCTCACCGAGCGGTTGCGCCACCACGGCTTCGACTGTGTCGGCGCCACCTCCGGCGAACAGGCCCTGGCCGTCTGCGAGCACCGGCCCTTCGACGTGGCCATCATCGACCTGAAGATGCCAGGCCTGGACGGCGTCGAGGTGATGCAGCGGATCAGGATGATCCGTCCCTTCACCGAGATGATCATGTTCACCGGCCACGGCACGACCGACTCGGCCCTGGCCGCGGGCAAGCTCGACGCCTTCCGCTACCTGCTCAAGCCGTGCGACTTCGACAAGCTGGTCCAGACGATCCAGGAGGCCGCCGCCCACCGCAGGCAGCGCCTCCGCGAGGCCTACCAGGCCGAACTGGAGAAGATCATGGAGCACGCCTCGACCCCCCGCGACATCCTGGAGGCCAGCGAACGGCTCCGCCGCGAGTATGAACAGGAGTGACCTCTCCTCCCCGCTGCGCCTGGTCCTGGCCGGCGACGACGAGCATGCCGCCGACCTCCTGCGCGATCTGCTCTCCCCGTCGCCCCCCCCTGCCTGGGAGGTCGTCCTGGTCCTGGCCGACCGGCCCGACGCGCCCGTGCTGGCGGTCGCCGCCGAACACGACCTGCCGTACCGCCAGCCGATCGACCGGGCGGCCGCCGCCGCCGTCGCGGACACCGCCGCCGACCTCGTCTGCGACCTGCGACCGGGCGGCACCCCTTCCCTGCCGGGAGCCACCCCCCTCGCCCCCCGCCTGGTCGAGGCCCTGGCTGTCGCCGCCCGCCGCTGCCAGGCGGCCGCCACCGCCGCGGCGGTCACCCAGCAGCGGTTGGAACGGTTCATGGACTTCGCGCCGTTCGGCATCTACATGAAGGACACCAACCTGCGCTACCGGTCCGTCAACCCGGCGGCCTGCCGGTTGCTCCGCCTGCCGGCCGAGCGGATCCTGGGTCGGACCGACGACGAGCTGTTGTCCCCCGCGGCCGCCCGCCGCCTCCAGGAGTGGGAGCAGCGGGCCCTGGCCGCCGGCGAGCCGGTGACCCTGGACGGCGTCCTGCCGCTGGACGAGAACGACCGGCTCTACCTGCGGGTCACCCTCCTGCCGGTCGTCCACGACGGCCGCGCCATCGCCCTGTTCGGCCTGGTCGAGGACACCACCGACCTGCACACCAGCGAGCGCCGTCTCAGCCGCCAGCGCGCCGAGCTGACCGAGATGCGCGAGTACCTCCGCGGGATCCTGGCCAACAGCCAGGACATGATCGTCCTGACGACCCTCGACGGGACGATCGTCTCGTTCAACGACGGTGCGGAGGCCATCTCCGGCTTCAGCCGCGACGAGGTGCTGGGGCAGCGGTTCCAGTTCCTGGCGGCGGAACCGGAGGTGCTGACCCGCCTGCTCGAGGAGGCCCGCCAGGAGGGACACGCCGGCTGCGAGGAGATGCGCTTCCGCCACCGGTCCGGCCACGAGTTCATCGCCAACGTCTCGCTGACGACGATCAACTCCCCCAGCGGGCACCCCATCGAGATCGTCAGCATCTGCCGCGACCTGACCCGCCGCCTCCAGCTGCAGGAGGACCTGATCCAGAGCGAGCGCCTGGCCGCCATCGGCAAGCTGGCGGCCGGCGTCGCCCACGAGATCAACAACCCGCTGCAGATCATCGAGACCGTCGCCGGCCTGATCGAGGACCTGGTCGGCGAGGCCGGCGACAGCATCCCGCCCGCGCTGCGGGAACGGATCCGCGACGGGATCCGCCGCCTCTACCAGCAGACCGAGCGCTGCATGACGATCACCCACAGCCTGCTCGGCTTCGCCCGCCGCTCCAGCGGCCGCCCCGCGCCGGTCAGCGTACCCGACCTGGTCGAGGACGCCGTCACCCTGCTGGCGCCCGAGATCCGGCGCCTGGGGATCGAGGTCCAACGTCGCTTCTCCGCCAGGCTGCCGGCGGTCGTCGTCGATCCCACCCTGCTGGAGCAGGTCCTGGTCAACCTGCTGAAGAACGCCGTCGACGCCATCGAGGAACGCCAGCCACGCCAGCCCCGCCTGGAGCTGCTGGCCTCGCTGGTGGAGAGCCCGGAGGGGATGCGGCTGGCCGTCACCGTCCGCGACAACGGCATCGGCATCCCGCCGGACCGCCTCTCCCAGATCTTCGAGCTGTTCTACACGAGCAAGCCGGCGGGCAAGGGGACGGGACTGGGGCTGTCCATCGTCCGGCACATCGTCCAGAAGCTGGGAGGGGAGGTGCGGGTGGAGAGCCACCCCGACGAGGGGTCGGCCTTCACGATCATCCTGCCGCTGGTGACCGACGAGACGGAGGAGGGCATCCTGCTCCCCCGCGCCTGACGCGCCGACCGGCTCAGAGGCGGATCGGCATCCCCATGACGGGCCAGATCCACAGCAGGAAGACCGCCAGCAGCAGCAGCAGGACGATGCTGGCCGGTATCCCCGCCCGGAAGAATTCCCACGGCGTGAACTGGCGGCTCTCGTAGGCGATGGCGTTGGGTGGCGCCCCGATCAGGAACAGGAACGGCATCCCCGCCACCGCCAGCGACGTGAACAGGACGACCTCGGGGGTCACGCCCACGTACTCTCCCATGACCAGCACGACGGGCAGGATGATGGCCACGGCGGCCACGTTCATCACCAGGTTCGTCATCACGAGCATCAGGACCGCCACGCCCATCAGGAACCAGAACCACGGCGCCTGGTGGATGAGCTGCAGCCAGGTCAGCGCCAGCCACCGCGCCGCGCCGGTGTGCCAGAGGCAGAAGCCCATGCTCATGGCCCCGCCGAACAGCAGGATGATGTTCCAGGGCAGCTCCTCCAGGTCGTCCACGTCGAGGATCCGCAGCAGGAAGAACAGGACGGTGATGGACATCAGCACGGCGCTGCGCTGCAGGAAGGCGAGGGCGGGGACGAAGGAGCGCAGCGTCAGCAACGTCAGCCCGGCCAGCACCAGGGCGATGGTGGCCAGCTCCTTGCGGGAGATCCGTCCCTGCCGGGCGGCCTTTTCACGGGCGTAGTCCCGGAGCCCCGCGACGGTATCCCTCTCGGGCGGGAAGAGCCACAGCATCAGCAGCCAGACGACCAGGACCATCACCAGTCCCAGCGGCGCCATGTACCAGGTCAACCGGGCGAACCCGATGTCCCGGCCGACGATGTCCTGGAAGTAGCCCAGCGCCACCGCGCCGCGGGCCGCACCGAGCAGGGTGATGATGCTGCCCGCCCCTGCGGCGTAGGCCATGCCGATGAACAGGCCGCGACCGAAGTTCGTCCGCGCGTAGTCGGGCGAGTAGCGGCCGTAGATCTGCAGCATCACGGGGAAGACGGCGGCCACCGCCGCGGTGTGGGCCATCACCAGCGTCAGTCCCGCCGTCAGCAGGAAGCTGACCAGGTAGAGGGAGCGGGTCCCCTCCCCCGCCAGCAGGATCGTCTGGTAGGCCAGCCGTCTGGTGACGCCGGTGCGGCTGAAGGCCCGGCCGATGACCAGCGAGCCGATGATGAACCAGACGCTCGGATCCATGAAGTCTGTCATCGCCGCCCGTGGCTCGCGGATCTGCAGCACGACCTGGATGACGGCGATCAGGATGCTCGTCACGCCGATGGGGATGACCTCTGTGACCCACCAGACGACGGCCAGGACGAACAGGCCCAGGGCCGCCTTCCCCTGGTGGGTCAGCGGAACGACCTGCCCCCCCTGGGGAGGGGTGACCGGCGACCAATCCGGCGAGAGGACGATCGCCAGGAACAGGACCGCCCCGAGAGCCAGCCACAGGGGACGGCGCGGGCTGTCGAGGCGCGGTTCAAGGGTCATCGCTCTGCTCCCGTGGTCGCACGACGATCACGTTGGGGATCGGCGGCGGCGGCAGGGTCAGCGGCCCCGCCTGCTGTCCGAATTCCCACTCCTGACGGCCGGCGCGCACGTAGAGCTGGGCCGGCGGGCCGCCCTCCAGGTACATGAGGCGTTGCAGTCCTATCGGCAGCCCTCGCAGATGGTTCACCAGCGAGTGCGGGTCGACGGCCTGTCCGCAGTGGACCAGCACGACCCGTCCCTCCCCGTCGGTCCCGATGGCGGTGACGCTGTGCCGTCGCCGCCCCCCGGCCCAGACGTTGCGCCGACCGCAGCCGAGCATGCGGATCCCCTGGATCCGCCCGTGGTAGTGGCTGGAGAGCCGGTCGTAGCCGTCGCAGGTCAGGTCGGCCAGGATCACCGGCGGCACGCTCTCGTCCCGGCGGTCGAACAACAGGACGGTGCGGTCCCGGGAGAGCCGGGGATTGTTGACGTGTCCCCGCTTGCGCATCAGGCCGACGCTGGTCAGGCCGTCGCCCTGGTACATCCCGGCGTTGATGGCGGCGACCCCGCCGCGGGAAAGGCACCACTGCCGTGCCGTCCGCGAAGCGTGCGCCGAGTCCTCGGACGCGTTCCAGAGTTCCAGGTCGTACCGACCGCTGTCGACCCGGACCAGCCGGACCGGCACCCCCTTGCCGGTGTCGGTCGCCAGGGTCGTCGTCGCCAGCTCCAGGCCCGCGGCGAGGGTCCGCCAGGCGATGGCGTCGCCCTCGCCCCGGGCCCCGCATCCCCCGGCACAGGCCGCCAGCAGTCCCAGCAACAGGGTCGATCCCAGCACCCGGCCGGCCGTCCCGGCGGCACGACACCACTGTCCTCTCCAGGTCCGCATGGCGGCCATCGTAGCACCGGGAACGGCGACGGGCCACCCCCGGCTCAGCGGACTGGTGCCCGGCGGTCGGGTGGCCCTATCTTGTGCCCCGGCGCGGAGAACACAACACCGTCACGAGGAGCGACCATGACCGAGACGAGATCCTTCCTGGTACCCGCCATCAGCTGCGGGCACTGTACCCGGACCATCGAGACCGAGCTGTCGGAGCTGGCCGGCGTCACGGCCGTCAGCGCCGACGCGGCCTCCAGGCAGGTGACGGTCAGCTGGCAGGCACCGGCCACCTGGGACGCCATCCGTGACCTGCTGGCCGAGATCGGTTTTCCCCCGGCCGAGGCATGAGCGACAGAGCCGACACCGGCGGCGCGGCGGCCACGTCAGGGATCGAGCGGGTCACCCTGCCGGTCCTGGGGATGAGCTGCGCCAACTGCAGCGCAACGGTGGAACGGGTCCTGCGGCGCAAGGTGCCGGGCGTCGCTGAGGCGACCGTCAACCTGGCCCTCGAACAGGCGACGATAGCCTACGATCCCTCGCGGGTCGGCCTGGACGACCTGGCAGGCGCCGTCGCCAGGGCCGGGTTCACCCTCGTCCTGCCCTCGCCCACCGCCGCCGCGGCCCGACGTCGCCGCGAGCAGGCCCACCGGGAGCGGCAGCGGTTGCGGCGCGAGCTGTGGCTGGGGATCGGGCTGACGGTCCCGATCGTCCTGCTCTCGCTGGGCCGCGGAGCGGGCTGGTTCGGCGGCTGGAACGACGCGGGCTGGATCGACCCCGTGCTGGCGCTGCTGGCCACGCCGGTCCAGTTCGTCACCGGGGGTTCCTTCTACCGGGGAGGTTGGCGAAGCCTGCGGGCCGGCGGCGCCAACATGGACGTCCTGGTCGCCCTCGGATCGTCGGTGGCCTACTTCTACTCCCTGGCCGTCCTGCTGCTGCCCGGCCTGGACGGGCGGGTCGAGTTCGCCACCGCGGCGATGATCGTCACCCTCATCAAGGTGGGGAAGGTCCTCGAGGCCGCCGCCCGCCACCGGACGACCAACGCGCTGGAGAAGCTGGTCTCCCTGGCCCCCGACACGGCCCACCGTCTCGGGGACGACGGCAACGAGCAGGACGTCCCCGCCGCCGCCCTGCGGCCCGGCGACCTGGTCCGCGTCCGGCCCGGCGAGCGGATCCCGGCCGACGGCACGATCCGCCGGGGGTCCAGCGCCGTCGACGAGAGCACCTTCACCGGCGAACCGCTGCCGGCGGACCGCGGGCCGGGAGACCCCGTCCTGGGCGGCAGCCTCAACGGCGACGGCGCCCTGGTCGTCGAGGTGACCGCCAGCGGCGCCGAGTCGGCCCTGGCGCGGATCGTCCGGTGCGTCGAGCAGGCCCAGACGGGCAAGGCCCCCCTGCAGCGGATCGCCGACCGGGTGGCCGGTGTCTTCGTGCCCGTGATCATCGGGATCGCCCTGGCGACCTTCGCCGCCTGGTGGATCGCCGGTGGCGCGTTCGTCCCGGCGATGACGCGGCTGGTGGCCGTCCTGGTCGTCGCCTGCCCGTGCGCCCTGGGCCTGGCGACCCCGACGGCGATCATGGTCGGCTCCGGCCTGGCGGCATCACGCGGCATCCTGTTCCGCGACCCGGCGGCCCTGGAGCGGACCTGCCGGCTGACGACCCTGCTGGCCGACAAGACCGGCACGCTGACCGAGGGGCGCCCCCGGGTGACCGACTGGTTCGTCCTGCCCGACGCGGGCCTGGACGAGGCCGAGCTGCAGCGCCTGGCGACGGCGGCGGAGGCGGCCTCGGAACACCCCGTCGCCCGGGCCCTGCGGGAGGCGGCGCCGGCGGACCTGCCGGTGTGCGAGTCGTTGCGGGCGGTCCCGGGCCGCGGTGTCGAGGCCGTCGTGGCCGGTCGCACGGTCCGGGTGGGCAACCCGGCCTGGATCGAGGAGCAGGTCGCTCTCCCTGCCGCGCTGCGGCGACGGGCCGGGGAGCTGGCGGCGCAGGGCCGGACGGTCGTCCTGGTGGCCGTCGACGACCGTGCGGCGGGACTGTTCGCCGTCGCCGACACGATCCGGCCCGGCACCCGCGAGGCCGTCGTGGCGCTGGAAGCCAGGGGCGTCGACGTCGTCATGATCACCGGGGACCAGGAGGCGGCCGCCGCGGCCGTGGCCACGGAGCTCGGAATCCGCGCCTGGGAGGCGGGTGTCCTGCCAGAGGAGAAGGCGGAGCTGGTCGCGGCTCACCGCGCCGACAGCTGCGTCGTCGGGATGGTGGGCGACGGGGTCAACGACGCCCCGGCCCTGGCCGCCGCCGACGTGGGGATCGCCATGGGACACGGTAGCGACGTGGCCGTGGCCGCCGCCGACGTCACCCTCGTCAGCGGCCACCTGCGGGGAGTCCTGCGGGCCATGGAGATCAGCCGGCGGACCGTCGGGACGATCCGCCAGAACCTGGTCTGGGCCTTCCTGTACAACCTGCTGCTGGTGCCGGCCGCCGCCGGCGCCCTGCACGGCGCGGGGTGGCTGCCGCCCTTGCTGCGCGACCTCCACCCCATGCTCGCCGCGGCGGCCATGGCCGCCAGCTCCGTCTCGGTCGTCACCAACAGCCTGCGCCTGGGACGGGCCCGGCTGCCGTGACGGCATGCGCCGGCCGGCCCGCCGTCACCCGGCGGACCGGCCCGGTCAGCAGACGGCGACCAGCCCCGCTCCCTGCTTCTGCGCCCAGACCTGCAGGGTCCGGTCGGTGTCCTCGAAGTGCCCGTCCAGGTTGCGGACGATGAACTGGGCGGCCGGCAGGTCGAGGGTCTGCCAGCCCGCCTCCAGGGCTGCGCGATAGCGTCCCAGGCGCACCAGCAGGTCGTGGTGCTCCCGGACATGATCCTCCATCCCCGGGAAGTCCAGGGCCGCCATCAGCTCCTCCTCCAGGGCGAAGAGACGTTCCATGGCGCCGATCAGCCCGGCCAGCAGCCGTGTCCGGGTGCCGGGTCCCGCCTCGCCCCGCGAGGCGCTGCGGAGCATCTCCGCTTCCCTGATGACCTCCCTTCTCGCCTCGTCGAGGTCCTCGATGCCAAAGCTCAGGTTGTCGGTCCACACGAGTGTCATGATGCATCTTCCTGTTGCAGCACCGCAGGAACCATGCTCGTTCCCGGATCGGCCCTGTTCCCCCGTCGATCGTGCAGATTTGCCGTCCCGTCGGATCCAGGGTTGCAGGATCGGATCCAGTCTGCGAGTCGCCACGAGCCTCCTTGCCGGGTAACCAGTTGCTCCTTCGATCGGTTACAGGACCGTGCCGTCGCCGGCACTTCCATCGCAGAATCAAAGAGCAAAAAAAAGACCAATCACTCCGGCAACGTGATCGGCGGCATGCCGCGGCGGACCCGGATGCACCGTGTCGCGGTCCGGACGGCCCCCCGTCCATCGACCTGGCATGATATACTGGAATCGAACAGGACAAGGGGGTGAGCGCTCATGACGACCCGATCCATCGCGCAGATCATCGACCGGCAGATCCGCCAGTGGCAGCTCCACCAGGAGCTGCGGCGTCTCTCCGACCGGGACAGCCCGGCCCCCCTGCGGCCGACGATCACCATCTCCCGCGAGCTGGGCAGCGGGGCCGAGGAGATGGCGGAGCAGCTGGCCCGGCGGCTGGGATTCACCGTCCACGGCGTCGATCTCATCGACCTCATCGCCATCGACAAGGGGATCGAGCGCCGGATCGTCGAGCAGCTCGACGAGCGGACCCGCTCGGAGATCGAGCTCTGGGTCCAGGGAATGTTGAAGCAGCGCCTCTTCTCCCGGGACGAGTACCTGGTCTCGCTGATCCGGGCCGTGCGGACGTTGGCGTCCGTCGGCGGGGTCATCATCGTGGGACGGGGCGCCCATCTGCTGCTGGCGGAACGCTGCTGTCTGCGGGTGCGCGTCGTCGCCGGCGAGGAGACCCGGATCCGGTGCCTGTGCGAACGGGAGGGAATCGGCCGCGACGAGGCCCGCCGCCGGATCGCCGAGTCGGATGCCCAGCGGAAAGCCTTCCTGCACAAGCTCCACCGGGCCGAGGTCAACGATCCCCATCTGTTCGACCTGGTCCTCAACGCCGACCAGCTCCCGGTGGTGGGGATGGTCGATATCATCCTGACGGCCCTGGAGGTCAGCGGCCTGTTCGAGGAGTGCCGGTCGGAGACCGGTTGAGCGACGCCAGGAGCAGCGACGGCCGCAGGTGCCGGCGAAGGCGATCGGCCAGGTCGGCCGGCGACGGGTCGCCGGCACAGACCAGCCGTCCCATGAACTCGCGGTGGGAACGCCCGGCGCGGTAGGCCGGCTCCCGGGGCGGATGGGGCAGGCAGCGCTCGACCATGGCCAGGTCCGGCGCCACCAGCAGGGTCGTGCTGTAGTAGAGAAGCCCGCGCGTGCGGTAGATGCAGGAACCGCCCACCTTGCGGTCCCCCAGGACCAGGTCGCTGACGCCCCGGCCGGCGACCCCGGGACAGCCGGCCGCCGCCAGCCCCGCGGCGAGCCAGCGGGTGATGGCCCGGAAGGCCGTGGTCACCCTCCCCACTCCCGCCAGGGGCATCACGAGCGAGACGACGACGTTGCCGGGATCGAGCAGGACGGCGCAACCGCCGCCCCGCCGCCGCAGGACGGGGATTCCGGCCGCCGCGGCCGCCGCCAGGTCCACCTCGCGCGCCGGATTCCCGCCGCGGCCGACGACGATCTCGAACCGGTCCCAGGGAACGACGCGCAGCCGTGGCCGGCCGTCGGCCAGGACGGCGGCCAGCAGGTCCTCGTCCCGGTTCCAGAGAGGAGGATCGATTGCCGTGCCGGAGATCATGGCGGTCAGGATACGCCCTCCTGCCCGCCGCGCAACCGCCGTCGTGTCCCGCCGCGGCGCTCCCCCTAGACCGGCAGCACCTCCCCCTGCTCCTTCTCCAGCTCGCCGCGCTGCCCCTTGAGGATGGCCGTCATCATCTCGACCAGCTCCTGCAACTGGCGGGCCTGCTCGGCGAAATGCTGGCTCGTCTCGGCCGCCTCGTGGACGGACTGGGCATTGGACTGGACGAGGTGGTCCAGGTGGGAGACGGCGGCGGTGATCTCCTGGATCGCGGCGGCCTGTTCCCGGCTGGCCTGGGTGACCTGGCCGACCATCCCGTCGACCTGGCCGGTGTCCTCGGCGATGGCATCGAGCATCTGGCTCACCTCGTTGCAGACCTCGGAGCCCCGGCGGACACTTTCGCGGGCCCGGTCGATCATCTCCGAGCTCGTCCGGGCCGCCTCGGTGCTGCGCTGTGCCAGGTGGCGCACCTCCTCGGCCACCACGGCGAACCCCTTGCCCGCCTCCCCGGCATGGGAGGCCTCGACGGCGGCATTGAGGGCCAGCAGGTTCGTCTGGAAGGAGATGTCGTCGATGGAGGTGATGATCTGGACCGTCGCCTCGGACGCCTGCTGGACCTCCCCCATCACGGAGACCAGCCGTTGCATCGCCTCGCGGACCTGCCGGGTCGTCTCGTGGACACGGCGGGTGGCCTGGGCCGCCTGCTGGACCTCCTGCTGGCTGCTCGTCGTGCCGGCGGAGATCTGCTGCAGCGAGGCCGAGACCTGCTGGATGCCCGCAGCCTGGCCGCTGGTGGCGTCGGCGATGCTCGTGCTCGTGCCGGCGATCCGCTGGGAGGCCTCCTTGATGACGCGGGCCTGCTCGCGGAGGTGTCGCATGACCTGTCGCATGACACCGACGACGTTCCTGATGACGGCCGTCCCCATGACGACGCAGATCAGCGCCGAGACGACGACCAGCCCGATCAGGTGGCTGCGGTAGGTGGCGATGGCCTGGACGAGAGCGTCGTCGCCCGCTCCGGCGGCGAGCTGCACGATCTTCCTGAGATCGAGCAGGGCCCAGCCGCCGCAGACGGCGATGGCGACGAAGGTCGTCACGTAGCCCACCGCGATCGTCTGTCCCAGGTTCAGTCGCTTGAACATGACACGCTCCCGTCTCTTGCGTCCGAGATCCCCTCTCTTCCCTGCATCGGCAGATCGTTCTCGCGCTTGAGCAAAGATGACAAGCCCGCCGCCCACGGGGGGCGGCGGGCGCCGGGCGAGACGGTCCGCGCCGGGCGGATCAGCGGGGCCGATGGACGTGGACGGCCGTCCCGGCGGCCACCTCGGCGGCCTCCATCAGGGCCTCCGAGAGGGTGGGGTGGGGATGGATCGTGTCGGTCAGATCGGCCAGGGTCGCCCCCATCTCGATGGCCAGGGCCCCCTCGCTGATCAGCTCGCTGGCGTGGGGCCCGACGATCCCCATGCCCTGGATCAAGTCGGTCCCGGGCTCGCTGAGGATCTTGACGAACCCCTCGGTCCGCCCGATGGCGCGGGCCCGGCCGAGGGCCGCCAGCGGGAACCTGCCGACGTTGACCTCCACGCCCAGGTCGGCGGCACGGCGCTCGGTCAGGCCGCACCAGGCGATCTCCGGGTCGGTGAACACGACGGCCGGGATGGCCCGGTTGTCGAACTCCGTCTTGTGGCCGCAGATGGCCTCGGCGGCCACCTTCGCCTCCCGGCTCGCCTTGTGGGCCAGCATGGGTCCCCTGGTCACGTCGCCGATGGCGTAGATGTGCGCCACGGCGGTGCGACACTCGCCGTCGGTCTCGATGAACCCGCGCTCGTCGACGACGACGCCGGTGTTCTCCAGGCCCAGATCGTCGGTGTTGGGGCGGCGCCCGATGGCCACCAGGACCCGGTCGAACCGCTGCGTGGAGACCTCCCCCTGGTGCTCGATCTCCACCCGGAAACCGTCGCCGTCGGGGGTGATGGTCTTGACCCGCGACTCGACGAGGATCCCCTCGAACCGCCGGGCCACCTGCTTGACCATGACGTCGACAAGGTCGTGGTCGGCCCCCATCAGCAGGCGGGGAAAGAACTCGACGACGCTGACCCGGCTGCCCAGCCCGGCGTAGACCAGCCCCATCTCCAGGCCGATGTACCCGCCGCCGACGACCAGCAGGCTGCCGGGCACCTCGGGCAAGCGCAGGGCGTCGGCGCTGGACCAGACGCTCGGGTCGATCCCCTCGGGCAGGCGGTTCAGGGCCGAGCCGGTGGCGATGATGCAGTCCTGGAACTCCAGGGTCCCCGCCCCCTCCAGCAGCAGCTTCTTCTCGTCCTGGAAGCGGGCCCGGGCGTGGATCAGCTCGACACCCCGCTTGGCGAGCAGGGACCTGATCCCGCCGGACAGGGTGGCGACGACCTCGTCGGTCCACTGCCGCAGCCTGGCGTGGTCGAGGGTCAGCTCCTTGAAGGTCAGTCCCAGCCGCTCGGCGGCGCGGGCCGACTCGGCCAGCTCGATGGCGTTGATCAGCGACTTGCTCGGGATGCAGCCTTCCAGCAGGCAGGTGCCGCCCGGCCGCTCCCGCTCCTCGACCAGGACGACATCCTTGCCCAGGTCGGCCAGCCGCAGCGCCGCCACGTAGCCGCCCGGCCCCGAGCCGACGACGACCGTCTCCACTTCCTGGTTCAGTGTTCCCATCACCATCGTCGCGCCTCCCGCCCGGGCCCGGCGGCCCGGCTAGATATCGATCAGCAGCTGTTTCGGATCGGAGAGCCAGCGGACCAGCTCGCCCACGAAGCGGGCGGCGTCGGCACCGTCGGCGATCCGGTGGTCGAAGGCCAGGGTCAACGGCAGCATCTTGCGGATGACGATCTCGCCGTCCCGGACCACGGGTTTCTCCTGGACGCGGCCCATGCCCAGGATCGCCACCTCGGGGTAGTTGATCGTGGGGATCAGGGCGGTCCCGCCCAGCGGCCCCACGTTGGTGATCGTGAAGGTGCCGCCCTGCATGTCCTCCAGGGGCAGCTTGCCGGCCCGGGCCGCGGCCGCCTTCTCGGCCAGCTCCCGGGAGATCTCGTTAACGCTCTTCTGGTCGGCGTCCTTGATGACCGGCACCACCAGCCCGCGTCCCGTGTCCGCCGCGAAGCCGATGTTGTAGTACTTCTTGTAGACGATCAGGCCGGCGAAGGGGTCGAGACTGGCGTTGAACGCCGGGGCCGCCTTCAGGCCGGCGGTCACCGCCCGGATGACGAACGACAGCAGTGTCAGCCTGCCGCCGCCCCTCTCGAGGTTCTCGTCCCGGACCCGGCTGCGGAACTCCTCCAGCTCGGTGACGTCCGCCTCGTCCATGTGGGCCACGTGGGGTACCAGGATCATGGAAGTCGTCATCTTGACGGCCACCCGGCGGCGGATCGACCGCAGCGGCTCGGTCTCCACCGGTCCCCAGCGGGAGAAGTCGGGCAGCGGCTCGATGTCCAGGAACGGGATCCCCGTCCCGCCGCCGGCGGGGATCGCCGCCGGCGCCTCCGCCCCCCCGGCTGCAGCGGCCGCGGCGGGAGCCCGGCCCTCGGCAGCGGCGCGGACGTCCTCGGGCAACACGCGCCCGCCCGGGCCGGTACCGGTGACGGTACCGATGTCGACGCCCAGCTCCCGGGCCAGCCGGCGTGTGGCCGGGGCGGCGGGGACGGGACGTCCCGGGATGGGACTGCCCGGCTGCGTCGTGCCGGTCCGAGCCGCCGGTGCCGCCGGGAGCGGCTCCTCCTCCCCGGGCAGACCGGCCGGCATCTCCTCGGCGGCGCGACCGATGGCGGGCGCGGCCTCGGCGGCAGGCGACGCGACGGCCTCCCCCGCGGCACCGTCGTCGATGACGGCGATGACCTGGCCGGTCTCGACGATGTCCCCGACGTCACCGGCGACGGTGACGACCTTGCCGGCCCGCGGCGACGGGATCGTCACGGCGGCCTTGTCGGTCTCGACGTCCACCAGGGGCGCGTCCTCGGCCACGGTCTCGCCCGGAGTGACGTGCCACTTGAGGATCTCCCCCTCGTGGATCCCCTCGCCCAGGTCGGGCAGCTTGAACTCGTACATCGGGTCTCTCCTCTAGAAGTCCAGGACCTGCTCGATGCCCCGCCGGACCCTTCCCTCGGTCGGCATGTAGAGCCTCTCGCGGCCGAAGTAGGGGGTCGCCACGTCGTAGCCGGTGATCCGCCTGACCGGCGCCTCCAGGTAGAGCAGCGCGTCGTCGTTGACCGTCGCGATGATCTCGCTGGCCGCCCCGAAGGAGCGCGGCGCCTCCTGGACGACGACCAGCCGGCCGGTCTTGCGGACCGAGGCGCAGATGGTCTCCCCGTCCAGCGGCGCGATCGTCAGCAGGTCGATCAGCTCGATGCTCGCCCCGCGCGCCTCCGCCACCGCGGCCACGGCCTTGCGCGCCGTGTGCAGCATGGCGCCCCAGGCGACGACGGTCACGTCGGTCCCCTCCTGGACCACCTGCGCCTTGCCCAGCGGCAGCGTCTCCGGCTCCTCCGGGACCTCCTCCTTGAAGGCCCGGTAGCTCCGCTTGGGCTCCATGAAGACGACCGGGTCGGGGTCCTGGATGGCCGCGTGCAGCAGCGCCCGGGCGTTGCGCGGCCCCGACGGGACGACGACCTTCACGCCGGGCGTGTGGGCGTAGTAGACCTCGCGGCTCTCGCTGTGGTGCTCCAGGGCGCGTACCCCGCCGCCGTACGGCATGCGGATGACCAGCGGCACCTGGAACTGTCCCTGGGTGCGGGACCGAAAGCGGCTGGCATGCCCCTCGAGCTGGGGGATCATCAGGTAGGAGAAGCCGGAGAACTGCATCTCCCCCACCGGGCGCAGGCCGGCCAGGGCCATGCCGATGGCCGTGCCGATGATCCCGCTCTCGGCCAGCGGGGTGTCGATGACCCGCTGCTCGCCGTACTTGGCGTGCAATCCCTCGGTGGCGCGGAAGACGCCCCCGTCCACGCCCACGTCCTCCCCCAGGACGACGACCCGCTCGTCGGCGGCCAGCGCCTCGTCCAGGGCCAGGTTGATGGCCTGCACCATGTTGAGCCTAGGCATCGGCGCCCTCCTTCTCCATCTCGGCCAGGAACTCCGCCTTCTGGCGCTCGATCCGGGGGTGCGGCGTCCCGTAGACGTGGTCGAAGGGAACGGTGACGTCCAGCTCGCCCGTGGCCTCGAAGGCGGCCACCTGGCGATCGATCTCCGCCTTGATCTCCTCCTCCAGCGCCTGCTGCCGCGCGTCGTCCCACAGTCCCCTGCCCTCCAGCAGCAGGCGGAACCGGCGCAGCGGGTCCTTCTCCCACCAGGCCTGCTCCTCCTCCTTGCTGCGGTACTTGTACTGGTCGTCGGCCGTGGTGTGCATCATCAGCCGGTAGGTGACCGCCTCGACGAGGGTCGGCCCCTCGCCCCGGCGACCGCGCTCCAGCGCCTCGCGCACGGCGGCGTAGACGGCCAGGGCGTCGTTGCCGTCCACCTGGATCCCTGGCATCTCGTAGGCGATCGCCTTCTGGGCCAGGGTCCGCGCCCGGGTCTGCTTCTCCCGCGGCACCGAGATGGCCCACTGGTTGTTCTGGACGACGAAGACGACGGGCAGCTGCCAGACCGACGCGAAGTTCAGCGCCTCGTGGAAGTCCCCCTGGCTGGTGGCGCCGTCGCCCATGAAGCAGACGACGGCCGTCTCCGGCTCGCCCTGCATCCGCATGGCGTAGGCGATCCCCACCGCGTGGAGGGCCTGGGCGGCGACGATGACCGACACCGGCAGGTTGCGCGGGTTGCCGTCGGGCTCGTTGACGTTGCCCTCCTCGAACCCGTTGTAGTACAGCAGCTGGCGCCTGAGGCTCTCGCCCCGCATCAGCCGCGCCCCGTGCTCCCGGAAGGCGCCGACGAACCAGTCCCGCTCCTCGGCGGCGAACATGGCGGCGACGTGGGCGGCCTCCTGGCCGGTGGCCGGCGCGAAGGTCCCGATCCGGCCCTGGCGTTGCAGCTTGAGCATCCGCTCGTCGGTCTTCCGGCCCCAGACCATGTGCCGGTACAGGGCGACCAGCTCCTCGTCCGTGAGCGGCGGCGCCAGCTCCTCGTCCAGGCGACCCTGCTCGTCCAGCACCTGGAGATAGGGCACCGTGAACGCGGCGATCTCCTTCTTGGGCATGCAGTCGTTCCTTTCCTCTGGTTCCGGCCGCTCATCACCGTAGCGGCTGCGGCAGACACGGAGGATCGATCCCGTGGAGGACCGATCGACACCGGCGGCGCGCGCCGGGGCTCCCCACCATCGTGATGAAAAAGCTCTGTCGCCACCCGTGCCTTGCCACCGATAGCAGGATGCGGCATGGTTGGCAACGGCTGATCGATCGTCCCACGGGAAAACACATTGTCAGGGGCACAAGCCGAGGAGAGCCGACGTGCTGAAGGAAACCATCAAGCAGGCACTCGAAGACCAGATCCAGGCGGAGTTCCACTCGGGCTACCTCTACCTGGCCATGGCGGCCTGGTGCGAGGCCCGCAACTACGAGGGCTTCGCCCACTGGATGCGCATGCAGGCCCAGGAGGAGCTCCATCACGCCATGAAGCTCTTCGACTACGTCCACACGACCGGCGGCCAGGTGGTCCTGCAGGACGTCCCCGCCCCGCCGTCGGAATGGGAGTCGCCCCTGGCGGTCTTCCAGGCCGCCCTGGAACACGAGCGGTACATGACCGGCCGGATCAACGAGCTCTACGGCCTGGCCCTCCGGGAGAACGACCACGCCACTGCCGGCATGCTCCAGTGGTACATCAACGAGCAGGTGGAGGAGGAGGCGACGGTCGACGCCATCGTCGGCAAGCTGGAGATGATGGGCGGTCACGGGCAGGGCCTGTTCATGCTGGACCGCGAGCTGGCCGGCCGCGCCGCGCCCGCGCCCCCCGCCTGATAGCCCGACCGGGCGGGCGGCGCGGGACGACAGCCCGCCGTGTCATTCCCCGCCGGTCAGCGCCTCCCGCACCTCCCCGCTGAGGGGCACGGGCTTGCCCGTGGCCTGGTCGACGACGACGAAGGTGACCGCCGCCTCGACGGCCGTCTCCCCCTCGCCCTCTCCGCCGGCGGGCAGGCGGACGGCGGTCTGGCGGATGACGGCGCTGCGGCCGCCCACGTGGTCCATGCGCGAGCGGATCTCCAGCACGTCGCCCGGGACGGCGGGACGGCGGTAGTCCACCTCGATCCGCACGACGACGAAGATCAGCCCCCGGTCATGAAGGTCCGCCAGGCGACCGCCCTGTTCCAGCAACCGCCAGCGCGCTTCCTCGAACAGCTCCAGCCAGCGGGCGTTGTTGACGTGTCCGTAGGCGTCGCAATGGTAGCCGCGGACGGTCAGGCGGGTCAGCGTCGTCATGGGCAGGTCCTCGCAGGGGTTGAGGGAACGGGATCCGTGTCCGCCAGATGATAATCACCCGCCCCGCGCTCCGGTAGGGCCGCGGCCGGATCACCGTCCGGCCGCTGGCCATCCCGCGAGCTCGGCGTTATCCAGTGGGAGACGGGATCGTCGCGGGACGTTCGCCCTCGCGGGCGGTCCCGTTCCACTCCAGTGCGAACAAGGGGGTCCGACCATGTCCACCATCGCCGACATCCTGGCCATCAAGCCACGCGACGTCTACACGATCGAGCCCGATGCCACCGTCTACGACGCCATCGCCGCCATGGCCGACCACGGCATTGGGGCGCTGCTCGTCGTCGAAGGAACCCACCTGCTGGGAATCATCACCGAGCGGGACTACCTGCGGAAGGTGGCCCTGCAGGGCCGCTCGTCGCGGACGACGCCGGTGCGGGAGATCATGTCGACCCGCCTGGTCTGCGTCACGCCCGACCAGGACGTGACCGACGCCATGGCCATCATGACCGAGGCCCGGGTGCGCCACCTGCCGGTGCTCGACGGCACCGGACTGGGCGGCATCGTCTCCATCGGCGACTGCGTCAAGCAGATCAGCAGCGACCGGGAGGCCCACATCCGCTACCTGACCGACTACATCCGGGACGACTACCCGCGCTGACCGCTGGACGGTCCCGTCAGGCCACGACCTGCATGCCGAAGACGTTCTGCAGGAAGAACAGGCTGATGTACGTGACGACGCACGCGATGACCGGGGTCGTCACCCAGCCCGCCGCGATCTCGCCCAGGACGCGGTAGCGGATTCCCTGCCCGCCCTTCAGCAGACCGACCCCCAGGACCGCACCGACGACGGCCTGGGAGCTGGAGACCGGAACCAGGGGAATCGGCGGCAGGTGGTGGGCGATCAGCCAGTGGCTCAGCTCCTGGCTCGAGAACAGGAACAGGACGCACGACTCGGCCAACACGACGATCAGCGCCATCTGGGGCGTCAGCTTGACGATGCTCCCGCCGACGGTCTCCATGACGCGGCGGGAGTAGGTGAACACGCCGGTGGCGATGGCCAGCCCCCCCAGCAGGAACAGCTGCTGCGCGCCGGTGAAGGTCCACGGCCCCAGGGAGAGGTCCCGGAACGGGGCCACCGGCACGAAGACCCCCATGACGTTGGCGATGTTGTTGGCTCCCAGGCTGTAGGCACCGAAGGCCCCCACCACCACCAGCCCCCAGCGGGTGACGATGTCCTCCCAGAGCAGGTGCAGGGGATGGCGGCGGAAGTATCTCTTCAGCGCCGCGTAGAAGGCCATGGCGAAGACCGCCGAGAGCAGGGGACAGGCCACCCAGGTCGCGACGATCTTGGTCAGCGATCCGGCATCGGTGGGCATCCCGGCGAAGAAGTTCCAGCCGACGATCGCCCCGACGATGGCCTGGGAGGTGGAGACCGGCAGGGAGAAGCGGGTCATCAGGAAGACGGTCAGCGCCGCCGCCAGGGCCGTCATGAAGGCGCCGCCCAGGGCGTTGACGGCGCCCAGCTTGCCCAGGGTGTGGGCCGCGCCGGCCCCGCCGACCACCGCGCCGACGACGACGAAGGCGCTGCAGACGATCGCGGCGGTCGTGAAACGCACCATCCGCGTGCCGACGGCCGTCCCGAAGACGTTGGCGGCGTCGTTCGCCCCCAGGGACCAGCCCAGGAACAGCCCGCTGGAGAGGAAGAAGAGGATCAACACCGCTGCCTCCCTAGACGGTCCGCTTGATGGCGTAGATCGTGATCCGGTCGGCCACGTTCTCGGCGGCGTCGGAGACCATGTCGATGTGCAGGGCGAAGTACCGCAGATGGATCTTGTGGGCCAGCTCCAGGTCCGACTGGAAGATCTTCTGCTTCAGCACCATGGCCAGCCGGTCGCCCTCCTTCTCGTAGTGGTAGACCTTGTGCAGATGATCGTTGACCGCGGCCGGGTCGCGGAAGAAGGCGCGCGCCGCCAGCACGACCGCCTCCGCGGTGGCGGTCGCCGTCCGGGCCAGTTCGTTCCACTCGTCGGCCAGATCGAGGGCCATCTCCGGTTGCTCCACCAGGAACAGGCCGAGGGTGTTCTTGGCCGTGTCGATGACGTCGTCCATCGTCTCCAGCAGGCCCAGCACGTCGCCGCGGGACTCGGGGATCAGCGAGTGGGTGTAGAGGTTGTGCTCGATGTCGCGGCGCAGGTCGTCCGCCTTGTTCTCCAGCTCGTGGATCTCCTGGTAGCGCTGGGCGAAGCGCTCCTGCCGACCCTTCAGGTAGTCCGCGATGCCGGCGCGGAAGACGAGCGCCCCCTCGCTGACGGCGTCCAGGAAGGCATCGATCTGGGCGATCAGCTCGCGCGTGCGGTGGAACACGATCGGCATCTCTCTCCTCCTCCGTCAGGTTCGTCGGTAGCTGTCGATGATACGCCACGCCATCACTCCTGCAAAGGCGAGATGCGCCGTCGCCTCTGCTGGCGGCGGGATCCCCTTGTCGCGTCCGGGCTGCTGGTGCATCTTCCCCGGTGTGGATCCATGCACAGGCCCATGCCACCACCGGAGGGATACCATGGCCCAGACCGTCATCGAGAAGATCGCCCAGGCCCACGCCGTCGACCTGCCCGCAGGCACCGAGCTGCACGCCGGGGACTTCGTGACCATCCGTCCCGACCTGGTCATGACCCACGACAACACGGCGGCCGTCATGCTGAAGTTCGCGAAGCTGGGCGTCGGGCGGGTCCACGACCCGCGGCAGATCGCCTTCGCCCTGGACCACGACATCCAGAACACCAGCGAGAAAAACCTGCGCAAGTACGCCGACATCGAGGCGTTCGCCCGCGAGCAGGGGATCGACTTCCATCCCGCCGGCACCGGTATCGGGCACCAGGTGATGATCGAGAACGGGTACGTCCGCCCCGGCGGCTTCTGCGTGGCCAGCGACAGCCACAGCAACATGTACGGCGCCCTGGGTGCGGTCGGCACCCCGGTGGTGCGCACCGACGCGGCGGCGCTGTGGGCCACCGGCCGCACCTGGTGGCAGATCCCCCGCACGGTCAAGGTCGTCCTGACCGGCGAGCTGCGCGACGGCGTCTCGGGCAAGGACGTCATCCTGACCCTGTGCGGACTGTACAAGCGGGGCGAGGTGCTGAACGCGGCCGTGGAGTTCGCCGGTCCCGGCGTGGCGTCGCTGTCCATGGACGCCCGCATGACGATCGCCAACATGACGACCGAGTGGGGAGCCCTGGTCGGCTGGTTCCCCGTCGACGAGCGCACGCTGGCCTTCCTGCGCGAGCGACGCGACGCCCTGCAGCGGCAGGGCCGCACCGGACGGATCACCGACGACGACCTGGCGCGCTGGGAGAGCGACCCGCCCCGCTCCGACCCGGACGCGGTCTACGCCGGGGTCATCGAGCTGGACCTGGGCCGGGTCTCCCCCCACGTGGCCGGTCCCGACACGGTCCAGGCCACCACGCCGCTGGCGGAGATCGCCGCCCGCAGGATCGCCGTCCAGAAGGCGTACCTGCTGTCGTGCGTCAACTCGCGACTGGAGGACCTGGCCGCTGCCGCCGCGGTCCTGGAGGGGAAGAGGGTGGCCGAAGGGGTGACCCTCTACGTGGCCGCCGCCAGCAAGTCCGTCGAGGAACAGGCCCGCGAGCGGGGGATCTGGCAGACCCTGCTGGACGCCGGTGCCGTGGCGCTGCCGCCTGGCTGCGGACCGTGCATCGGCCTGGGGACCGGTCTGCTGGAGCCGGGCGAGGTGGGCATCTCGGCCACCAACCGCAACTTCAAGGGGCGCATGGGCTCGCGCGACGCCAGGGCCTACCTGGCCAGCCCGGCCGTCGTGGCCGCCTCGGCCGTCGCCGGGTACATCACCGGCCCCGGGGAGTACGACGCCTCGGTCCCCGACTACGCCTTCACCCCGGGCGAGGCGGCGCCGGCCCGGTCGGCGGCGGTGGAGATCCTCGACGGCTTCCCGGCCCGGGTCGAGGGCCGGCTGCTGTGGCTGCCCCAGGACAACCTCAACACCGACGGCATCTACGGGAAGGACTACACCTACCGCGAGGACATGACCCGCGAGCAGATGGCGCGCGTGGTGATGGAGAACTACGACCCCGCCTTCGCCGGGACGGTCCGCGAGGGCGACATCGTGGCCGGCGGTTTCAACTTCGGCACCGGCTCGTCGCGCGAGCAGGCCGTCACCGCACTGCAGGCCGCCGGCGTGCGGATGGTCGTGGCCGGCTCGTTCAGCCAGACCTACCTGCGCAACGCCATCAACAACGGGTTCATCTGCGTGGAGTGCCCGGCGCTGGTCGAGGCCCTGCACGAGGCCCACGCCGGCCGTCCCGAGCCGACGATCGTCGACGACGCCCCGGTGACGGTGGACTTCGGCCGCGGGATCGTGGCCTGGCGCGACCGGGAGTTCCCCTTCCCGCCCCTGGGCCGGGCCGTCCAGGAGGTCATCGTCGCCGGCGGGATCGAGAACCTGGTGCGGGGGCGCACCACCTGACACGGGGATCCCCGGGGCCGGTGAGGGGTCGACCGTCTCCCCGCGCCGGCCCCCTCCGTTCCCAAACACCCTTTGACAACACCGAGCGATTCAGGATAGTCTCTCCGAGGTGATCGATCCATCCGGGGGGAGATTTTCCAAGACAAGGATAGCAGCGCCGAAAGGAGTCGGGGAACCTCCGATTTCTTTTGCTGCTTTCCAGAAAGGGGGAGTGGAGATGCGATCTTCACACCTTGTTATCGGTTGCCTCGCCATCCTGTCGTTCCTCGTCGTGCCCTGTCTGGCAGTCCAGATCAACCTTCCCGACGCGACCCTGACCACGACGGGACTGGACGACTACGACTACCTGATCAGCACCAATGTCATCGATGCCCAGAACTGCGTGGACGTGGAGGTCCACATCACCGGACGGATCACCGTGGCCAGTTTCCCCGGCACCAACTCGTCCTGGTTCGAGGTCGGTCTGATCAGCGATCCGGAGCGGGTGAGGGCCCTGGACACCTACGGAGTTCCGTCCTACATGTTCAACCAGTCCGTCTTCATGCTGTACTTCCTGTCCCCGAGCGGCCGTGCAGCCCAGACGAGCGACTACGCCGGTGACTTCGCGGGCGGACTGGGACCGACCCACATGGTCGATCCCGTCTTCGACTTCGATCTCTGGCTGGTCCCCAACGTGGGCGGGACCGGAGGAGTGGCCTACCTGTCCATCAACGGCGGGCCCTTCGACGCCGGCCTGACCTACGGCACCGACAACTGGAACAACTACGGGTACGGATTCTCCGACGAGGACCTCTCGCAGGCCGCCCTGCTCGCCCAGCTCTATTCCTGGGACGAGGGAACGACGACGATCTCGTTCGAGAACGTCATCGTCGAGGCCTGCTACCAGCCCGTGGCCTCCGAATCCACGAGCTGGGGGAACCTCAAGTCGCTCTATCGGTGACACCTTCCAAATCCGAACGATCGATCACCCCGGGGGGGCGGCAACGCCCTCCTTTCCCGGTCGTCTCCGGTCGCCGGGCTGACCCGTCACTCCGCGGCCCGGACGACGAGAAGACGGACCGTGCGCACCGAGCCGGCGCGCGGCATTTGACGCCACCGGACCTGCTGGTACCTTGAGCGGCAACGGAGGTGTCCCTTGCTCGTCGTCCTGCTGACCGCCGTCGCCTGGTGCGCCCTGCACTCGTTGCCGATCACCCGCCGGGCCGAGCGGTGGGTCGCGGCGCACGGCCCCGCCTGGACGGCCTGGTACCGGCTGGCCTACAACCTCTTCAGCGGCGCCACCCTGCTGGCCGCCTGGCTCGTCTTCCGCGCCCACCCGGGCCGGCCGCTGTGGCACTGGGACGGCGCGTGGGCCGCGGTGCGCTGGCTGCTGCTGGCGGCGGGACTCTACCTGGGCTGGCTCGGCACCCGTTGCCACGACAACGACGAGTTCCTGGGACTGGCGCAGGTGCGGGCGTTTCGCCGGGGCCGCTCCCTGCCCCCGCCCCGGCTCTCCCGCGACGGCATCCTGGGCGCGGTCCGGCACCCCTACTACGCCAGCGGCATCCTGGTCCTGATCGCCTGGCGCGACGTGACGAGCACCGACCTGGTCTGGCGGTCGGTCTTCGTCATCTACCTGCTGCTGGGAGCCTGGCTGGAGGAGCGAAAGCTCCTGGCGCGATTCGGGGATGCGTACCGGCGCTACCGCCGGGAGGTGCCGGCCTTCGTGCCGCGGCCCCGGGACTGGCGGCGTCTGTTGCCATGACTCTTCCCCTGGCGCGTGAACCTGCTATGCTGTCGGTGCGTCACCGCCGTGGGACACGGCGCCATGCCAGGAGGTCCACGCAAGATGTTCCGTGACCAGTATCCCCTCTACGTCGCCGGCCAACCGGAGCAGCCCAACGCCGACCTGGAGGTCCGGCACAAGGTCACCGGCGAGGTCGTCACCCGGACGGCCCTGGCCGACCGGGCCACCCTGGAACGGGCCATCGCCGCCGCCGCCGGGGCCGCGCCCGCCATGCGCCGGCTGCCGGCCTGGCGGCGCCAGCAGGTCCTGCAGTCGTTCGTCGACGCCCTGACGGCACGCCACGAGGAACTGGCCCAGGCGCTGTGCGTCGAGGCCGGCAAGCCGATCCGCGACGCCCGCACCGAGGTGACCCGCGCCATCGACACCTTCCGCATCGCCGCCGAGGAGGCCGTGCGCGGCTACGGCGAGATCATCCCGCTGGACATCAGCGAGCGGGCCACCGGCTACGAGGGCCACGTCCGCCGCTTCCCCGTCGGCCCCTGCGCCTTCATCACGCCATTCAACTTCCCGCTGAACCTGGCGGCCCACAAGATGGCCCCCGCCCTGGCGGTCGGCTGCCCGTTCATCCTCAAGCCGGCCAGCAGCACCCCGGTCAGCAGCCTGCTGATGGGCGAGATCCTGGCGGAACAGGGCCTGCCCGAGGGGGCCTTCTCCATCCTCCCCTGCCGCGGCCCGGACGCCGAGCCGCTGGTCCGCGACGAGCGGATCAGGCTGCTGTCGTTCACCGGCAGCCCCGACGTGGGCTGGCGCCTCAAGCAGCAGTGCGGGCGCAAGCGGATCACCCTGGAGCTGGGGGGCAACGCGGCCTGCGTCGTCGACGAGGGGAGCGACCTGGACTACGTCGTCCCGCGCCTGGTCCTGGGCGCCTTCTACCAGTCGGGCCAGAGCTGCATCTCGGTCCAGCGGATCCTCGCCCACGAGTCCCTCTACGACGAGCTGCGCGAACGCCTGGCGGCCGCCTGCCGGGAGCTGAAGTGGGGAGATCCCCTGGACGAGGAGACCTTCCTGGGACCGCTGATCACCCCGGCGGACGCGGAGCGGGTCGAGCAGTGGATCCGCGACGCCGTCCAGGCCGGGGCGCGGATCGTCTGCGGGGGACGACGCGAGGGGCCCTTCGTCGAGGCGACCCTGCTGGAGAACGTCCCGCCCCTGGCCCACGTCGAACGGCGCGAGGTCTTCGGGCCGGTGGCCGTCCTGAGGCCGTTCCGCGACTTCGACGAGGCGCTCCGTGGCGTCAACGACTCCGAGTACGGCCTGCAGGTGGGGATCTTCACCCGCGACTTCGGCCGCGTCCGGCGCGCCTTCGCCGAGTGCGAGGTGGGCGGGGTCGTGGTCGGCGACATCCCCAGCATGCGCGTCGACAGCATGCCCTACGGCGGGGTGAAGAAGTCGGGCTTCGGACGCGAGGGGATCCGCTGGGCGATGGAGGAGATGACCGAGCCGCGCCTGCTGCTGGTCAACGGCAACTACTTCGACCGGGAGGGAGAACGATGACCATGGGTCACCGGACGGGACTGCTGCTGGTCGCCGCGCTGCTGGTCGCCGGCATCGCCTCCGGCCAGTCGCTCCACGACCTGGCCGCCGGGGACGGCCAGGCGATGGCGAGGCTGGATCCCTCGCAGCACGTGGCGTCCTGTCGCGCCGCGGTCGACAGCCTGGCGGCGGCCCTGAAGGGCAGGCTGCAACAGGCCCTGGCCGACAGCGGCACCATCGGCGCCCTGCACGCCTGCAACGTGGAGGCGATCCCGCTGACCGAGGAGATCAGCCTGGAGGAGGGTGTCACCGTCGGCAGGACCTCCCAGTGGGTCCGCAACCGGCGCAACGAACCCGACCCCTGGGAACGGCAGACCCTGGAGCACTTCACGCGACGGCTCGAGCAGGGGGAACGCCCCGGCACGCTCGAGGAGTGGACCGTCCAAACCGATTCCCTGGGACACCACACGTTCCGCTACATGAAGGCCATCATCATGAAACCGCTCTGCCTGCGCTGCCACGGCGCGCGCCTGCAGCCGGGGGTGGCCGCCAGGATCGCCGAGCTCTATCCCGACGACCGGGCGACCGGCTTCCACGTGGGCGACCTGCGGGGGGCCTTCACCGTCACCAAACCTCTGGACTGAGATGAGGCGCCACACCTTCCAGCGCGGTTTCGTCCTGCTGCTGGTGGCCGGAGTCACCCTCCTGTTCGCCGGGATGATCCGTCGCTTCCTGATGACACTGCTGCTGGCGGCGATCCTGGCCGGCCTGCTTGCCGGCTGGCAGGACCGCCTGACCCGCGCCTGGGGCGGACGGGCCCGCCTGGCCGCCGTCGTCAACGTCCTGCTCGTGCTGCTGATCGTCCTGCTGCCGCTGCTGTCGATCCTGGGGATCGTGGCGGCCGAGGCCGTGGGAATCAGCGGCAGGGCCATTCCCTGGATCCAGCAGCAGATCGCCCATCCCGACGCGGTGGCCCGCTGGCTGGAGAGCTCGCCCCTGGCCGAGACCGTCGCTCCCTACCGCGAGGTCCTGCTGACCAAGGCCGGGGAGCTGGTCGGCGCCCTGAGCACCTTCCTGCTCAACAGCATCACCGCCACGACCCGCGGCACGATCGGCCTGCTGTTCCAGGGCTTCATCCTGCTCTACGCCCTCTACTACTTCCTGGTCGGCGGTCGTGAGCTGCTGGACCGGGTCCTCTACTACCTCCCCCTCGACGACGCGGACGAGCGCCGCCTGCTGGATCGGTTCACGTCGGTCAGCCGGGCCACCGTCAAGGGGACGCTGCTGATCGGCGTGCTCCAGGGGACCCTGGCCGGGACCGCGTTCGCCGTCGCCGGCATCGACGGCGCCGTCTTCTGGGGAGCGGTCATGGTCCTGCTGTCGGTCATCCCCGGCATCGGCACGGGACTGGTCTGGATCCCGGCCTCGGTCATCCTGCTGCTCTCCGGCCGCACCGGTGCGGGGATCGGCCTGGCCCTGTTCTGCACCCTGGTCGTCGGCAGCATCGACAACGTCGTCCGCCCCCGCCTGGTGGGCCGCGACACCCGGCTGCACGACCTGCTGATCCTCATCTCCACGCTCGGCGGCCTGTCCATGTTCGGGGTGCTGGGCTTCATCATCGGTCCCATCGTCGCCGCCCTGCTGGTTGCCGTCTGGGACATCTACGGGGAGGCGTTCCGGGACGTCCTGCCGCGGGTCGGGAGCGGCGACGCCTGATCCCCCGTCCCCCTCGCGCCTCGCCAACCGGCGTCGTCGCCAGGAACCGACGCCATCCCCGCGCGTAGAAGGAACCGCGGTCCGCTGCCACCGTTGGCTCCCTCCGGGAGGATCCCGATGATGAAACGTCTTTTCCTGTGGACCCTGGTCGTCTGCGCGACCCTGTCCGTGACCATCGCCCCGGCCGCCGTCCCGGCCGGCGACGAGGCGCGGGGCGTGGAGAAGGCCGTCGTCTCCGGGCAGGTCGACGACGAGGACGGGGATCTCGAGGTCATCGTCCGGAAGCTGCGCGACGGCGAAGGCGGCTGGCTGGGCGTCCGCCTCCAGGACCTCACCGAGCAGCTCGGCGACTTCTTCGGCGTCGAGGACGGCCACGGGGCGCTGGTCACCGAGGTCGAGGATGGTTCACCCGCCGCCGGGGCCGGCCTGAAGGCCGGCGATGTCATCGTCGAGGTCGGCGGCGAGAGGATCGAGGACAGCGACGACGTGGCCTGGGCCGTCCGCTTCCGCGACCCCGGCGACAGGGTCGAGCTGCGGATCGTCCGCAAGGGGAAGCGCAGGACGGTCGAAGTCGAGCTGGCCGAGCGTCCCCGCCGCGACCGGGACCGCGACGTCCGCGTCCGGCGCTGGCGCGACGGCGACGAGCTCCGCTTCCTGCCCGACCGGATGCTGCGCCGCTGGCACCCGCTGCGTCCCCTGATGCAGGAGGAGCTGGAGAACCTGCGCGCCGACATCGAGGAGCTGCGCGCCAGGATCGAGGAGCTCGAGAAACAGGTCGGAGAGAAGTGACACCCGCCGCCGGGGTGCCTCGCGGCCGCGCCGCACCCCGGCGGCTCGACACCGAGAGGCGAGCATGAAGTCCCACACCCGTCACGTCACCCTGAACGTCCCCGCGCGCATGGACTTCGTCAACATCACGCCGCTGGTGGAGGAGGAGGTGGCCCGCAGCGGCATCCGCGAGGGGCTGTGCCTGGTCAACGCCATGCACATCACCGCCTCGGTCTTCATCAACGACGACGAGCCCGGACTGCACGAGGACTACAAGCGGTGGCTGGAGAAGCTGGCCCCCTACGACCCCAGTCCCGAGCGCTACCACCACAACCGGACGGGCGAGGACAACGGCGACGCCCACCACAAGCGGCAGATCATGGGTCGCGAGGTCGTCGTGGCGGTGACCGACGGCAAGCTCGACTTCGGACCCTGGGAGCAGATCTTCTACGGGGAGTTCGACGGCCGCCGCCCCAAGCGGGTCCTCGTCAAGATCATCGGGGAGTAGATCGCGGCGGCGGCCGGGAGGTGGACGATGCCCCCTCGCCGGGGACACCACCCGCTGGCCAGGCTGGCGATGCTGGCCGGTGCGGTCGCGCTGGCCTGGCTGCTGGGGCTGGCCGCCATCCTGATCCTCCCCCGCGACGTGCCGCCGCAGCGCCCTCCCGCGCAGCCGCCCGTGCGGATCGTCCTGTTGCCGCCGGTCATGGTCGTGCCCGACAGCGTCGCGCCGGCACCGCCGCAGCCGGTGCGGACTCGATCCCAACCCGCCCCTTCGCTCTCCCTGATGCGCCGGCTCCTGCTGGCCCAGCCCGTGGCACCGCCGGTGACCGCCGTTGCCGACACGCCGCCGCCGCCGTTGCTGTCGCTGCATCCCCTCGCTTTCACGGCGCTGGCGCGGGCCCGGCCCGACACCTCCTTCCAGGCGCGCCTGCACCGGACGGCCTGGCTGCGCCGCGTGGGCAGCGACTCCCTCCTCTGGCAGGGCCTGTTGCTGGAGTACGGCCGCAGGGCGAACGCCGCCCGGGCGCTGGCACGGTCCTTGTTCGGCGAGGACTGGCTGGAGGTCCAGCCGCTGGTCGAGGCTCCGGCGCGACGCCCGGACGGCGCGCGCTGAGGTGTCAGGAGCGCGGCCGACCGCCGCGATGCAGCAGGTCGACGTAGGCGACATCCACCTCGTCGTCGGACGAGATCCCCAGGGCGTCCATCAACCGTCGCGCCTCGGCCTCGCCGGCGGCGACCGGTTCGTCCTCTCCCAGGACGACCTCCAGCTCCATGAACGTCCCCAGCCCCTCCACCTCGTCCAGATGGACCCGGGTCCGGCCGACCAGGTAGAGACGACGCGTCTTGCTCACCTCTCCCGCCGCCGGCAGGGCGGCCGACAGGACCGCCAGCAGGCCCTGCGGATCGTCCGTCTGGTGGACGAGGTAGCGGGAGGTGCGCGGGCCGACGGCGTCGGGACGATCGTAGGCGATCAGCTCCCCGAGGCCGTCGAGGAGACGGAGCTTCAACCGACCGGTGGCGACGGCGAAGAAGACGTCGCGCTGCACGATGACCTCGGGCGGTCGGCCGGCCAGTTCCTGGGCGCGCCGGGCGAACGCATCGGCGTCCCTGACGCGGGCCTTGATCTCGACGTTTCGGTTCACGCTCTCCTCCCCGGCCGGGGAAACGGGATGACGGGCTGTCGGCGGGACGGGTATGATTCGACCCCTCGATAGCATCCCGACCCGCGGTCCGCAACTCGCGAGGTGATCCCGATGCGCCGTTCGTATCCCGTGCCCTTCGCCCATTCCCTGGCAACGGCACTGCTCTGCCTGCTGCTGACCGGCGGGCAGGCCCGCGCCACCGCCTTCACCGACCCCGTCGACGACGCCCGCTTCCTGCCCGCCGGGCCGTCGGTGACCGCCGGTGCTGCCGGCGCCTGGCTGAATCCCGCAGCCTGGGCCGTCGGGGAGCGGACCGCGTCGGCCTTCTGGTGGGACGACCAGGACATCGACGACGGCGGAATCGAGAACTGGGGCTTCAGCGTGGGGCGCCGCCTCGGTCTGGCCGTCCAGCACCGGACCCTGCTGCTGGACGGATCGGTGGCCGGGGTGACGGACTGGCAGCTCGGCCTGGCCGGCGGTGGCCGCGGGCACTGGGGCGGGCTGGCCCTGCGCTGGTCCAGCGGCGCCACGGGCCGGGCGGGACGGCACCGTTCGCTGGTCCTGGGGCACATCCTGCGTCCCGGCCGGTCCCTGGCCCTGGGGATCTCGGGGGTGACGTCGCTGCAGTCGGACGAGCGCGCCGTCCTGCTGGACGCCGGCCTGCGGCCGTTCGGGCGACCCTGGCTGACCCTGGTGGGCGACTGCTCCCTGCGCCAGGACCAGCGGTGGGACGACGCCGCCTGGAGCGCCGGCGTCCTGCTGGAACCGGTGGCCGGCCTGCAGGTGGGCGTCCGTTACCGCGACGACGGCCCACGGGAGTCGCTCGCCTTCGCGGTGGGCCTGACCGTCGGTCGCAACGGCCTGACCGTCCTCCCCCGCACCGACACCGACGGTGACATCCAGCGGACGGCATGGCTCTGGCGGACCGACTCACCGGAGCGCTCCCTGCCGTCGGCGGCCATCCCCGCGCCGCTGCGTCCGCGCCGGCGGCTGGTGGAACTGGACCTCCAAGACCGGATCCTCACCTACCAGAAGTATCGCTGGTTCGACGATCGCCGGATCGCCTGGCTCGATCTCTCCCGCGCCCTCGACGCCGTCGCCGCCGACCCCGAGGTGGCGGCCGTGGCCGTCGACCTGAGCGGTTTCCGGGGCCGCCCGTCCCTGATCTGGGAGCTGCGCCGGCGCCTGGCCGACCTGCGTCGCCGCGGCAAGGAGGTCGTCGTCCAGATCGACCGCGGGGGGATGCTCCTCTACGACCTGGCCTCGGTGGCCGACCGCCTCTCCCTCGACCCCCAGGGCGACCTGACCCTGCCGGGCTACGACCTGAGCCGGACCTACCTGAAGGGCATGCTGGAGAAGCTCGGCCTCGGCTTCCAGGCCCTGCAGTTCTTCCCCCACAAGACGGCCGTCGAAGTCCTCTCCCGCGACGACATGTCCGCCGCCGACCGCGAGCAGCGACAGCGGATCCTGGACGTCATCTACGAGAGGATCCGCGACGACGTCTGCTCCGACCGGCACCTGTCCCCGGCCCGGTTCGACAGCATCGTCGACGAGGTCGTCATGGTCCTTCCCGAGCAGGCCCTCGCCCTGGGCCTGGTCGACACCCTCGCCCGCTGGGACGACCTGGTCCGGGCGACAGCCGCCCGGCTGGGCGCCGCCCGCGGCCGGATCGACCTCTCCGCCGGTCGCACGGCGCCCAACGGTCGCTGGGGGACCCGGCCGCGGATCGCCGTCGTCTACGCCGTGGGCGAGTGCGCCATGGAAGAGGGGATCCGGGGCCGCCGCACCGCCGCCCACCTGCGCTCCCTGGCCCGCGACCCGGACGTGCGGGCTGTCGTCCTGCGCGTCGACTCCCCCGGCGGGGACCCGCTGCCCAGCGACCTGGTGGCCGCCGCCGTCGCCGAGCTGCGCCGCGCCGGCAAGCCGGTCGTCGTCAGCCAGGGGGATGTCGCCGCTTCCGGGGGCTACTGGCTGAGCATGAACGGCACCGAGATCCTCACCACGCCGCTGACGGTCACCGGCTCGATCGGCGTCATCTCCGGCTGGCTGTGGGACGAGTCCCTCCACGAGCGGGTGGGCGCCCGCGCCGACGGCGTCTCCCGCGGCCGCCACGCCGACCTGTTCCGCATGGTCCGCTACCCCGCGGGGATCGACATCCCCGCCCGCCCGCTCTCGGAGGAGGAGTTCGCCAAGGCCCGCGAGCGCATCCTGTCCCTCTACGACGGCTTCGTGGAGCGCGTGGCCGCCGGCCGATCCCTGCCCCCCGACTCGGTGCGGGCCGTTGCCGGCGGTCGCGTCTGGATGGGGCCCGACGCCCTGCGCCTGGGGCTGTGCGACCGGATCGGCGGCCTGGACGACGCCGTCGCCAGGGCCCGGGAGCTGGCCGGCCTGCCGGCGGACGAGCAGATCGTCCTGGTCGAGTACCCGCCGCGTCCCCTGCTGGAGCTGCCGCGTCTGCGGGTACCCTTCCTCGGAATCGCCCTGACGGCGCCGCGGGTGGCAGGCAATCGGCCCGCCGAGGTCCCTCCCCGGGCGGCGGACGCGGAGCTGATCACCGCCCTGGCGGCCATGCGCGGTCGGGCCTGGCTGCGGCTGCTGCCGGACGTCCTGCCCGGACCGTGGCAGGACCCGGCATCCGTTCCCTAGGCGACGCCCAGCGGCGCGTCCGGCCGGCACTTGCTTCCCGGCCGCAATGCGGCCATACTGTGGCGGTTCTCAATAACCGACACGGCGCTACGGCGCCGCACCAGAGGGGAGATCCCGTCATGTCCATCCGATCCATCGCCGCATTCCTGCTGGTGGCCGTCCTCGCCCTGGGCGGTTGTGTCCAGCTGGAGAGCCACGCCGTCCTGAACAAGGACGGCAGCGGCACCTACACGTTCCGCGTCAGCATGTCCCAGGAAGTGGAGCAGGCCCTCCAGGAGCTGAAAGACCTGGACGGCAGCGCATCCTCCGACATGGAGGACGTCCCCGATTTCACCACCATCGACCGCGACAAGCTGGAGCAGGCGTTCAAGGGTCACGACTGCAAGCTGAAGTCGTTCTCCAACGAGGTGGCCGACGGCAAGCGGACGGTGGAGGCCGTCGTCGAGTTCAAGAACCTGGACGGCCTGCAGGCGGCCATCACCGGGCTGACGGAGGAGGGCAAGAGCTACGGCATCTTCCGCGGCAGCGACGGCAACTACGTCCTGAAGATGGTCGAACTGCCCGCCTCCGAGGAGGAAAGCGAGGTCGAGGAGGAGCAGGAGCAGCCCGAGGACATGCAGAAGGCCATGGAGAACGCCTCCAAGGCCATGGCCATCATGGGCAAGCTCATGGCCCACGCCAACGAGCTGAGCGTCACCAACAGCATCACCTTCCCCAGCGACGTCATCAGCCACAACGGCACGCGGATCGACGGCCGCACGGTCTACTGGGAGATGAACTCCAGCAACATGATGGGCGGCATGGACATGGATCCCAACGTCGTCTTCTCGGGCAAGGGCGTCAAACTGGACGTCCCCGCGCTGGACTGATTCCCCTGCCGACCATCTCCGCGACACGGAAGCGGCGCGCCCCCCTCGGGGCGCGCCGCTCGCTCTCACCGACACCGGCCACCGGACCGGCCGCTCAGCGGGCCAGCACCAGCTTGGTCACCCTGGTCGCGCCGCCGGCCGAGAGGCGGGCCAGGTAAATCCCCGACGGCAGGAGCCGACCGGCCTCGTCCCGACCGTCCCACCGCCACCGGTGGAGACCGGCAGCCCGGGGACCGTCGGCCAGCATGCGGACGAGCCGGCCGCGCAGGTCGCGCACCTCGAGCCGGACGGGCAGCTCCCGCTCCAGGTCCGCCGTGAGGGTGACCGCCGGGTTGAACGGGTTCGGCGCCGCCTGCAGGGAGACGGCGAACGACGGGACATCGCCCGCACCGATCGTCGGGGAGTGGTCGTAGGCCAGGACGATCTGGTCCATGCCGGCGTCCTCGCTGTAGCTGTACCCGACGACGTAGAGCCGGTGGTCGGGGGCCAGCAGGACGCAGCGCCCCTCGTCGCTCTGGTGGGCGGGCCCATCGTAGCGGACGACCCAGTTCTCGGCGCCGTCGGCGGGATCGTAGCCGATGGTGGCGATGTCCCAGCTCGTCCCGCTGCCGTCGCTGAACCCGGTCACCAGGATCTCACCCGTATCGGCCACCGAGACGTCCCCCGCCACGTCGTACCAGCCGGGGGGACCGTTGTAGGTGGACCACCAGACCGTCGAACCGTCGGCCCCCGACAGGCGCAGCGTCAGGTAATCGCCCGCGGTCACGCCGACGACGACGGGGTCCCCCCCGGCGGTCAGGGTCATGTCCGCGGGATCGTCCATGGCATTGCCGTTGGTCCAGTCCGTCGACCAGAGGACCGTCCCGTCGGCGCCGGACAGCTTGGCGACACGGACGTCGTACGAGGTGCTGCTGCTCCAGAGCTTGCAGCAGACGACGACGTCGCCGGCGGGATCGATCTCCACCCAGCCGTCGCCGCTCAGGTCGTTGACCATGCCGGGCAGCTCGCATGTCCAGAGGGCGCCACCGTCGCTGCCGTCGTACTTGATCGTCAGCTGGGTCGCCGTCCCGTCGGCGTTCTGGACCAGGCCGGTGACGACCGGACAGTCGTCCGCGCCGATGGCGACGTCCAGGCCCCGGTCGTCGAGGCGCGCGGCGCCCCCGTCCCGGCTCTCCCAGAGGATCGTGCCGTCGGCATTGGCGATCTTGAGGGTCTCGAACTCGTCGCCGCGGCCGGTGACGTTCATCCGACCGGTGACGATGACATCGTCGGCCGAGTCCAGGACCATCCCGTAGACCGATTCGTTCAGCTCACCGGGTGAAGCATAGCGCAGGAACCAGAGAACCTCTCCGGTCTCGCCGTCGAGCTTCGCGACGACGATGTCGTCCCCGTGGCCTCACCCGTCGCAGCCGAGGACGTGTCCGCCCAGCAGCAGGTTGGCCGCACCGTCGAACAGGACCTCGGTGACGGTGACGTCGTTGGTTTCGCCGGAGTCGATCCGTCGTTCCCAGATCAGGTGGTGATCGTCCCGGTCGAGCTTGCGGACCAGGATGTCGGATCCGCCGACCCCGTCGTGACTCGTCCCGGCCACGACCGGCTGACCGTCCGGCCCGATCCTGACCAGCAGAGCCTGGTCGTTGGAACTGGCGCCGCCGTCGAAGCGGTCGACCCACAGCGCCTCGGGGATGGCCCAGGCCGCAGCCGCGCTGGCCATCACGACTGCAAGGCAGACAACTGCACGTCGTTTCAAGGATTCCCCCTCTCGATCCGTGGTACTTGAGGACATCTCCTTGCCTGTCAACAGCTTGACAGGGCAGGGAACTTCACCAGTATACCAGAGTTCAATGCTTTTGAACAGGGGAGCGGTCCGGTCTCCCGGGATCGGCATTGACGACACCGATGACCAATGACATCTTGATGACCGGAATCCCGGGTTTCCCTCTCACGAAGGAGGAGTGATGAAGAGGTTCATGGTGACGCTCGGCCTGGTGGCCGTCACGGCCATGCTGGCCGCGACCGCGATGGCCGCCGATCCCACGCTCATCGGTGCCAAGAAGTGCGGCATGTGCCACAAGGCCAAGACTGGCGACCAGCTCGGCATCTGGAAGAAGAGCGCTCATGCCCTCGCGTTCGAGACGCTCAAGGGCGAGGAGGCCATCGCCATCGCCAAGGAGAAGGGCCTGGGCAATCCGTGGGAGGAGGAGGAGTGCCTGGCCTGCCACACGACCCAGCACTTCACCAAGGCCGAGTTGGCTCCCAAGTCCAAGTACGTCATCGAGGAGGGCGTCGGCTGTGAGGCCTGCCACGGCCCCGGCTCCGACTACAAGTCGCGCAAGGTCATGACCGACCACGACGCCGCCGTGGCTGCCGGGCTGATCGTTCCCGACGAGAAGACCTGCCTGAAGTGCCACAACGAGAAGAGTCCGACGTTCAAGGGGTTCGACTTCAAGGAGCGGTGGGCCCAGATCGCTCACCCCGTGCCTGAAAAGTAGATTGTGCCCCTGAGATTGTGTTTCCCCGGGCCGCGGTCACCTGACCGCGGCCTTTC
>CAYTEO010000018.1:0-44036 GCA_964436825.1 uncultured Fibrobacteraceae bacterium | reverse complement strand
GGCCAGGCGGTGACCAGGGCCGTCCCCGGCACCACCGCCCAGCCCGGCACCTGCGCCGCGGCGGCGAAGCCGGCGGCATGGCCGGTCAGCAGCAGGAGGGCCCAGACGGTGAAACGGTGGCGATCGGGAACGCCGATCAGGGCGCCCGGTAGGCGGGCAGGGTCAGCAGCGGATCTCCCTCGGGATTCCAGAAGTGGCAACGGTTCCGTCCCCGCTGCTTGGAGATGTAGAGCATCTCGTCGGCACGGCGGTAGAGCTCGGCGACGCTGTCGCCACCCTCGGGGAAGGCCACCCCGCCGAACGACATGGTCACGCGGATCGGCTCGTCGCTCTCCGGCGAGATCTGCCTGAGGTTGGCGATCCGCACCAGCAGGCGGGTGACGATCTCCATGGCGGCCTCGCGACCGGTGTCCGGCAGGACGAGGGCGAACTCCTCGCCGCCGACACGGCTGACCATGTCGATCCGGCGGACGGCGTCGTGCAGTTCCCGGGCCACCGAGCGGAGGACCCGGTCACCGGCCTGGTGGCCGTGGCGGTCGTTGATCGCCTTGAAGTGGTCGATGTCGCCGATCAGCAGGACCAGCGGGGACTGCCGTCGTCGCGCCCGCTCCAGCTCCAGGGGGAACTGCATGTCGAAGAAACCGCGGTTGCGCAGGCCGGTCAGGCTGTCGGTGTGGACCAGCATGCTCACTTCCAGCCGCTGGCGCCAACAGAAGGTGACGAACCGCGACAGACGCATCGCCAGCCTGAGCAGCTCGTCACGTCCGAGCGGTCCGTGCGAGGCGACGAACAGCAGACCGATCTCGCGATCCGCCTCTTTGGCCGCCCTTGGCGCGGACGGATGATAGAGGGGAACCGCGACGATGCACGCCGGCGGCCGGCCCTCGAACGGCTCCAGCAACCGGGTCGCCACCGGCTCGGTCAGCTCGGAGGGGGTGTCGAGCAGGACCGACTCGCCGGGGAAGCGGCCGCGCAGCCAGAGGGGCCCCTCCCCGGCGGGCGGCAGGACGACGACGGGGCCTCCGGCGGCTCCTGCCACCTCGTTGGGCAGCAGCCCGATCACGACCTCCAGGTCCGGGAAGAAGGGCCGCAGCAGGTCCAGGAACTCGCGCAGCAGGTCGCCCCACTGCTCCGGATGGGTCGCCGTCACGGGGAGACGCTGGGCCGTCTCCATGGCACTGAGCAGCCGCTCCTGCTCGGCCATGGTCGCCAGCAGGAAACCGTGACCATGACGTCGCGCCGGCTCTGTCGTGGGCCCCGCGTCACGCCTCTCGTCGGTATTGAGCAGGGGCGTGAGATCGAGCAGGGTCGTGTGTCCCCGCAGCAGGTAGCGCTGCGGGCCGGACTCCCCCTCCGGGCCGTTGGCGACGGCCAGCAGATCGCCCCGCTGCAGGAGCTGGCGGACGATCCGTCCCCCGACGGCGACGACGGCCGCCTCGTTCCGGGAGGCCAGCGCCTGGCGCGCCTCCCGGCGCTGGACCGGTCCCACCGGCGCGAAGGCCAACAGCAGACGCAGCAGTGTACGGGGATCTGTCGTAGCGTCTTTCGCCAAGGCGCCCTACCCATCTTGCTGGTGTTGTACTATCATGGCCGTCCGTACCTACCGAGCGGGACACGACAATTATGACACATGCTACGCATTCTTGCAATTGCAAGCTCTCCGAGGAGGGAGAGAGCGGCACGGAAGTTGCCCCTTGTCGCATGGAGGAGACCAGCGCGATGCCTCACCGGAACGGACGACTCCTGGCCCCCCTGCTGCTGGCGCTGCTGCTGGCCGGCTGCGGTTCGACGCCACCTGTCCCGGTCCAGCCGCCCCTCACGACGCTGCCTGTGGCTGTCGCCGCCGGCGACAGCGCCGCGGCCGCGATCGACACGACAGCCGTCTCCCTCGCCGAGTACCCCCCTGATCCCAGCGGCACCGCCCTGGAGCAGCTGCTGGCAGAGCGTCCCGATCTGGCCCAGCTCGAGCATCTCTTCCAGCAGGCCCTCGGCGCCCTGGCCGCCCGCCGGCCCGAGGTGGCGCGGGACATCCTGTTCACCCTCGACGGGGAGACCGGTACCATCCTGCCGGCAGACCGGGACAGCCTGGCGGCGGCCTACCTCGAGTCCCTCCGGCGGCGGACGGCCCTGCTGGGCGGTGTGACCGCCGAGGAGCTGGTCCTCTGCCGGGACATCGCCGACGACGACTCCCTGCTGGCCACCGCCTACGACGAGATGCGAGGCCTGGCACTGCCCGACTCGCTGATTCCCGTCTCCGGTCCGGCGCGCCGGAGCATCGAGACCGACCTACTGACCGTCGACAACGCTGCCGTCCGCCGCTGGCTCGACTACTTCACCGGTCCCGGCCGCAAGCAGATGCAGACCTGGCTGGAGCGCCGTTCCGCCCTCGACTCGCTCGTCGGCGGGATCCTGGACGAGGCCGGCCTGCCGCACGAGCTGATCTACCTGGCCGCCATCGAGAGCGGATTCAACAACCATGCCCGTTCCCCTGTCGGCGCCGTGGGGATGTGGCAGTTCATGGCCGGCACGGCCCGCCACTTCCACCTGCGTTGCGACTGGTGGGTCGACGAGCGGCGCGACCCCGAGCTGGCCACCCGCGCCGCCGCCACCTACCTCAGCCAACTCTACCACCGGTTCGGCGACTGGGTTCTGGTGCTGGCCGCCTACAACACGGGCGAGCAGCGGGTCGAGCGTGCCATGCGGATCGCCGGCCACGACGACTTCTGGAAGCTGCCGCTGCCGTGGCAGACCCGCAACCACGTTCCCAAGTTCATCGCCGCGGCCAGGATCGGCGCCGACCCGGAGCGGTACGGTTTCCGGGTCTCGCCGCGCCCGCCGCTGGTCTACGACGACGTCCCGGTGACCGACGCGACCGGCCTGGACGTCATCGCCCGCTGCGCCGGCGTCGAGCAGCGCGAACTGGTGGCCCTCAACCCGGCCCTGCTGCGCGAGGCGACCCCGCCTGGTCGCCACGACACGATCGTCCACGTCCCCCGCGGCACCGGCCGCGCCTGTGCCCGCAAGCTGCGCCGGATCCCCCTGGCCGAGCGGCTCACCTGGCGTCGGCACACCGTCCGGCGGGGCGAGACCCTCGGCCGGATCGCCGCCCGCTACGGGACGACGGTCAAGGACATCGCACGGATCAACAAGCTGCGCAACGTGTCCCTGATCCACCCCGGGGACAAGCTGCTGATCCCCATGCCCGCCCAGCTTGCCAGCCGCTCCAGCCGGCAGGTCCGCGAGAAGGGCTACTACGTCCCGCCCGAGGGCTACGAGCGGGTCCGCTACAAGGTCCGCCGGGGCGACACCCTCAGCGGGATCGCCCGCAAGCTCGGGGTCACCCTGCGCCACCTGAAGAAGGTCAACAACCTGCGCAACACGAACATCATCCGGCCGGGCCAGACGATCTACGCGTACCGGCCCGCTGCCCACTGATCCGCGACACCGGTACCGGCAGAAGCGTCCGGACGGAGGGACGGCCCCCGTTGCCGGGAGCCGTCCCTCCGTCCGTCCCGTGCGCCCGCGGCGCGGCCGGCGCACACGACGTCGCGGGCTCAGAAGCGCGCCGTCACGCTGACCCGGTGGGTCTCCTCGTCGATCCCCAGCACGTCGCCGGCATAGGCGTAATCGACGGTCAGGGGATCGAGCCGGAAGCCGGCGCCCGCGGTCAGGTGGTCGCTGTCCCAGCCGCTGTCGAAACCGCCGCGCAGGAAGACCCGACCCGAGAAGCCCAGCTCCAGCCCGGCGTGGGCGTTGGCGCTCAGGCTGCCGGAGTCGTACTGGTCGGCCTCGCCGCGATCGTCGAAGTGGGTCTCCAGGCTGGTGGTGACCAGGATGGTCGCGTTCCAGGACGGGACGTCGAAACGGTAGGCCAGACCCGGCACGAGGACCGGGCTGATGACCTCGTTCTCGCCGGTACTCCAGGAGAGGTAGGTCGTCGTCGCGTCCTGGAGCTTGATCCCGAGGTCGAGGTTGCGCCAGATGCGCGGTCGCAGCAGGCCGAGGTCGAAGCCGACCCCGACGCTGGAGTAGTCGCCCACGCTCTGGCGGATCAGCTTCAGCGAGCCGCCCAGGCGCCACTCGCCGTGGCGCTCGGCGTAGGAGACGAACAGGGCGTACTCGGCGTCGCTCTCGAACCTGATCTGGTCCTGCAGGTCGAACAGGCCCTGCAACTCCTCGTCGTCGACGACGCCGTCGCCGTCGGTGTCGAGCTGGTCGCGCAGGTGCTCCGTGAACGGGATGTCGTCGATGCCCAGCCGGATCAGCGAGACCGAGAACGCTCCCTCGCTGCCGCCCAGCAGCGACCAGTCGACCGGCTGGACGTAGGAAGCGTAGTCGCGGTCGATCAGGTCCCCGAACCGCTCCGAGTGCATCAGCAGGAGCTGCCGGCCCGGCTGGCCCGACAGGCCGGCCGGGTTCCAGTAGGCGGCCGAGGGATCGTCGGCGACGGCGACGAAGGCGCCGCCCAGGGCCAGGGCGCGGGCGCCGCCGCCGTCGTCCATGAAGGCGCCGGCGTACTTGGCGGCCGCGGCGGGCCGGACGGTCGACAGAAGGAGCGGGAGTGCCAGGATCAGGGCGGGCAACAGGGCCCGGCGGTCACAGGACATGCTCGTCTCTCCAGTCAGGGGCGGTTGTCCGTTCCAGGGGTTGGTACAGTATACACGGATCGATGCCGGTCGTCCAAGCCTCGCTGCCGCTCCGGACTCCCCGGGCCGGCAGGTCCGGTCCACCCGGGACGCCGGCTAGCGCAGACCGTACTGCTTCAGTTTCCGGTAGAGGGTCCGCTCGCTGATCCCCAGCCGCTGGGCCGCCTGGCGGCGGTGACCGCCGGTGGCGCGCAGGGCCGCCTCGATGAGCTGCCGCTCGGCGGTCTTCAGGTCGCCGGCCTCGGTGATCGGCTCCAGGACATCCCCCCCGTTGGCGCCGAAGGCGTCGACGACGATCCCGCCGGCGGCGGGTCGCCTCCCGGCCAGCAGCGTCTTGATCTGCTGGACGTCCCGGCGCAGTTCCAGCAGGGTCGACATGACCAGCTGGGGATCCCACTCCACGGTGATCTCCCCCGCCGGCACCGGCAGCCTGGCATCGCGGGCCTTGCGGGCGGCGCTGAGGATCTCGGCCGGCAGGTCGTCCAGCTCGATCATCCCGCGCTGCTTCACCACGACCAGGGAGCTGACGAGGTTGCGCAGCTCGCGGATGTTGCCCGGCCACGGGTAGCGTTCCATGGCCTCCAGGACCTCGCGGGAGAATCCGCGGACCGACATGCCGAGCCGGGCGTTCTCCTGGTCGAGGAAGGTCCGGGCCAGGATGGGCAGGTCCTCGATCCGTTCCCGCAAAGGCGGGGTGGGGATGACGACGACCCGCAGCCGGTAGTAGAGGTCCTGCCGGAAACGGCCCTCCTCGACGTCCCGGACCAGATCGCGGTTCGTGGCCGCCACCAGCCGCACGTCGCTCCGCTCGGCCCGCGAGCCGCCGACCGGCGTGTACTCGCCCGTCTCCAGGGCCCGCAGGAAGCGGGTCTGCATCGACAGCGGCATCTCCCCCACCTCGTCCAGGAAGAGGGTCCCCTTGTCGGCGCGGCGGAAGACTCCCTGGTGATGCTGGACCGCCCCGGTGAAGGCGCCGCGAACGTGGCCGAACAGCTCGCTTTCGAGGACACCCTCGCCGATGGCGCCGCAGTTGAGGCTGACGAACGGCCCGTCGCGGCGCGGTGAGTGCTGGTGGATGGCCCGGGCGACGAGTTCCTTGCCCGTCCCGCTCTCTCCCTGGATCAGGACCGTCACGTCCAGGGGCGCCACCTGGGCGATGAGACTGAGCATCTGGTTGACGGCGCGCGAGCGGCCGACGATCCCGCTGCGCTGGCGGATCCGCCGCAGCCGCAGCAGCCGCTCCACCTCCCGGCGCAGTTCCTCGGGGGTGGCCAGGGGATCGACCCGGCGGACGGCGCCGGCCCTCGTCCCCAGATCGTCCCTACCGGCCAGGACGGCCGGCTCGCCGATGACGATCAGGTCGGCATCACCCTTGAGGGTCAGGAACTTGTCGATGACGTGCCGATAGCGCCGGAAACCGGTCGTGTCGAAGAGGAAGAGGGACGCCTGCCCATCTGACAGCATGGCCAGCGCCTCGGAGGGACTGTCGTGGAGGAAGAGGTCGACATCTTCCAGCTGCCAGTCGGCAACCAGCTTGAAAAGCGACGGTTGCTTGCTGAGCACGACGACGGAGAAGGACACGGCACCGCTCCCGGCCAGGGTGACAGGTTGACGGTGGCAGGATAGTCCTCCGGCGGCGGCGATGCAACCGCGGACCGCCGCGACCGGCCGCTGCGCCGCCGGGCAGGGGGTGGAGGTGCACCCCCGCCCGGCGGTGCCTGATCAGTCACGGCGGTTGACGAACTCCAGGTCCCAGGCCGGTCCTGCCTGTTCGTGTCCCGCGACGGCGACGGTCCGCCGGCGATCCTGGATCTCCTCGAGTGTCACCGCGACCCTGTGGAGCCGATCCAGCAGTTCCTCGAGCATGGCCGCCGCCGTGCCCTGCGCCGCGGTCCCGGCGCCGGTCGCGGCCGCGGGAGATCCGCCTGCCGCGGACTCGACGGACGGGGGCGCGGTATCCGGCACCGACCGCACCTGCCGGCGGTAGGCCTCCATCCCCACGGCCTGCCGCACGGGCGCGGCAGCCGCACCCGCTGCCGCGGTGGCGCCTTCCCGACCGCCGGCCCCGGACGCGGTTGCCGGCCTCCGCCCGGCGCGGCGGGACATCCGGAACCCGGCCCAGAGCCCCCTGATCTTCCACCCCGTCCAGACCAGCGCCCCGGTCAGGAGTGCCGCCACCACGGCTGCGCCCGCCCAGGCCAGCCACCCCGCCTGCAACTGCGTGTGTGCCCACTGCTCCATCGTCGTCGCTCCTCAGGCCTTCGTGTCCAGCCGGTGTCCCACCGGCTCCCGTTCGTTCTCCTGTTGCGCGTCGTCCCGGTCCCTCTCTCCCCGTTGCCGGTCGTGCCGCCGGTCGCGGTGGTCGGGATCGATGCGGGACTTCTCCGTCTCCTCCGGCTTCTTGACCTTGTCGGGCCGGTTCTCCTTCTTGATCTTCTCCGCGCCGTGGGGCGTGGCTGCCGGCGCCGCCTGCTGGGCCTTGACCTGCGAGCGGGCCACCTGCCCCACCTGGGCGATGGTCGTCTTGATGGAGAAGCCGTCGCTGCTGGCCATCTCCCTCCCCTTCCGCCTGTCAGGTCCCCAGCGGGACCTGCCAGTGCAACAGCGCCGCCGCCACCTTGATCATCGGCGGCAGGACCAGCCCGGCCACGATGTTGACCTTCTCGCGCAGCGGCGCCTCGTCCGCCTGCTGCCGGACCGCCTGCTGGTGACGTGTCTGGCGGATGTCGCGGCTGAGCCGGTCCAGGGACTTGCGCCCCTCCGAGCGCATGATCTTGCCGCGCAGACGCATGATCGCCTTGGTGTGGATCTGGCAGACGCGGCTCTCGGTCACGTCGAGGATCTCCCCGATCTCCTTCAGGGTCAGCTCCTCGTAGTAGTAGAGGACCAGGACGAGCTGCTCCTTCTCCGGCATCTCCTCGAGACAGTCGGCGATCAGGCGGCGCAGCTGGTCCTTGGCGATCTCCTCCTCGAAGCCGTCGGCCTTGGGGTCGGCCAGGAAGTCGCCCAGCGAGTTGCCGCGCTCGTCGTCGTCGCCGCTGGTGTCGGCGTCCAGGGAGACGATCGTCGCCACGGACACCTCGTCGATCATCGTCGCCAGTTCATCGCGGCTGACGCCCAGCTCGTCGGCCAGTTCCTCGTCCGTCGCCGCGCGGCCCAGGCGGATCTCCAGGCTGGTGATCGCCTCCTCCAGCTGCCGGGCCTTGCGCCGCAACGAGCGGGGGAACCAGTCCTGGGTGCGCAGCTCGTCGAGGATGGCGCCGCGGATGCGCGGGATGGCGTAGGTCTCGAACTTGTTGCCGCGCTCGGGTTCGTAGTTGTCGATGGCCTGGATCAGTCCCAACAGGCCGGCCGACACCAGGTCGCTGTGGTCGACGTAGTGGGGCAGTCCGATGGCCAGCCGGCCCGCCACGTACTTGACCAGCCGGGCGTAGCGGGTGACCAGTTCCTGCCTGGCCTGCTGGTCGTTCTGTTCGATGAGGCGCCGCCACAGGTCCTGCTGCTCGCTCGTCAGTGTCGTCGTCATGTCTTGTTCCCTCGCTGGTGTGCTGCGCTACCCGGTTCCCCGCGCCCGGCTAGACGCCGGCCGGAGTCGGCTTCCGTTCCTTCCCGGGGGACTTGTGGCTCCCGGAGTGCTCCGCCTTCTTCTGGCCGCCGCCGGCGGCTGCCTGCGCGGCGGCCTGTTCCTGCTCCTTCTGCCGCCGGCGACGTTCCCGCTCCCGGCGACGCTCCTCCTCCCGCTTCCGCTGCTCCTCCAGGTGCCTGTGCCACGCCTCCCGGATCCAGTCGTCCTCGATCCCGAGCCGGAAGACGATGCCCACCAGCGACCCGACGATGGAGAAGGCCAGGTAGCTGATCACCGCCCGCTTGAGCGTCACCAGCGCGCCGTAGCCGTCGGCCAGGCCGACGACGATCGCGACCAGGGCGGCCCCCATGGCCAGGCACTGGATCAGGGTCATCACGGCCGGTTCTCCTCGCGCCGCACCGCCGTGACGACGGGTTCATCGCCGAGCATCCGCGCCAGCAGCAGCTCGGGCGTGGCGAGGGCGACCCCGCCGGCGATCCGCCCGGGATCGTGGACCATGGCGACCGGCAGCGGGGCGGCCAGCAGCAGGTCCAGCAGCTGCCCCGGACGGGGCGCGATGTCGATCCGGGTCAGCGACAGCCAGTCGCACTGCCAGTGGCGGGCCGTCTCCCAGGCCTGCTCGCGCCCGTAGGGATCGCCGTCGACCGGCACGACGAGGTGCCGGTGCAGCGACTCCAGATCCGCCAGGCCGGCGATCGGTTCCGTCAGGTTCGTCGCGGGGCCGTCGACCAGGACGACGTCGTAGCCGACCGCCCGCGCCAGGGCCTTGCGCAGCTGGGAGACATCGCGCAGGACGGCGGCGTCGTAGCCCGCGGCGGCCGCCGCCGACCGCAGACGGTGGACCTCCGCGTCGTCCCGGGGCGCGAGCTGCACCACCAGGACCCGCCGGTCGTGGCGGGACATGGCCGCCGCCGCGCCCAGGACCAGGGTCGTCCTCCCGGCGCCCTGCGGTCCGACCCAGATGTGGACACCGTCGACGTGGCGCCAGTCCCCCCCGGCCGTCCGCAGCAGCCCGGCCAGGTGGGCACGGGCGAGGTCGGGATCCCCGGCACCCTCCGGACGCTCGGCGGCCAGCAGGGAGGACAGCCGCTGGACGGCACCGGGGGAGGCGCCCCGGGCCAGGAGGAGCCGTGCCAGCGGGTGGACGGGCAGCGACGTTGCGGGGTCCTCGCGTCCCGCCGGCGTCGCCTGCGCCACGGTGTCACTCCGCTCGGCCGCCGCTCGCCTCTGCGCGTTCGCCTCCCGCTGCAGCGTCGCGGCCAGCTCCTCGAGCCTCGCCACGTCCGCCGCCAGGCGCTGCAGGACCTTGGGCAGGGGCGGACGACGCCGCGGGGGCATCTCCCGGGGCGTGATCGCCGGGGCCTCCGGCTCCAGGACGACCACCTCGACCAGTTCCCGCGGGCCGGGCCCGTCGGGAGTGGGGCGGGTGATCGTCCGGGTCTCCAGGATCCGGGCCTGGTCGCCGAAACGGCGGCGGACGCTGCGCATCGCCTCGCTCAGGGTCCGGCCGTGGACCCGCTGGAGGTGGCGCTCAGCCTGTGGCCTGTCGCTCATGTCTGACTCCCGGGACATGGACCGTTCCTTCCGACTGGATCTCGACGTGGGGCGTGATCTCCGTGTACCCCACGACCGGCAGCAGCGGGAAGGTCGGTTCCAGCAAGCGTTTCACGAACAGCCGGATCGGCGTCGGGACCAGCAGGACCGGCGGCCGTCCCCGGCTGTAGACCTGTTGCAGGGTTCGTTCCATCTGCTCCAGGAAGGCCTGGGCGAAGAAGGGATCCAGGGCCACCGCCCCCACCTGTTCGCTCTCCCTGGCCGCGGCCGAGAGGACCTGCTCCGTCTCCGGGTGCAGGGCGACGACATGGAGCTTGCCGTCGGGTTCCAGGTAGAGGGTGCTGATGACCCGCCGGAGGGCCTCGCGGACCCTCTCGAGCAGCACGTCGGTGTTGGTGACACCGCTGTTGTTGGCCAGGGTCTCCAGGATCGTCACGATGTCCTTGACCGGGATCCGCTCGTGGAGCAGGCCGCGCAGGACGTTGTGGAGCGTGTTGATGGAGACCTTGTCCGGGATGAGGTCCTCGATCAGGGCCGGGGCGAACTCGCGGACCGTCTCGCACATCTCCTTGACGTCCTGGCGCGAGAGCAGCTCGTCGGCGTTGGCCCGGATGGTCTCGGAGAGGTGGGTCGCCAGGACGGCGCTCGGCTCGACGACGGTGAAGCCCTCCATCTCGGCCGCCGCCCGCCGGTCCGGGTCGATCCAGACGGCCGGCAGCTGGAAGGCGGGCTCGGTGGTCGGGATCCCGTCCAGCCGCGAGGTGTCGCCGATGGTCGTGCTCATGGCCAGCAGCTTGTCGGGCCGCAGCTCGGCCTTGGCGATGGCCACGCCCTTGAGCTTGATGGCGTACTCGTGGGCGCCCAGCTGGAGGTTGTCGCGGACCCGGATGGGGTGGACGACGATCCCCAGCTCCTGGCTGACCTGCTTGCGGATCCGGGTGATCCTCGCCAGCAGGTCGCCCCCCTTGCTCCCGTCCACCAGCGGCAGCAGCCCGTACCCCAGCTCCAGCTCCAGGGTGTCGGTGACGAACAGCTCCTCGGCCCGCAGGCCGTCGGTCGTCGCGGGACCGGCTTCCGACGCGGCCTCGGCGTCCCTCTCCGCGGCGGCGTCGGCCCGGTCGACCTCGCGGATCTTCCCGGCCAGCATCTTGCCACCGGCGCCGAACACCACGCTCAGGGTCAGGAACGGGAGCGTCGGCAGGCCGGGCACCAGGGCCATGAGCAGCAGGGTGCCCGAGGCCAGGTAGACCGCCTTGGGCTGGCGGAAGAGCTGCAGCGTCAGGGTCTGGCCCAGGTTCAGGTCGCTGCTCTGGCGCGTGACGACCATGCCGGCGGCCGTCGAGATCAGCAGCGCCGGGATCTGGCTGACCAGGCCGTCGCCGACGGTCAGCAGGGTGAACCGCTGCAGGGCCTCCCCGGCCGGCATGTGCATCTGCAGCATGCCGATGATGAAGCCGCCGACGATGTTGATCAGGGTGATGATGATCCCGGCGATGGCGTCGCCGCGGACGAACTTGCTGGCACCGTCCATGGCGCCGTAGAACTCGGCCTCCGCCGCCACCTGGGCGCGCCGCTGGCGGGCCTGCTTCTCGGTGATCAGTCCGGCGTTGAGGTCGGCGTCGATGGCCATCTGCTTGCCGGGCATCGCGTCCAGGGTGAACCGGGCGGCCACCTCGGCGATCCGGCCCGAGCCCTTGGTGATGACGACGAAGTTGACGATGACCAGGATGGCAAAGACGATGACACCGATGACATAATTTCCGCCGACGACGAAGTCGCCGAAGCTGCCGATGACCTTGCCCGCGTCCCCCTTGCTCAGGATCAGCCGCGTCGATGCGACGTTCAGGGAGAGCCTGTAGAGGGTGACGATCAGCAGCAGGGACGGGAAGCTGGAGAACTGGAGCGGCTCCTTCAGGTAGAGCGCCACCAGCAGGATGACGACCCCGAAGGCGATGTTGAAGGTGATCAGCAGGTCCAGGACGTTGGGATTGACCGGCAGGACCATCAGGCCGATGACCGCCACGACCGCCAGGGCGCTCATGACGTTCGTGTTGGCCAGGATCAGGTCACGATCGATGCCGCGTGTCTCGTCCAAGTCCTCTCACACCTCGGGGTTCAGGCTCGCTTGAGCCGGTAGACGTAGGCCAGGACCTCGGCGACGGCCTGGTAGAGGACGTCGGGGATGAAGGCCCCCACCTCGACCTCCCGATGCAGGGCCCGTGCCAGCGGCCTGTTCTCGATGACCGGCACGCGGTGCTGGCGGGCGATGCGCTTGATCGTCTGGGCCAGCAGGTCCTTCCCCTTGGCCACGACCCGCGGCGCCAGGTCGCCCTGCTCGTACTTCAGGGCGACGGCGTAGTGGGTCGGGTTGGTGACCACGACGTCGGCGCGCGGCACCTCGGCCAGCATCCGCTTGCGCATCGCCTCGAGCTGCAGGGCCCGGATCCGCGCCTTCAGCTGCGGATCGCCCTCGATGTCCTTGTACTCGTCCTTGACCTCCTGGCGGCTCATCTTGAGGCTCTCCTCGTACCGCCAGCGCTGGTAGGCCCAGTCCAGGACGGCCAGGACGGCCAGGAAGGCGATCAGCCGGAAGACCAGGCCGGCAATGGCCTGCCAGCCGGCCCGCGCGGCGCCGGCGGTCGGCAGCAGGGAGATGGACATCAGGCGCGGTCCCAGGGCCTGGATCGTCCACCAGGCCAGGGCCGAGATCAGGACGATCTTGACCAGGTTCTTGACCAGCTCGAACAGGGCCGTCCGGCTGAAGACCTGCTTCAGCCCGTTGATCGGGTTGATGTTCTCCCAGCGAAAGGCCAGGGACTGGGGGTTGATGTGCCAGCCCACCTGCATGATGTTGGCCAGCAGCCCCACGACGACGATCCCGATCAGCACCGGGGCCAGCGCCTCGAACATGATCGCCATGTTGGCGCCGGCGATCTGCCGCAGGGCGAACGGGTTGTCCAGGGCGAAGAGGTAGCACTGGCGGAAGAGGTAGCGGGAGTTCTCGCCCAGGACCTCGCCCATGAAGCGGATCCCGACGAGCAGCATCGCGAAGCCGGCCAGCAGCACCAGCGCGCTGTTGACCTCCTGGCTGAGAGCGACCTGTCCCTGTTCCAGCGCCTTCTGACGGCGCCTGGGTGTCGCTCGTTCCGTCCTCTCGCCGCCGGGTCCGTCGGCCACGGACGCTCACCTCCCCCTAGAACTGCATGGCTGCCAGGAGCTGTCCCAGGTCCTCGCCCATCCGGCCGAGCAGGCCCCGGAACACCTGGCCGTAGTACGTCAACGACAGCCCCAGGGCCAGCAACCCCACGGCGATCTTCACCGGGAACCCCGCCACCAGGATGTTGAACTGGGGAACCGTCTTGACGATGAAGCCCATGGCGATGCTCACCAGCAGCGAGGCCACGATGACCGGCGCCGCCACCTGCAGCCCCATGGCGAAGAAGCGGCCGAAGTGGTGCAGCAGCAGCCAGGCGCCGCCGGCCGCGTGCCACCGCGCCAGCGGCGGCACCAGCCGGCAGGAGTCGACGATGACCCGCAGCAGCATGTAGTGGCCGTCCATGACCAGGAAGAGCAGGACCGCCAGCAGGTAGTACAGGTTGCCCAGGACGGAGATGCGCCCCTGCCCTGAAGGGTCGATGGTGTTGACCATGGAGAAGCCGACCTGGATCCCGATGATCGCGCCGGCGAAGCGGACCGCCGCGAAGGGGATCCCCGCCGTGAAGGCCAGCATCGCCCCCACCAGCAGGGAGCGCAGCCCCTCGCCGGCCACGACCGTCCAGGTCAGCACCAGCGGTCCGGGCGGCAGGGTGTCGAGCACCGCCGGCGCCGCCGCCGCCCCCAGGGCCACCGCCAGCGCCACACGCCACAGCGCCGGGACGCTGCGCCCCGACAGCAGCGGCAGCAGCGCCAGGATGATCGACATCCGCAGCGCCAGCACGGCGGTCAGCATCAGCCAGGCCAGGTCGATCGTCAGGGGCATGGCCGGGTCACATCCTCGCGATGCGTGCGAACATCTGGGTGGTGAAGCTCGTCATCTGCTGGATGATCCAGGGCAGGGTGATCAGCAGGACGACGAAGACGGTCACGATCTTGGGCACGAAGGTCATCGTCATCTCGTTGATGTGGGTCGCCGCCTGGACGATGCTGATGATCAGGCCGACGACCATCCCCGCGGCCAGCATCGGCCCGGCCACCAGCAGGATCGTCTTCAGCGCCAGCTGTCCCAGCTCGATCACCGTCTCGGTCGTCATCTCTCGCTCTCCCGCTCTACAGGTGGAACGACGCCACCAGGGACTGGACGATCAGGTACCAGCCGTCCACCAGGACGAACAGCAGGACCTTGAAGGGCAGACTGATCAGCACCGGCGGCAGCATCATCATCCCCATCGACATCAGGACCGAGGCGACGACCATGTCGATGACCAGGAACGGCAGGAAGAGGACGAACCCCATCTGGAACGCCATCTTCAGCTCGCCCAGGATGAAGGCGGGGACGACGATCGTCATGGGCAGCTGCGCGGGCGTGTCGGGTGCCTCGCGGCCGGTCAGGTCCAGGAAGAGGGCCACGTCCTTCTCCCGGACCTGGCCCAGCATGAACTCCTTCAGGGGCGTCGAGGCCCGCCGCAGCGCCTCCTCGGGCGTGAGCTGCTCGTGGAGGTACGGCTGCAGGGCGTCGTCGTTGATCCGCTGCGCCACCGGGCTCATGACGACGATCGTCAGGAACAGGGCCAGACCGACCAGGATCTGGTTGCTGGGCATGGTGTGGGTGCCGAGGGCCTGGCGCAGGAAGCCGAAGACGATGACGATGCGGGTGAAGCTCGTCAGCAGGACCAGCAGGGCCGGCGCCAGCGAGAGCAGGGTCATCAGCAGGACGATCTCGACGGCGACGTCGAGCCGCCCCTGCGCGGCCCCGCCCAGGGTGATCGAGATGTTCGGTCCCGCGGCCGCCGGGTCGGGCGCGGCGGTCTGGGCGGCCGCCAGGGCGGCCCCGCCCAGCAGGACGGCCAGGACGAGCAGCGCCGTCCCGACCAGGGTGCGATGTCCACGGTGGCGTCTCATGGCGCGACGGCAGACGCAACGCGCGTGCCACTCCGCGGCGCGCCGCGGCGCCGGAATGGGGCCGCTGCGACGGTGGGCGCGGCGGCGGGGGATTCCGTGTGGTCGATTGTCGGCCGAGGGGAGGCGGCGGGTGGTCGATTACTGGCCGGTGCGGTCGCGGCCGCCCGACAGCAGGTCACGCCAGCGGAAGCCGGCGCCGGAGCGGGACGGCAGGTGCCGCGCGGGGTCGAACGGTTCCTGCCCCAGCAGGACCGCCGACCCCTCGCCGCGATAGACGACGTAGACCTCGTCCTGCCAGCGCACCAGCTCCAGGTCGCGGCGCGCGCCCAGCCGGTGGACGGCCAGCAGGGCGGCGCGGGCGTCGGCTGCCTGGCGGCCCTGGAGCCGCTGCAGCAGCTTCAGGGTCAGCAGCAGCAGGCCGACGACCAGCAGCAGGGCGCCCAGCAGGCGCCACCAGTCCGGCCCGCTGCTCAATGCCTGGTGTGCCGTCTGGGGTGACATCTCACAACAGCTTCTTTGCCCGGTCCTCGCGGCTCATCAGCCTGCTGATGCGCACGGCGAAATGATCGTCGACGACGACGACCTCGCCCTTGGCCATCAGGACGCCGTTGACCAGGATGTCGACCGGTTCGCTGGGAGCCTTGCCGAGCTCGACGACCGAGCCGGGGCTCAGGTTCATGATGTCGCGGATCTGCATGTGGGTGCGGCCCAGCTCGACGGTCACCTTCATGTCGATGTCGAGCAGGACGCCGATGTTGGGCAGTCCGCCGGCCATCGGCGCGATGTCCTCCTCGACCGAGTGGGCCTGCTCCTCCTCGCCGGCGAGGGCGTCCTGGCGGTCCCCCTTCTCCAGCGTCGCCACGCCACCCGCCTGCTCGTCCTTGCGGATCTCGTCCGGCATCAGCCAACCTCCTCGTTCAGTCGCTCGATGATCTTGACGGCCCGGCTCTGGTTCAGGCGGCCGGGCAGACCGCGGAACATGGGACTACCCTCGACCTCGACGACCAGGGGCGAACGGACCGACTTGTACAGGGGCAGCACGTCGCCCTCGCTGAGCGAGAGGACCTGCTCCATCGTCATGTCGATGTCGGCCAGCTTGACGACGACGGTCGCCTCGGCGCCCTGGAGCAGCTCGAAGATCTGCCGCCGGTCGCGCGTGATCTGCTCGGGGCTGCGGTAGTCGGTGCTGTCCTGCGGGTCGAACAGGTCCCAGACCGACTCGAAGGCCGTCAGCGGGATGCAGATGGTCATCGGACCGGACAGGTCGTTGACCGAGACGTCGAAGTTCAGCAGCAGGACCGACTCCCCCGCCGCGATCGTGTTCAGGTAGGCGGCGTTGTTCTCCAGCAGGACGAACTCGGGATCCAGCTCGACGATCGGCTCCGCACCGTCGGCCAGCTGCTCGAGGACCTTCTCGGTCAGCAGCTGCCCGACCCCCTTCTCGATGTCGGTGAACTTGCGGTCGATCTGCTCGGCGTCCAGGTTGCCGCCCAGCAGCCGCATGATCAGGGTGAAGAACAGGGTCGGGTCGAACTCGATCAGGGCGTGCCCGTTCAGGGGCGCCAGGGTGACGATGCTGACGCAGGTCAGCTCGGGCAGGCTGTCGTGGTACTCCTCGTAGGTCTTCAGTCCCAGCCCCTGGAAGTTCACCGCGCTGTTGGCGCGCAGGATCGTCGTCAGGGCCAGGGTCAATCCCTTGGCGAACCCCTCCGACATCGTCATGAGGTTCTTCTCGAACTGGCGCGAGATGTTGTAGGGGCGGCTGAAGTCGAAGGCCGACTGGGTGCTCTCGGCCGTCGCCGAGACCGTCGCCCGTCCCGAACCGGCGTCGCCGGCGGGCGCCGAGGCGCCCGTGTCCGACGGGGCCTGCGGCGTCGTCCCTTCCGTCCGATCCTCGGTGTTCAGTTCGCTCATCGTTCTCCCTGCCGGACCCGTCTACTGGACGACCATGTCGGAGAAGTAGATGTTCTTCAGCGATCCCTCGGGGAGGACCTCGCTGAACCGGCGCATCAGCTCAGCCTTGAGGGCCTCCTTCCCCTCGTAGGACATCAGGTCCCTGGCGTACTTGTTCGACAGGGAGAGGATGACGATGTCCCGCAGGTGGGGCAGCCGCTGCTGGACCTCGGTGGCGACCTTGTTGTCGGTCACCTCGAGGTTGATGTCGATGCTCAGGTAGCTGGTGGCCGGGCCGTCGTCCCGGAGCGAGACGACGATCTTGTTCAGGTCGACCAGGACACCGGGCTTGTCCTCTTTCTCCTTCTGGTCGGTCGCCGCCTTCCCCTGGGCGACCTCTCCCACCACGGAGACGGCCCTCAACTTGGGCGCGATGACGAACTGGGTCACCGCCACGGCCATGATCGCCTGGGTGACGACGATGACGGCCAGCAGGACGATCTTGTTGTCCAGGGCGCTGCCGCCGCCGCTCGGGACGCTCTTCTCTTCATCAGCCATGCTGTTTCACCTCGTCCGTGGTGAGCGGCAGGCCGCTGCGCTTCTCCTGCTCCAGCTGCCGCCGCTGCTGTTCGTTCAGCTTCACGAAGATCTCGACCCGCCGGTTGCGGGCCCGGCCCTCGGGGGTCGCGTTGTCGGCGATCGGCCGGTACTCGCCGTAGCCGGTGGCGCTCAGCCGCTCCGGCGCGATCCCCCGTGCCTGGAAGTAGCGCGCCACGCTCGTGGCCCGGGCCGCCGAGAGCTCCCAGTTCGACGGGAACCGCTCGGTGTGGATCGGCACCGCGTCGGTGTGGCCCGCCACCTCGACCTCCTTGCCCGCCTTCTCCAGGATCGTCGCCACCTTGTCCAGGACCGGCAGCGCCTCGGGCTTCAGCAGCGCGCTGCCGGAGGGGAACAGCAGCTTGTCCTTGATCCGGATGAGGACACCGTCCTTCTCCAGGGAGATGTCGACGGTGTCGTCCTGGTTCTGCTCTAGCAGGTACTGTTCCAGGCGACGGATCATGTAGTAGATCTGGCTGTTGTCGGTCTGGCGGGGCGTGGGGATGATCCGGGTCTTGAACTCCAGGGCCGTCGGATACTTCTCCAGCACGCCCAGTGCGCCCTGGAGCGACTCCATGGCCTCCTTGAACTTGGACTCCTGGATCGACGAGAAACTGACCAGCAGGATGAAGAAAGTGAGCAGCAGGGACATCATGTCGCCGTACGTGACGACCCAGCCGGGGATGCCCGGTTCCTCGGGGGGACACTTGCACTTCCTGCTCATGACCTCTCCCTGGGTCGCCGCGGTCAGGCGGCCAGCTTGTCACGCCCTTCCTCGAGGGCCCGCTGCGCCGCGGGCTTGAGGAACGACTTGAGCTTCTCCTCGACGATCCGCGGGGAATCGCCGCTCTGGATCCCCATGACGCCCTCGATGATCATCTCGCGGATGAGCGTCTCCTCGCTCGAGCGCAGGGCCAGCTTGCCGGCCAGGGGCAGGAAGACGGTGTTGGCCAGGATGGCGCCGTAGAACGTCGTCAGCAGGGCGACGGCCATGCCGGAGCCGATGGAGCTGGGGTCGTCCAGGCCGGCGAGCATGTTGATCAGCCCGACCAGGGTACCGATCATCCCGAAGGCCGGGGCGAAGGTCCCGCCCGACTCGAGGATCTTCTTTCCCTCCTGGTGGCGGGCCTCCATCTTGGCGATGTCGTTCTCCATGATCTTCTCGATGAGCGAGGGGTCGTTGCCGTCGACGGCCAGGCGCAGACCCTTGCGCAGGAAGTCGTTCTCCTCCTGCTCCGCCGGTTCCTCCAGGGCGAGCATCCCCTCCTTGCGGGCGATCTCGGCGTACTTGACCAGCTTCTGGATGTAATCGGCCGGATCGACGTCCTTGCCCAGGAACGCCTTCTTCAACACGCCGATCATGCCGATGACCTTGGGCAACGGGAAGTTGGCCAGGATGGCCATGGTCGTCCCGCCCAGCACCATGATCAGCGACGGCACGTCCACGAACTGGGTGAGGGACCCACCCATCAGGATGGCCCAGAGGATCAGGACGAGGGCACCGACGACGCCGATCAGAGAGGCGATATCCACGAGCGTTCCTCCGTGCGGCTACTGGTGCTGTTGCTTGTCGAAGACCGAGCCGGAACCGCCGACCGGAACCGGATGGCTGGACGACTTGCGCCGGTAACCGATGACGCGGTCGACGATCTCCTCCAGCCCCTCCTTGACCATGATCTTGCGGCCGGTCGTCAGGCTGATCAGCGTGTCCGGCGTGCTCTCGACGAACTCGATCAGGTCGGCGTTGAGCACCATGTCCGTCCCGTTCAGTTTCGTTACGTGGATCATGGCCTTTAGCTCCTTCTGGTCACGGGCGACCGCTACCGCAGCATGGAGACGAGCTCCTGCAGGATCTGGTCGCCCGTGGTGATGACCCTGGCGTTGGCCTGGAAGGCCCGCTGGGCGACGACCATCTTGGTCAGTTCCTCGGTCAGGTCGACGTTCGATCCCTCGAGCGTCCCGGAGACGATGGAGACGTCGCTGTCCCCGCCGGCGAAGCCGTACATGGCCGTTCCGGAGTTGGAACTCGTCCGGAAGGTGTTCCCCGCGGCCCGCACCAGGCCCTCGTTGTTGGCGAAGCGGGCGATCCCGATCTGGGCCAGCGTCTGCAGGGTGTCGTTGCTGAAACGGCCGATGATCCTGCCGTCCTCGTTGATCTCGTAGTCCAGCAGGTGACCGACGGTGTAGCCGTCGGCCAGGGACTGGAGGCTGCCGCCGGTGGCGAACTGGGTCAGGCCGCTGGTGCCTCCGAACTGGCCGACGTCGATGTTGAGGGTGACCGGTTCGGCCCCGACACTGCCGTCGGACTGGGGGCGGAACGTCAGGGCGCCGCTGTCGTCGCTGTAGCGGAAGGAGATGACCTCCCCGGTGTCGCTGAACGTCACCGTGCCGCTGCCGCCCTCGACGATCACCTCGTCCCCCTCCATCTCCGCCGTCCAGACCCACTCGTTGCGGCCGACGACCTTGGTGAAGCGGAACAGGATGTTGTGGACGTCGCCCAGGCTGTCGTAGACGGCCGTCGAGAGGGTGAACTGCTGCCCGTCGTCGGCCTGCTGGATCTGGGTGAAGTCGAAGGACGTCTCCAGGGTCGGGTTGACCTCCCCCACCTCCCGGATGTCGACCTGGCCCAGGGCGTTGTCCGTGCCGGTCTCGCCCTGGAGGACGATCTCGCCGTCGGAGTTGATGGTCACGGGCGTGGTGGAGATGCCGAAGGCGATCTGCAGTCCCGTCAGCAGGTCGGCCACCGTCGTCGTGTCGTCCACGACCAGGTCGTACGACGGCGCCTGGGCGCTGCCGACCGAGCCGGTGATCGAGAGGGTCGTCTGGGGATGCATCGGCGAGACGTTCAGTCCCAGGCTCTCGCCCCGGCTGTTGAACAGGTCGACGAGGCGGTCGTCGCTGGTGGCGGCGGCCCGCAGCCGCCCGGCCTCGCGGCCGGGGTCCCAGGTCGAGCCGCTGCCGCCTTCCGGGATCGTCGTGGCGAAGCGGAACTGGGTGTTGAAGTCCGTCCGCCCGGGAACCGTCAGCATCAGGTTGCGCAGCGTCACGCCGGTGGCGTTGTTGGTGATCTCCAGGGAGCCGTCGGCCGCCACCGACACGCTCACCCCGCCGGGGCCGATGTCCGGCTGCGCCTCCAGCGACTGCTGGATCCAGGCGACGAGGTCGTCGAGGGTCGTCCCGCCGTCGGGCGCCGTGCCGCCCACGTGGAACGGCGAGAGCGCCAGGGAGGTCGACCCCGCGGCGGTGGTGATCATCCCGGTCAGGGCGATCTCGTCACCGTCGATCAGGCCCAGGGAATCGCCGTTGCTGCCGTAGAGTTCCGTCAGCAGGTCGGTCCCCTCCGCGGCCGCCATGAAGTGGGCCGACTCGAGGATCGTCCCCCGGGCATCGGAGTTGGCGTCGAGGTTCCCGAACAGGCGCAGCTGCGTCGAGGCCTGGGCCGGGACGATCATGTTGCTGTCGATGCGGATGTCGGTGAACTCGCCGGGCTGGATCTGGCCGCTGGCATCGGCCATCAGTCCCTGGACCCGCAGGCCGGTGCCGGGATCGACGAGGTAGTTCTCGGCGTCGAGCCCGAAGGCGCCGGCCCGGGTGAAGTAGCGGTCGGTCCCGTCGCTCAGGACGAAGAACCCGTCACCCTGCAGCGCCAGGTCGTTGACCATGCCGGTCGTCTGCAGGTGTCCCTGGGTGAAGCGGTTGTCGATGCTGCCGACCGAGGTCCCCAGCCCGATCTGCATCGGGTTGATCCCGCCGCGGGCGCCCGAGACCGGCCGGCTGGCCGGACGCAGGGTCTGCGACAGCATCTCCCGGAAGGTGACGCGCGAGGCCTTGTAGCCGATCGTGTTGGAGTTGGCGATGTTGTTGCCGATGACGTCCAGCTCCAGGGCGTTGGCGTTCAGCCCGGTGATCCCCGAGTAGAGCGAGCGCAGCATGGGTTCCTCCTTGTCCGGTCCCGCGGGCGTCGTCTCCGCCCGTCACCCGATCAGATGCCGATCCTGGCGATCTCCGAGGCGTAGTAGTCCTGCCCGCCGATCTCGAAGATGGCCAGGTTGTTCTCGAAGCGGACACTCTCCACCAGGTCGCGCATGTAGAGCTGGCTGGCGACGTCGTTGCCAGCCTGGTCGACGGCGGTGACCGACAGGGTGTAGGTCCCGTCCGGCGCCGTCGTTCCGTCGGCCAGCGTCCCGTCCCAGCTGATGTCGTGCCAGCCGGCGTCCAGCTGGCGGACGTAGGTGGCGACCGTCTGTCCATCCTGGTCCTGGACCGTGACGGTCACGGTCGCCGGGGCAGCGAGCTGGATCTCGTTGCCGGTGGCCTGGCCGTCCTGCAGGCGTGTCGTCTCTCCCGCCACGGTGGCATGTCGCCCGACGACCCCCAGCAGCATCGTGTTGTTGAGCGACTGGGTGTAGATGGCGCTCTGCTCGAGCTGGGTGTTCATCTTCTGGAGTTCCTCGAGCGAGGCCAGCTGGCTGAGCTGGCTCGTGAACTGGGCGTTGTCCATGGGATCGAGTGGATCCTGGTTCTGCATCTGCGTGACCAGGAGCTGCAGGAACTGGTCCCGCGTCTCGTCCACGTCCAGCGAACTGCCGGTGACGCCGGTGGCCACGCCGGTCGTGGTGTAGGGGCTCACGCCGTCGATCGTCATGTCCATGCCTCCTGCTCGTGTGGGTCGTCGCGACGGCTACCGGGATGGTCGTCGTCCGCCTGACCGCGGTGGTCGGGTTCGCCGTCGTCCGTTTCCCGTTCGATGCGCACCTCGATCCGCTCCCAGCCGGTGGTCCGGTCCTGCAGCAGCGCCTGCAGCTCCTGCCGCCCCTCCCGGAGCAGGCTCCGGGTCTCGGCACGCTCGGCACGGAGGGCGACCTCGAGCCGGCCGTCCCGGCCCCGGAACGAGATCTCGACCCCGCCCAGCCGGCCGGGCTGGAGTCGCAGCCTCAGGGTCCCCGCGCCGCGCCGCAGGCCCCGGGCCGTCGCGAGCCGCGAGGAGAGCTGCCGGGCGAGCCTGGCCGCCGCGTCACGGGATCCGCCCCGCCGGGCCGCGCCGCCGCTCTCCCGGGACGGGACGACGTCGGCCGCCTCCTGGACGATCCCGCCACCGGGGACCACCTGGCCGGCCCCGGCCTGGCCGCCGCCTGCCGCTGCCGTGGACATGGTGCCGGCCGCGGCGGCGCCTGCCGCCGGCGACGCCGCGGCAGCGACGGCAACGCCTCCCGGCGCCGCGGACGGCGCCGTGCCACCGGACCCTGCCGCCGTGAAGCCGGGGATCCCTTCCGGTGCGCTGCCGACCGGCTTGCCGGCGGTGTAGGGGTGGCCGCCCCGGTCGTGGCCCGACGTCTGCATCCGCACCGGGCCGGGCCGCGTCAGCACGATCCGCTCCCCGGCGACAGCCGTCCGGTCGGCCGGGCGGGCGGCCGTCGCCGGCCGCGAGCCGTGGTCCGGCTCCGCCGTGCGCCTGTCCGCGACCGCGATCCGTTTGCCCTCGCCCGGCGCACGGTCCCGCAACCGCTCCTCGGTGCGTTCGCGCCGCGACGCGTGCTCCACCGACCGGTGCCGCACCGGGTCCCCCCCCGCACGCCGTCCGGCGAGGGAGCGGCCGGGACGCCTGTCCCTGTCCACGCCGTCGCCGTCGGTGGTCCGCCGCCGGTCCGTGGCGCCGTCGCGTTCCCGCGGGGCGGCCTGGCTGTCGACGGCATCCAGCAGCCGGTCGAAGGCGCGCTGGGCGACGAGTTCCGCCCCGGCGGCCAGTACGGCCGCCAGGGACGCTTCCCGTTGCCTCTCGACTCGCTCGAGGCTCGCTGTCAGGTCCGGCCGCGGGCCGCTGGCTGCGATCACGATTTCCCTCCCCCGCTGGACATCCGGGCGCTGATCTCGGCCGCCAGGCGCGGGTCCATGCTGGCCAGGATCTTGGCCGCCTGGCGCTCCTTCATGCTGCGCAGGACGCCGATGACGATCTCCAGGTCCAGGGACGACAGGATGGGCGCCGCCTTGGCCGGCTTCATGGCGGCATAGACCTTGGCCAGCTTGGCGGCCTCGCCGTCCCGCCCGGTGTTGTAGCGCTGCTGGAGGACCGTCAGGGTGTCGATCATGGCCGCCAGCTTCCGCTGCAGCTGCGCGATCCGTTTCTCCTCGACGTCCCTGGAAAGCGCCTCGACGGCCAGTGCCTCGCGCGCGCGCTGCACCCTGTCCCGTTCCAGCGCGATGGGCGTGTAGACCGGGTCGTCCGGATCCTGCGCCTGGCGCTGCTGCAGGGCGGCGATCTGGCGCTGGGTCCGGAGCGTCTCGCCCAGCATGCCGCTGGTGACCAGGATGGTCCCGAAGATGACGACGAACGTCAGGCTGGAGATCAGGGCGATGGTCTTCACTTCTGCCGCCTCACGTAGCGTCCCGCGATCTCATCCATGTCCTTCTGCTCCCGGCGCCGCTGCTCGTATTCCCATTCCTCCCGGCGGCGCTCCCGCAGCCGGTCCAGGATCTCCCGGCGGCGACGCGCCTCCCGGAGGCGTTCCCGCTGGGCCGCGGCCTCCCGGAGCACCTCCCGACGCTGCTGCTCGAGCTGCTGGATCCGTGCCTGGCGGGCCTGCAGGTACTCCGCCACCATGCGCGCCCGGTGCAGGTCGAGCGACTTCCCGTCGGCGGCGACCGCCCCGGCGGCCGCCTGCCGGCACTGCTGCCGGATCTCCTCCTGCTCCCGCTCGAGCCGGTACTGCCGCGCCAGGATCGCCTGCAGCTTTCGTGCCTCCTGGTCGGCCAAACGCTGCCGCCAGCGCCTGACCCTCTCCAGCCGGAAGCGGAACACGGCTCACCTCCGGTTCAACCCATGCCCGCCAGCTCCAGCAGCCGACGGGACGTCTCGTCCCAGGAGCAGCCCTCCCGGTAATCCTGGACCAGGAAGCGGCGGATCTGCTCGCGTCGGGCCAGGGCCTGGTCGACCAGCGGATCGGAACCGGCCACGTATGCACCGATATTGATCAGGTCCCGGTTCTCCTCGTAGGCCTTCAGCCAGCGCAGCAGGGTCACCCCCGCCTCGCGCAGACGGTCGTCGACGATGTCGTTGCGCAGGCGCGAGACGCTGCCCAGCACGTCCACGGCCGGGTAATGCCCCTCGCGGGCAAGGTCGCGGCTGAGCATGATGTGTCCGTCCAGGATGGAGCGGACGGCGTCCCCGATGGGATCGTGGATGTCGTCTCCCTCGATCAGGACGGTGAAGAAGGCCGTGATCGATCCCTGGCGCGACCAGCCCGCCCGCTCGCACAGCCTGGGCAGCAGGGAGAAGACCGACGGCGGGTAGCCCTTGGTCGTCGGCGGCTCGCCGGCGGCCAGGCCGATCTCCCGCTGGGCCATGGCGTAGCGGGTCACCGAGTCCATCAGCAGCAGGACGCTCTTGCCCTGGTCGCGGAAGTGCTCGGCGATGGTCACGGCCGTCTCGGCCCCCTTGACCCGCATGACGGCGCTCTCGTCCGAGGTGACGGCGACGACGACGGACCGCGCCAGTCCTTCCGGTCCCAGGTCGCGCTCGATGAACTCCCGGACCTCGCGGCCCCGCTCCCCGATCAGGGCGACGACGTTGACGTCGGCCACGGCGTGCCGGGCCAGCATCCCCAGCAGGACGCTCTTGCCCACGCCGCTGCCGGCGAAGATCCCCATCCGCTGTCCCGCCGCCACGGTGACCAGGCCGTCGATGGCCCGCACCCCGGTGGCGAACATCTCCTCGCAGCGGCGCCGGGCCAGGGGACGGGGCGGCCGGGCCGCCGTCGAGCGGAGGCGGACGTTCTCCAGGGGGGGGCCGTCGTCCAGCGGCTGGCCCAGACCGCCCACGACCCGCCCCAGCAGGCTGGCCCCGGCGGGGACCATCAGGTGGCGGTTGACGACGGAGACGCGTTGCCCCGGCGCGATCCCCGCGACGGTCTCGTAGGGCATGACGACGGCCAATCCGTCGCGGTAGCCGATGATCTCGGCCAGGACGGGCTGCTCGTCCCTGCCCCGCACGATCCGGCAGACCGAGCCGACGGGATCGCGCAGGCCCCGCACCTCGACGCTCAGGCCGACGATGTTGGCGACGGTGCCCGTGACCTGGACGGTATCGGTGCGCTGCACCTGCGCGATGGCCGCGTCCCAGGGGAGCATCACCGGTCCTCCTCCCCCTCGGTCTCCGACAGGAGGGCCTCGCGCACGACGGAAGCGATCCGCTCCAGGCGTCCCTCGACGGTGTAGTCCCATTCCTGGCCGCCGGCGGTGATCGTGCAGCCGCCGGGGGTGATGCGGCGGTCGGGATGGATCTCCTCGATCCCCAGGGCCTCCAGCGCCGCGGCGTGTTCCCGCAGGAAGGCGATGTCCTCGGGGTTGGCCAGCAGGGTGAACTTCGTCCCCCGCGGAGCGCGGTAGACGATCGTCTCCAGGGCCCGCAGCAGGGACTCGCGGTCCACCTCCAGCCGGCAGCGGACGACCTGCTCGGCCATGGCGATGGCCAGCTCGACGCAGCGGCGGGCCACCTCCTCCAGGACCGTGTCCGTGTGCCGCCGCAGCTCGTCGGCCAGCTGCTGCAGCATCGCCTCCCGCTCCTGGCGCCAGCGCGCGTTCTCCGCCTCCAGCTCGGCGCGGACCCGCTCGCGCAGCTCCGACTCGACCAGCTGGTAGAGCGCCTCCCGCTCCTCGGGCTCCAGGCGTGCCAGGAACCCGGTGAGCCCGTCGCTGGGATGGTCCTCGACGAATTCCCGGTTCGACGATTCGACCAGCACGCCGCCGAGGGGATCGAAGGCGGCGGCGGGATCGGCCGTGACCGCCCCCGCCACCGCCGCGGCCTCGGCCAGCAGGTCGTCAGGTGACCATGGTTGCACCGCCGCCTCCCTTGCCGATGACGATGACTCCCTCGTCCATCAGGCGCCGCACCACGGAGACGACCTTGCCCTGGGCCTCCTCCACCTCGGACAGCGGCACCGGTCCCATGTACTCCATGTCCTCCTTGATGCCCGCCGCGGCGCGCTTGGACATGTTCTTGAAGATCTTCTCCTGGATGTTGTTCGGGGTCCCCTTGAGGGCCACGGCCAGGTCCCTCCCCTTGACCTCCTTGAGGACCTCCTGGACGTAGAGGTCGTCCAGGTTGACGATGTCCTCGAAGACGAACATCAGGTTCTTGATCTCGGTGGCTGCCTCGTCGTCGATCTCCCGCATCTCGTCGATGATGGCCAGCCACGACTCCTGGTCGATCTCGTTGAGCATGGCCGCCACGTGCTTCTTGCCGCTGAACTTGCGGCCCTCCTCGGCGATCTCGCCCTGGGCGACCCGGCTGACGATCTCCTCGACGATCTTCAGGGCCTCGCGGTTGGGCTTCTCCAGGACGGCCATGTTGATGGCCACCCGCCCCTGCAGCTCGGAGGGAAGCATGGCGATGATGGGACCGCTGGCCCGGGGATCGACGTGCGAGAGGATCAGGGCGATGGTCTGGGGATGCTCGCCCTTGAGGTAGTTCATCACCGTCAGGGCGTCCATGCGCGCCAGGTTGTCGAACCCCTGCAGCTCGCTGAAGCCGGTCGCACGGTTGAGGATCGTGTCGGCGTGGCGCTTGCCGAGGGCCTCCTCCAGCAGCTCCATCGCCGTGCTCTCGCCGCCGAACTCGATCCCGCTGGCCCGGCGCCGCTTCTCGATGAATTCCTCGACCGCCTCGGCCTTCTCCTCCGGGGTCACCAGCCTGATGCGGGCGATCTCCGCGGTGACCTTCTCGACGATCTCCTCGGGCAGCTGCTTGATGATCTGCCCGGCCACCTTGGGGCCGAGGGAGATCAACAGTACCGCTACCTTGCGCAGCTCCATGTCCACGTCGTCGCTCCCGGTAGGTCCGATCAGCCCGTCTCCGCCTCGCCGATCCAGGCATGGACCAGGTCGGCCACCTCGTCCGGCTTGGAACCGGCGTACTTGCGGATCTCCTCGAGCTTGCGCTCGGTCATCTGGATCTCCTCGTCGGCCTCGAGCAGTTCCTCGAGCTCCTCCGAGGGCAGGACACTGTCGTCGTGCTTGAACTGGGTCGGCTCGTACCGCTGCTGGGCCAGCTGGACCAGGTTGTTCTTCAGGCGCAGGGCCAGCAGCAGGGCCAGGATGAACAGCAGGACCCGGCCGATGATCTGCGAGACGGTCGTCAGCAGCGGCGTGCCCATCAGGCCGCCCTCCTCGGGCGTCTCGACAGGGGCCTGGAACCGCATGCTGACCACCTCGATCCGGTCGCCCCGCTCCTCGTCCAGACCGACGGCCGACATGACGACCCGGCGGATCTGGTCCAGCTCCTCCTCGCTCAGGGGGGTGTAGGTCGGTTCGCCGCCGCCCTCGGGCTGCTCGTACTTGCCGTCGACGAAGACGGCCACCGACAGGGTCTTGATCCCGCCCACCTCGCCGACGACCGTCTCGAGGGTCCGGTTCAGCTCGTAGTTCGTCGTGCTGGTCTCCTGGCTGCCGTCCTGGCTGCCGGTGGACTCGCTGTGCTCCTCGCTGCGGATGGCGGCCTTGTCGGGGTCGTAGATCTCACGCTGCTGCTGGACCCGGTCGAAGTTCAGGGTGGCGTCGACCCGGACGATCGCCTTGCCCGGTCCCAGGACGCGCGCCAGCATCGTCTCCGCCTTCTGGGAGAGGTAGCCGTCCACCTGCTTCTTGATGGCCAGCTGCCCCTCGCCCGCGGCCGCGTCCTGGCCGTCGAGGCTCTCCGACAGGACGACGCCGAACTGGTCCAGGACGGTCACGTTGGGGATCTCCAGCCCCTCGACGCTGCCGGCCACCAGGCTCTGGATGCCGCGGATCTGCTGGGCCGACAGGACCGTGCCCCGTCCCAGCGCCAGGACGACCGACGCGGTGGCCGTCGTCCGGTTCTGCTTGAAGATGGACTGCTTGGGGATGACCAGGTGGATCCGCGCGGAGCGGATGCCCCGGATCGACTCGATCGTCTTGGTCAGCTCCCCCTCCAGGGCGCGGCGGTAGTTGACGTCCTGGAGGAACTCGGTCATCCCGTACTGGTTGCCGTCGAAGATCCCCCAGCCCACCGTGCCGCTGGACGGGATCCCCTTGGCGGCCAGCTCGATGCGCAGCCGGTGGACGGCGTTCTCCGGCACCAGGATCGTGGTGCCGCCGTCGCGCAGTTCCACCTGGACGTTCTGCTTCTGGATCTCGTCGACGGCCGTCGCCGCGTCCTCGGGACTGAGGTTCGTGAACAGGACGACCTTGTCGTTGTTCTGCAGCCAGAGACTGAAGATGACGATGCTCACGATGAGGGTCGCCGCCAGCGCCCCCAGCAGGATCTTCTGGTTGAACGTGAAGCGATCGGTGAACGCTTTCAGGTTGTCGAGCAGTTGCCTCATCGTCTCGCCTCAGCTCCTCGGTGACCGTGCGGCGTCGTCTCCACGCGTCAGACCTGCATCTGCATGATCTGGTTGTAGCTCTCCAGCAGCTTGTTGCGGACCTCGAGCATCAGGTCGAAGGCCAGCTTGGCCTCCTCGGCGGCCACCATGACGTCGTGGACCTGGGTCACCTCGCCGGTGACGACCCCGTCGATCATGCGGTCGCGCTGGACCTGGGCCGTGTTGACCTGGCCGATCGCCTTCTGGAGGGCCTGAGCAAAGCTCTGGCCGGCGGCACCGGGGCGGCCGGTGCCGGTACCCGGCAGGGTCGGTGCGTTCAGACCGGGGAAGCGGACGTTACCGACGGCCACGGGCGACCTCCTAGATCTCCAGCGCCTTGGCGAACATCTCCTTGGCGGTCTGGACCGCGGAGACGTTGGCCTCGTAGGCGCGGCTGGCGGTGATCATGTCCACCATCTCGGTGATGGGATTGACGTTGGGCATCAGGACGTAGCCCTCCTCGTCGGCGTCGGGATGGCCGGGATCGTAGACGACCTTGAACTCGGAGGCGTCGGCGGCGTCCTCGACGCGACCCTCGACCCCGACCTGGACCACGGGACCGCCGCCCGGGCGCAGGCCGCCCAGGTGGCGCGGGTTCGTCCGGACCAGGGGACCGGCGGCGCGCTGCTCGGGACTGGGCAGGGCCCGGCGGGCCAGGCTCCGCTCCAGGCTCTCCCGGAAGACGACCTCCTGGCGCCGGTACGGCGTCCCCTCGGCGGTCCGGGTCGTCTCGGCATTGGCCAGATTCCTGGCGACCGTGTCCATTTTCAGCCGCATGCCGGACATGCCGGTGGCGCTGGTCCGGATGCTGGAGAACAGTCCGTCACTCATCGTCGGCTACCTCCTGCTCTACCGCACGCGGCCCGAGACGGCCTCGCGCAGCTGGGTGTAGCGCATGCTCAGCAGACGCGTCGCCAGGCGGTACGACAGGCTCGTCGTCGCCAGGCGCGTCATCTCCGCGTCGATATCCACGTTGTTGACCCCGTTGTCGTAACCGCTGTCCTGCAGGGCGACCCGGCCCTCGGTCTCCGCCAGGCTGCGGGGGCCGATGGGCAGATGGTGGGGATCGGTACGGACGCCGGACAGCTGCCGGCCCTGGCTCCGCCGCAGCAGGTCCTCGAAGCGGTACTCCCGGGCGCGATATCCCTCTGTCTCGACGTTGGCGATGTTCTCGGCCGTCACCTGCTGGCGCACGGCGTAGACCGTCAGCGCCTTCTTGAGGGTCTCCAGGTGCGCCCGATCGAACAGCTGGCTGGTGATCACGACACGACCTCCCCGAGTGACGACCGTCTTCCGCTACCCCGTCGCGGTGTCCTGTTATCAAGGATCGTTCCAGTCACGGCGTCTCCCCCGCGGTCTGCTCCAGGAAGAGCCGGTCGTTGTCGGCTTCCAGCTGCAGGATCTCCTCGATGATCGTGCCCACGTCCTGCAACGCCCGCTGGAGCTGGACCACCAGCGGGCCGGTCAGCAGGCTGCGCTGGCGCTCCCAGTACCGCCGGGCCTCGGCGTGCCGCGCCTCCAGCTGGCCGATGAGCTCCAGGCGGCTTCGCTTGGCTTCCAGCACCTCGCGGATGGCGCCCAGGTCCTCGCGGCGGCGGATCATCTCCCCCTGCCGGCGCGACAGTTCCAGGACCTCCCCGTAGATACGGCGCTCCTGGCCGTAGAGGGCGAGCAGGTCCTGGAGCTGTCGCTCGCGGCGGAGTGACCGCTCAGCGGCGATGGATCCGGTCGGTCCCATAGCGTTTCCCTTCCCGTTCACAGGCAGCCAGACGCTGCGCCCATTCGGCCAGCACCAGGGCGCGGTCGTGCCACGGCTCCTCCTGCGCCGTCGCCAGTCGCGCCACCAGGGTGCCCGCCTCGTCGTAGCGGCCACGCCGCAGTTCGAGCCAGGCCATCTGATAGACGGCCCAGCGGGAGATGTCGCGGTCCCCCAGCCCGGCCAACCCCGCGTACAGCACGTCCGCCTGGGCCTCCTGTCCGGTGACGAGCAGCAGGTCCGGGACGGAACGGACGACCCACGCCAGGAGACGGGGCTCCAGGTCCGCGGGGACCGGTCGTCGCAGCAGCGACAGCAGGACCGGCAACGCCTCGTCGTAGCGGTGTTCCGAGACCAGGGACCTGGCGTGCCAGATGGCGACCTCGGGCCCGAGGTCGGGCAGTCTCCGCGCGACCTTGTCCTGCAGCAGGTGGAGGTTCACCGCGTCGCGCGTGACCAGCAGGTGTCGATAGGCCAGGATCAGCCCCGGTTCCAGCCCGCGCAGGTCGGAACTGCCGACCAGGGACAGGAGCTGGTTGACGATCTGGAGGGAGTCGCCCGAGACGAGGGCGACGGCGAACATCTCGTTCTTCAGGGCCGGCCTGTCGGCCAGCGGCGCGCCGGCCAGCGCCAGGCGGTACCACTCCAGGGCCCTGTCGTACCGGCCGAGCGTCCGGTAGTCGCGGGCGGTCTTGAGGGCCGGTCCGAAGGCCTGCAGGGGGGCCGGGTCCCAGGCCCGCGAGAGAGCATCCTCCAGCTGGCGCACGGCGACGGCAGCCACGACACGGCGTGGCACCTCGAGGGTGGCGACGCACTCCGACGGCGTCAGTCCCAGCGGGTAGAGGGGACGCTGGGGCAGGCTGTCCGGCGCCGCCTGCCAGGCCGAGACCCAGCGGGCGTACCCCAGCCGTTCCAGCCTCGTCAGGCCGGACGCCGTCGCCGCCGTGGACGTCGCCAGGACGGTCAGCGTCAACGACCCGATCAGCAGGAGGTCAGAAACTGGTCGTCTGGACAAGAGAACTGCTCCCGTTGTGGCCGTGAGGCCGGTTCCACGGGAGCAGTCGCAAGGGACGTGCCGGTGTGACGGTCAGTCGGCGCCTTCGGCCGCCTCGCGCTCGCGCTGTTCGTTGTACTGGCGCAGCTTCTCGCGCAGCGTCTGCCGGCTGATGCCCAGGATGCGGGCCGCCTGGGACTTGTTGTTGCCTGTCTTCTCCAGGGTGTAGAGGATCTGGCGCCGTTCCACCTCGGCCAGCGGCAGCAGGCCGTCGTCGACCGACACCGCCGCTCCCTCCCGGCGCGGGTCGCGCCCGCTGCGGATGTGCGCGGGGAAGAGATCGATCGTCAGCCGCTCGGGCTCCTCCAGGAGCATGATCCGGCGGATGACGTTCTTCAGCTCGCGCACGTTGCCGGGCCAGGGATAGCGGCGCAGGGCCTCCAGCAGCTCCGGCTCGGCCGGGGCGGTCGAGAGCCCCAGCTCGGCGTTGTAGGCCTGGATGAAGTGGTCGACCAGGATCGGCAGGTCGACCGGCCGTTCGCGCAGCGGGGGGACGTTGATCTCCACCACCTGCAGCCGGTAGTAGAGGTCGTTGCGGAAGGTCCCCTCGCGGATGGCGGTGGCCAGTTCCCGGTTCGTGGCGGCGACGATGCGCGCCTCGACGCGCAGCTCCTCCTTGCCGCCCACGCGCCGGAAGGTGCGGTTCTCGATGACGCGCAGCAGCCGGCTCTGCAGCAGGATCCCCATCTCCCCGATCTCGTCCAGGAAGATCGTTCCCCGGCCGGCCAGCTCGAACAGGCCCTCCTTGCGCTGGTGGGCGTCGGTGAAGGCCCCCTTCTCGTGGCCCATCAGCTCGCTCTCGAGCAGGGTCTCCGGCACGGCGGCGCAGTTGATCTCCATGAACGGCTCGCTGCTGTTGGGGCCCGTCTCGTGGATGGCCCGGGCGACGATCTCCTTGCCGCTGCCCGACTCGCCGGTGATCAGCACCGAGGTCTCGTTGCCGGCGCGGCTGCCGCCCACCTTCTCCAGGATGCGGGCGATGGACTGCAGGCCGGGGCAGGCGGTGATCAGGTCGAAGGAGAGCGAGGCGGTCCGGGGCGCCGTCGTCGCGGGGGCGGCGGGCGCGTCTTCGCCGCCGCCCGCGGTCGCGGGAGCCGTGGCGCGCAGGGCGGCGCGGACCTGCTTGCGCATCTCGCTGAGCTTGAACGGCTTCTGGATGAAGTCGTAGGCCCCCAGGCGCATCGCCTCGACGGCGGCGTCGACGTCCCCGTAGGCGGTCATCATGATGACCGGCGTCTGCTTCTGCTGCCGGCGCAGCGCCTGCAGGAGCTCCAGACCCGAGACGTTGGGCATCTTCAGGTCGGTGACCACCAGAGCGAAAGTCTGCCGGTTGAGCAGGGCGAGCGCCTCCTCGCCGGAGGCGGCGGTGGCCGTCCGGAAACCGTCCCCCTCCAGGTACTCGGCCAGGGAGAGGCGGATGGCCTCCTCGTCGTCGACGATCAGGATCCGTTGCGGCATGACGTGGACAGCTCCTTGTCGTTGTGGGACCCGGTCTGCTGCCTGGGCAGCAGGAGGGTGAACTCCGTGCAGCCGTCGCGGCGCCCGGCGCTCAGGGCGCCGCCATGGGCCGTGACGATCTTGCGACTGATGGACAGTCCCAGTCCCGTCCCCGTGCTCTTGGTCGTGAAGAAGGGACGGAAGAGGGTCTCGATCTCGGTCTCACCGAAGCCGGGGCCCTGGTCCCGGACCGTGATCCTGACGGCGCTGGCGCGCCGGCTGAGGCCGGTGTACGGGTCGGGCAGCTCGCACTCGGCCTCGGTGTCCAGCTCGATCTCCACGTTCCCTCCCCGCGGCGAGGCGTCGACGGCGTTGTGCAGCAGGTTCAGCAGGACCTGCTTCAGCTGCGGACCGTCGACATCCAGGACCGTCCTGGCCGGCCGGCGGTCCCGCCACCGGCAGACGACCCCCTGCTGTCGCGCCCGCGGCTCCGCCAGGGCGAGGCAGTCCTCGATCAACTCGCCGAGGTCGGTGGGGCGCCGCTGCGGCGTGTAGGGACGGGTGAACTGGAGCATGCGGGTGATCGTCTCGTTCATCCGCTCCACCTCGGCGATGATGACGTCGAGGTAGCGCTTGCGGCCGTCGCCTGCGGGCAGCTGCTCGGCCAGCAGTTCCGCCTGGGCGCTCAGGCCGGTCAGGGGGTTGCGGATCTCGTGGGCCAGGGTGGCCGTCATCTCCACCAGGCTCTGCAGGCTGTCGGCCCGCTGCCTCTCGGCGGCCAGGCGGTGGGTGACCGTCAGGTCCTCCAGGACCAGCACGAGCCACCGCTCATCGGGTCGCCGGCCGGGCATGACCGACGCCTGGACCAGGACGGGGACGAGCCTGCCGTCCCCCCGGTCGATCCGCCCCTCCCCCACGTAACCGTTGCCGGCCTCCCGCCGCAGCAGCGCCGCGGTCGTCGTTCCCGGCACCTCGATGCGCAGGCGACCGTCCAGCAACAGCTCCGGGATCTCCTCCCCTTCGTCCGCGGACGTGGTGGCCAGCAGTCCCGGTACCGCGTCGGCAAGCCTGCCGCGGCCGATGGTGAAGGCCGGCTCGCTGTCCAGCCGCGGCGCCACCGACCGTCCCGTCAGCAGCTGCCGCGCGGTCCGGTTGCAGAAGATGGTCCGCAGCTCGTCGTCGAGCACCCAGATCCCCGAGTGGACGGTCTCCAGGACCCGGGCGTTGAACAATCCCAGCTCCCGCAGCCGATCCAGGGTCTGGGCCGCCGCCACCTCCTCGGCCAGGATCATCTGGACGGTGCGCAGGAAGGAGGCCATCCCGGCGGCCGGATCGCCGCCCGCGTGGTCCAGCAGCAGCAGGTAGCCCAGGCAGTGGCCGGCATGGTGCAGGGGCAGTGCGGTGACCGGCAGCTCGCCCTCCTCGCCGGGGGCGCGGGGGATCCGGAGCACCAGCAGCCCGTCCCCGTCGTCACCGGCCTCGTGGCGGGCCCGTTCCAGCCGGTCCAGGGCGCGCTCCCAGGCGGGATCGCTGGCCGGATAGACCCGCCGCGGCGCGAAGGGGGCGTCAGGCGCCGGCCTCAGGACCAGGGCGGCCCCTGCGGCGCCGACGAAGCGCGCCAGGTTGCCCAGCATCTTCTCGAGGGTCGCGTCCCAGTTGCGGGCCCGGCTCAGTTCCCGTCCGAAGGAATAGAGCAGGGAGAGCTGGTCCATGTGACGGGTGAGCTCGAAGTTGACCGCCGCCAGGCGATCGTGGGAGGCGGCCAGGTCCGCCGTCGTCCGCTGGAGCTGCTGCTGGAGGCGCTGCTGGTGCCGGCGGAGGGCGCGCGTCGTCTCCTCCTGCTGGCGCTGGATCTCCAGGCGCTGGCGGCGCTCCCGCAGGACGGCCCCGGCCCGGGCGAGGACCTCCTGCCACTGCTCACGGGGCAGGGTGGGTGCCACGGCGTCGAACAGTCCCGCCCTGTACAGGCGCACCAGTTCCGGGAACGGGAGGCCGTCCCCCAGCAGGACGGTCAGGACGTGGGGAGCCGACCGCTTCAGCCGGGCGACCAGATCGGCACCCCTGTCGCCGGCCAGTCGCGCCTCGTCCAGCAGGAGGATCAGGTCCTCCCGCCCGCCACGGGCGGCGACGAGCGCCAGCAGTTCCTCCTCGCTGCCGCGGTGGACGACGGGCGCGGTGCCGTCCTCCCCTGCGGCAGGGAATCGATCCGTCGTGCCGGCGGCCAGCCAGGCGATGATGGTCGGTGCTACAGCCAATGGCGTGCTTCCCCCGTGTCCTGGGATGAGCCAGACGAACCGCTACGACTGTAAGGAAATTGACCAGGACGGGCAAGGGGAAAGGTGGGACGGACGGGGCGCCCGCCTCACTCGAGCAGGCGGTGCAGCCCCTCCAGGATACCGGCCAGACGATCGGCGGTCACTTCCCTGGCCTCGGCCGTCCGGTAGACGCCCGCGGCGAGGTGGTGGCGCGCCTCGGCCACGCGGTCGGACCTGACCTCGGGCTCGGCGTCCAGGGCCGCGCGACCCGCCTCCACGGCGGCGCGCAGGTCCTGGAGCTGGCGGGCGCGATCGGAGATCTCCAGCTTCTCGCCCTGTACCACGGCCTCCGTCTCGCGGCAGGTACCGTCCTGGACCTGTTCACCCTCCCGGCGCCGCACCTCGTCGCTGCGGCATCGCTGGAACTGCTGCAGGGCCTGCTGCCGGTGGAGAGAGGATCCCTCGATCTTGTTCGCGCTCATGCTGCCTTCCTCGTCGTTCGACTGTTGTCGGCCATCGCTGTCGATGCTAGCAAGGACGGGGCCAGTGGACAAGCCCGACGCCCTCTGCACCATTCCATCGGCGGCCGGCGGTATTCCTTTAGTCAATATTCAGCATGTTTCATCATTGTCCGCGATGCGCGCCACGCCACGGCATCGACCCTCACCAGCGCTGAAAAAATGACTCAAGCCCGGGATGATCGCTGCCGATGCAGAGGTCGATCGCAGTCCAGTCCGGATCCCGACGGCATGGCCACGGAGGGCACAGGAGGCGCCGAGGCGACCGGACGGTCAGGGACGACCCCCTGGCACGGATGACACACGAATCCTTCAAGGAGGAGGAATAATGGCACTGCGGATCAACACCAACATCGCGTCGATCAACGCCCAGCGGAACCTGACCAACACGACCAACCGGCTCAACCGGTCGCTCGAGCGGCTGAGCTCCGGTCTGCGGATCAACCGCGCGGCCGACGACGCGGCCGGCCTGGCCATCAGCGAGAACCTGAAGGCCGACGTCCGGGCCCTGGATCAGTCCAACCGGAACGCCGGCGACGGCGTCTCGCTGGTGCAGGTCGCCGAGGGTGCGCTGGACGAGGTCAACGGAATCCTGGTGCGCATGCGCGAGCTGGCGCAGCAGGCCGCCAACGAGACGATGGGCGCCTCGGAGCGCAGCTACCTGAACCAGGAGTTCACGTCGCTGCGGAGCGAGATCGACCGCATCGCCAGCTCGACCGAGTTCAACGGTACGACGCTGCTGGACGGCAATGGCGGCACGATCGACATCCAGGTGGGTCTGGGGACCGCCTCCACCGACCGGATCTCGATCGACCTGACCAACGACATGAGCGCTTCGGGCCTGAGCATCAACACCAACTCGCTGACGGGCTCGGACAACACCAACGCCCTGACCGCGATCACGGCGATCGAGAACGCCATCAACACCGTCAGCAGCACCCGCGCGGATCTCGGTGCCTCCCAGAGCCGTCTCGAGTCGGCCATGCGGAGCATCAGCAACGCCATCGAGAACTACAGCGCGGCCAACTCGCGGATCCGGGATGCCGACATCGCGGCGGAGACCTCGGCGATGACGTCGGCCCAGATCCTGCAGCAGGCCGGCGTCTCGGTCCTGGCGCAGGCCAACGCCTCGCCCCAGATGGCCCTGATGCTGCTGCAGTAACCACGCGCGCTCCGCGGCGGGGGCCCACGTCCCCCGCCGCGGGCGGTGACGTGCACGGGAGGTTGTCATGAGCGTGGTTTCCTTCAGCGGACTGGCCAGTGGGCTGGACACGGCCTCGATCGTCCAGAAGCTCCTGGCGATCAGGCGCCAGCCCATCGACCGGATGCGGTCCCAGATCGCCCAGCTCAATACCCGCAAGGCCGCCATCGAAGCCATCGAGAACCGGGTCAAGGACCTGCAGGCCGCCGCCGAGGCCCTCGATTCGATCAGCGAGTTCGCATCCCTGGCGGCGACCTCGTCCGACGAGTCCCTCCTGACCGCCACGGCCGGGAGCGCGGCGACCGCCGGCAACTACCAGATCGTCGTCCAGAACCTGGCGGCGGCCCAGAAGGACCGGTCCCAGGGCTACGACGATCCGACCGACAGCGTCGGGACGGGCACCTTCTCGATCACCGTCGGCGGCACGACGACCGACATCACGCTGGTCGACGGGGCCAGCAGCCTGGCCGACCTCAAGGACGCCATCAACGACAGCGACGCCGGTGTCCACGCGACGATCCTCTACGACGGGTCCGCGACCGGCGGCTACTACCTGCAGCTGACCGCCGACGAGACGGGGACCGATGCGGCCTTCACCGTCGACACCACCGGCCTGAGCGGCGGCACGGCACCGACGTTCACCAACGTCACCGCGGCCGCCAACGCGCAGCTGACGATCGACGGGATGAGCGTCACGTCCCAGTCCAACACGATCACCGACGCCATCGAGGGCGTGACCCTCGACCTGCAGGGAGCGGACGTCGGCACGACGGTGGACCTGTCCGTGTCCGTGGACCCGGCACAGATCCGCGGCAAGGTGGAGACGTTCGTCGAGGCGTACAACAGCCTCGTCAACTACATCGCCGACCAGACCGGCGAGGGCGACATCCTCCAGAGCGACGGGACGACGCGGTCGATCATCACCCAGATCCGGACGGCCATCACCAAGTCCCTGGACGACAGTCCGTTGACGATGCTCTACCAGGTCGGCATCGAGATCACGCGCGACGGGACGATCGAGTTCAAGAGCGACACCTTCGACGAGAAGCTGAGCGAGGACTACGCCGCCGTGCGGGACCTGTTCGTGGAGGACGGGACCCACCAGGGCATCGTCGCCCAGCTCGTCGACACCCTCGACGGCCTGACCGACAGCATCGACGGGACGTTCAAGTACAGCAAGAGCGCCATCGACGACAAGGTCGAGAACCTCAACGACACGATCGAACGCTACGAGCGCAGCCTGGACGGCTACGAGAAGTACCTCAACGCCAAGTTCATGGCGATGGAGGCGGCCATCTCCAGCCTGCAGAGCCAGAGCAGCTTCCTGTCCTCTATGCTCGGCGGGATCTAGAAAGGACGATGAGCATGTACGGCACCAGCGGCATCCGCAGCTACCAGGAGACGAGCATCCAGTCCATCGGCCCCGAGCGGTTGATCACCATGCTCTACGAGGGGATCTTCCGGAACCTGTCGCGGGCCGAGGATGCCATCCGCAACGGCGACATCTCCGGGCGCGCCAGGGGACTGAACCGCGCGCTGGCCATCGTTGCCGAGCTGAAGCACTCCCTCGATCCCGCCGTGGCACCGGAACTGGTGGCCCGGCTCGCCTCCCTCTACGACTACGTCTCGGAGGAGCTGCTGGCGACCCACCTGGACGGCGATCCCGGGCACATCGTGCAGGCCCGCCGGGTCCTCGACCCCCTGTACGAGGCCTGGCGGGCCGTCCCGTCCGGCAGTGCCGAACAGGCCCGCGCCGAGATCGCCCGCCGGGACGGCCCGGTTCCTGCTGGAGCGACCGGCGAGACCGGGGCCGACGGCACGAGCGAGGACCGCCGTCCGGTCGCCGGCCGACGGGAACTCTGCGTCGCCGTCTAGCGGCGGCGCCGCCGTGAAGGAGAAGGATGGACCGCCTGCTGGACAGGATCGTCGCGGTGACCGAACAGATGCAGGAGGCCCTGGAGAGGGACGACCTGGAACTCTGCACCGTCCTGCTGGAGGAGCGCGGCCGTCTGCTGTCCGAGATGGCGGCACGGGGGAAAAACGGCAGCGCCGATCCCCGGTGGCGCGAGGCCATCGCCCGGGTCCACGAGCTCGACGCCGGCATGGCCGAACGCCTCCACGCCGCCCTCTCGGAGACGGCCCGGGAGCTGAGCCGCCTGCGCCGCCGGCAGCAGGGCCCCCTGGCCGAACAGCCCCCGCGATACATCAATCACAAGGTCTGAGACAAGAAAGACGCCGGGCAGACAGATCCCCGGCGGTCAGGCGTCGGACTGCTCCCCGTCCGGGGAATCGTCCTGCTGGCGGCCTCCCGGGGACTCGTCCTGCTGGCCTTCCGGTGGCTGCTCGCCGGCCAGGCGGTGCGGATCGGGCTGGTCGGACGAGGCTGCCCGGAGGGTGATGTTCTTGATCTCCTCGTAGATCTCCATCCGGTGGACGGGAATGGAGCGGGGAGCCTCGATACCCAGCTGGACCTGGTCCCCGCGGATATCGACGATCATGATCGAGATGTCGTCCCCGATCATGATCTTCTCGTTGCGCTTGCGGCTGAGGATGAGCACGTGACCTCCCTGTCAGGCTGCCGTCCACCGCGCGGCGGATCGTTCAGGGTACGTCCACCAGCTCGGGGGCACGCTCCGCGTCCCGGTCGCCGGTCCCGGCACCGGATCCCGCTGACCGCCCCGTCTGCGTGGACGCGAGGCTAGCGGCCACCGCGGCGCCGAAACGGGCGTGATCGATTTCCTGCCGCAGCGGGTAGTCTCCATCCGCCAGGATCGCCTGCACCCCGCGCCGGTTGCGCAGGTTGACGACCAGGGGCGCGGACAGGTTCCCCGTGATACTGCTCCCCCCGGCGGTGATCGTCGAGATGATCATCACCACGAGGTCGTCACTCTCCCCGCAGGCCAGGACCCCCTCGCTCTCGGCATCGAGTGTGACGTCGTAGTCCTCGGCGTAGTAGCCTGGCTCGACGACCGGGAGCCGGAATCCCTCGCGGTCCAGTGACTGCAGCCATTTCATGGGCAACGGCGGGTCCATGTCAACAAGAATCCACCGCTTCAGGTCCGGCAGTCCCACCAGTCCCCTGGGGAACGTGATCACCGCCTCCTCGGGGAACCGCCCACCCTGCAGCTCGTGACGCGTCATCCTCGCTCCTCTCGCCGGTTTACAGGTAATCGAACAGGCTCAGGCCCAGGATCCGGCTGGAGACCATCAGGCTGGCCTGGTAGGCCGATTCGGCCTGCTTCAGGTCGGAGGTCGCCTGGATGAGGTCGACGTCCCGCACCTCGGCCAGCTTCCGGTTGAGCGCGACGTCCCGCTCGCCGTTGAGCTGTTCCATCCAGTCCAGGGTCTTCTGGCGACCGCCGACGACGCCCTCCAGGTTCTCCAGGTGCTCCATCAACGATTTCAGCTCCGAGATAGCATCTCTTATGCCAGCGGTGTCCCCCCCGTTGAGGCTGTCGCGCAGCTGCTGGAGGACGCCGAACAGGCGGCGCGGGCTGCCGGTGCCGGCCAGCCCAAGGTCGGTGGCCGTCGTGTCGCCGCCGATGTTGGAGACCTGGAAGACGTCCGTCGTCGTCGAGACGATGTTCAGGGCCGTGCCGTCCAGCTCCAGGCTCATCGCCGGCAGTCCGGCCGCGGCGACGGCCGCGGAGAAGGTCGTCTGCACGTCGTCCAGCGTCGTTGCACCGCTCAGGTCGATGTCCACGACGGTGTCGCCGACCGTCAGTCGCAACGTGCCCAGGGGGAGCTTCCCGGCCAGGACCGGCAGGTCCGCCAGGGCGGTCGACCAGTCGGGGTCGGTCCGGATGTCGACCCCCTCGATGGTCCCGTCCTGGCCGCTGCCGGTGATCCCCAGCGAGAGGGCCGTCTCCCCCCCGTCGAGGTCCCGGATCGTCAACGGACCGCCCGCCGGGTCGCTGACGACCAGGCCGCTGCCGTCGGGGGCGATGGTGACGGTCAACCCGGCGGCTGCGAACAGGTCGCTGATGTCCTGGAGCGTGCCGGCGCCGGAGAGGTCGAGTTCCTGCTCGACGCCGCTGGCGTCGGTGAAGACGATGGTCCCCGGGGTCCAGCCCTCCCCGTGCCGGATGTCCCACAGGGAGGTGCTCATCGACAGGGCGGGCGACAGGTCGACCGACCCGAACAGCGACGCGCGCGAGGTTCCCAGCAGCTGCTCGCCGGGGATGTTCAGGCCGATGACGTTGTCCGGCCCGATCTGGACCTGGGCCACCCCCCCGTCGCCCTGGTACTGGACCTCGGTCCCGTCGTCGACGAAGGGCGTGACGTCGGTCCGGAAGCCGCCGAACAGGGCCGCCCCCTCGACGGTCTGGTTGACGATCCCCAGGGCCTGCTCGAGCAGCCCCTGGACCTCGATGGCCGACATGCGGTTCGTCTGCAGGGTCGCGGTGCCGCTGCTCTCCCGCTGGCTGATGACCCGCGCCTCGCGCAGGACCTCCAGCAGGTCCTGCAGGGCGGCATCCGTCTGGTCCAGCACCGTCCGCGCACGGACGATGTTGCGCTGGTACTGGGCGTTCTCGGCGATGAGCTGCTCGTACCGGTGCATCATCGCCACACCGGCCGGGTCGTCGGCGTAGTGGTTGATCCGCTGTCCCGAGGAGATCATCTCCTGCAGGCGGGTCATGTCCTGCAGGTTCCCCTGGGTGTGGTCGAGGATCATCCGGGAGATCTGCCTGGTCGTCACGCGCAGCACCATGGTGCACCTCGCTAGATCATGTTGAGGACCGTGTCGTACATGGCCTGGACGGCGCCGATGACCTTGGCCGAGGCCTGGAAGGCGTTCTGGTAGACGACGAGGTTGGCGGCCTCCTCGTCCAGGTTGACGCCCCGGACGCTGTCGATCCGGTTCTGGAGGGACTCGACCAGCTGGCGCTGGCTCTCGACCTGCTGGGTCATGCTGGCGGAGCGGGAGGCGAACTCCATGACCACCCCGGTGAACATCTCCTTGAGGGAGACCTCCCCGTCCCGGCCGGTGGCCTGTCCGAGCTGGGCCAGCTCGAGGGCGATGTCCGTGTCCCCGGCCAGGCCCGAGCGCGAGACGGCGATCAGGTCGGGATCCGCGGCCAGCCGCTCGCTGACGGCGATGCTGTGGGCGTCGTCGCCGGTGAAGAAGAGATGCCCGCGCTCGGAGCCGCTCATCCCCTGGACGTGCAGGGCATTGACGCGCTCGATGAGTGCGGCGGCCAGCTCGTCCAGCCGTTCGCGCGCGTCGGCCACCTCCCCCGTACGGGCCTTCAACAGCCCCGCCAGGCTGCCGCTGGTGACATCCAGGTCGTAGCGGCCGCCCTTGACGGTCAGGCGGGGCAGTCCGGGTTCGGTGCCGGTGGCCGGCCCGCGGGTGACGCCGATCGTCTCGACCATGTCGCGGGTGACGACCGTGCGACCGCCGAGGATGACGTCGACCGTCCCGTCGCTGCGTTCGACGACGTCGACGTGGGCCAGTTCGGCCACCTGCCTGAGCAGTTCCTCGCGCTGGTCGCGCAGCGCGTTGGCCGAGTTCCCGCTGGCCTCGCCGACGATGATCTGCCGGTTGAGGTCCCCCACGGAGCGGAGCAGCCCGTTGAGGACCGTGACCTCGTTCTCGAGCTGGCTGTCCAGGTCGCTGGTGAGGCGGGCGAGGCCGTCGGACATGCTGTGGAAATCGTCGACCAGCCGTTGCGCCGCGTTGACGACCGACTGGCGCAGGGCGCCGTTGACCGGCGGCGTCGCCAGGTCGCTCCAGGCGTTGAAGAAATCGGTGAGCGCGTCGCCCAGGTGGTTGTTGTCCACCGAGCCGAGAACGGTCTCGATCCCCTGCAGGGCGCTGTCGAGCTGCTCGTAGGTGGACCGGGTGGCCACCTGTTCCCGCTGGCGGGCGACGAGGAACATGTCGGTCATGCGGCGGACGTCCAGCACGGACGTCCCGCTGCCCAGCACGCCGTATGTCGTGTTCAACCCGCGGCGGACGCCCGTCAGGACCCGCTGGCGGCTGTACCCCTCGACATTGGCGTTGGCGATGTTGTTGCTGGCCGTCTGCATCTGGGTGCTGGCCGCGAACATCCCCGTCAGGCTGATGTCCAGGATGCTGTTGAGTCCCATCGCGCCCTCCTAGGCCTGGCGACTGAGGGCCCCGCCCTCGATGCCGTGGTTCCTCCGTCCGTCCTGCCGGTAGCAGCCGTCACCGGTCCGCAGTCCCTGGTGCAGGATGAGCGCCTCCTGCTCGACCAGCTCCAGCCCCTGGCGGGAGAGGACGGCGTTGTGCCCGGTGAGCCGGGCCAGTTCCCGCGCCGCCCGTTCCCATGCCGTCAGGGCCGCCAGGAGGGATCCACCGTCGGCGGCGGCGACCCGGCGCGACAGGTCGCGCAGGGAGAGCCGTTCGGGCGCCACCCCCCAGCGGGCGGCCAGCTCCTCCAGCAGTCGGGTCCGTCGCGCGACGGCCCGTTCCACCAGCGGCAGGCTCCGCTGCCAGTCCTCCGCGTTGGCCAGCAGGCGCGGCGCGTCCTGCCGGCGCAGGTAGCGGTTCTGGCGCCTGGCCAGGCGGACCAGCCGGCGCAGGGCCGTCGTCTCCTCCTCGAGCATTTCCCGGATCCTCGCGGCCTCCGCCGTCGAGGGGGTCACCAGGGCCTCAGCTGCCATGACGTGCCTCCTGTACTCGTGATGCGTCCGGCTCGAGCCGGCGATAGAGTTCGACCACCTTGTCCACGTAGTGCCTGGTCTCGCGGAACGGCGGGACGGCGCGGCCGGCCCGCTCGACGTTGCCGGGACCGGCGTTGTATCCCGCCAGGGCCAGGGCCAGGTCGCCGTCGAACCGCTCGCGGAGCTTGGCCAGGTACCGGGCGCCACCCAGCAGGTTCTGCTCCGGGTCGAAGGGGTCGTCGACCCCCACCTCGGCCGCCGTCTCCGGCATCAGCTGCATCAGTCCCTGCGCGCCCCGCGACGAGACGGCATCGGTCCGGCCGCCCGACTCGGCGGTGACGACCGACAGCAACAGGGACGGCGGCAGCCCCGTCTCCCGGGAGGCCCTGGCGATGGGACCGGCGAAGCGGCGGAGGGTGTCGGCGACGGCGCCGCCCAGCTCCTCGGCCCGTGCCCGCAGGGCCGCGTCGATCCCC
>CAYTEO010000017.1:0-45962 GCA_964436825.1 uncultured Fibrobacteraceae bacterium | reverse complement strand
ACTTCGCGGCCCGGAGCGAAATCAGGGATTCCCCGATTGAATGCCTGGTGGTCCGAGTCCATCATCGATCATGCGGCGGGTGGTTGCCCCGGGCAGGGCGAGACCGGAGTGATCGCCCGATCCGTACCACGGGGGGCCTCAAGGCCTCCCGCGGTTTTCCCGGCAGGAAAAAGGCCGGCCGAGGGATACCTCGACCGGCCGGGCGACAAGTCGGCGGGGGTTTGGAGGGAGATAACCGACTTGTCCTAGGGCAAATCTACTCTTGATCCGTCCTTTGTCAACCCTATGACTCGAAAGAGTCTATATTATTCTTACACGACAGCGCAACCCCTTTTTTTACAAAGAGAAACGCCGTCCTGTATTACGACCGTCCCGCCGACCAGCGGGCGTACAGGAAGTACGCCAGCGGGATGACGACGACGGTCAGGACCGTCGACATCAGGGCGCCGGTCATCAGGGAGATGGCCAGCCCCTGGAAGATCGGGTCGAAGACCATGACGAACGATCCGGTCACGACCGTCCCTGCGGTCAGGACGATCGGCAGGATCCGCACCGCGCCCGACTCGATGCAGGCGTCGGTCAGGTTCTGTCCGTCCCGCAGCCTCGCCTCGATGAAGTCGATCAGCAGGACGCTGTTGCGGACCATGATCCCCGCCAGGGCGATCATGCCGATCATCGAGGTCGCCGTGAAGAAGGCGCCGAAGCCCAGGTGGCCGGGGATGATGCCGACCAGCGTCAGCGGGATCGGGATCATCATCAGCACCGGGACGATGAAGTTCTGGAACATGCCGACGATCAGCAGGTAGATCAGCACCAGCACCACCGCGAACGAGATCCCCAGGTCGCGGAAGACCTCGTAAGTGATGTGCCATTCGCCGTCCCACTTGATGGAGTAGACGTCCTCCATGACGGGCTGGGCACGGAAGTGCTGCTGGAGCTTCTCCCCGCTGGGCAGCCGGATCCCGCCGATGCGGTCACGCATGTCCAGGATGGCGTAGACGGGCGATTCCAGCTGGCCGGCCACGTCCGCCGTCACGTAGACCACCGGCTTGAGGTTCTTGCGGTGCCGTCCCTTGGGGATGGTCGTCTCCTCGCGGGTGACGACATCCGACAGCGGGATCAGCGCGCCCGCCTGCGAGTAGATGAACAGGTCGTCCAGGGACTCGGCGCTGGCCCGGTCCTGCAGCGGCAGCCGCAGGTTGATGGGCACCGGCTCGGCCGAGTTGTCGTCGTGGAGCAGGCCGGCGTTGTACCCGTAGAGGGCCACCGCCAGGGTCTGGGCCACCTGGGCCGTGCTCACCCCGCGCAGGGCGGCCCGCTGCTCGTCGACCCGGTAGCGGACCATCCGCATGGGATCCTCGACGAACCAGTCCACGTCGACCACGCCCGGGGTGTCCAGGAAGATCTCCTTGATCTGCCGGGCGATGTCGACGCGTCCCTCGAACTCCGGTCCGTAGACCTCGCAGACGAGGGTCGACAGGACCGGCGGGCCGGGTGGCACCTCGGCGATCTTCACCGACGCCTGATAGCGCGCGGCGATCTCCTGGATGGGCCCGCGGACCCGCTTGGCGATGTCGTGGCTCTGGGCCGAGCGCTTCTTCTTGTCCACCAGGTTGACCTGGATGTCGGCCATGTTGGGTCCCTGGCGCAGGAAGTAGTGGCGTACCAGGCCGTTGAAGTTCACCGGCGCGGCCGTGCCGGCGTAGATCTCGTAGTCGGTCACCTCGGGCACGGTCGCCAGGTAGCGGCCGATCTCCTGGGCGAGCCGGGTCGTCGTCTCGAGGGTCGTTCCCTCGGGGGTATCGATGATGACCTGGAACTCGCTCTTGTTGTCGAACGGCAGCATCTTGACCTGGACCGTCCGGGTCAGGAACAGGACACAGGAGGCCGCCGTCAGCAGGGCGACGACCAGCAGGGCCATGATCCCCTTGCGGGGATTGTCGAGCAGCGGCCGCATCAGCCGGTTGTAGTGCCGGTAGATGAAGGTGTCCTCCAGGCAGTAGACCTCGCCCTGGTCGGTCACCTCGCACTGGTCGACCCCCTCCTCGCCCTCGAAGGTGCCCTCGCCCGGCAGGTCCTCGCGCCAGCGCGCGGGCTTCAGCAGCCTGATGGCCAGCCACGGCGAGATGACCAGGGCCACCAGCAGCGAGAAGGCCATCGAGAGCGAGGCGCCGATGGGCATCGGCTTCATGTACGGTCCCATCAGGCCACGCACGAAGGCCATGGGCATCATCGAGGCGATGACCGTCAGGGTCGCCATGATCGTCGGGTTGCCGACCTCCTGGATGGCCCGCAGGGCCGTCGACAGGTCGGTGCGGCCGGTCATCTTGAAGTGCCGGTGCATGTTCTCCACGACGATGATCGTGGCGTCGATGACGATACCGGTCACCAGGATCAGGGCGAACAGCGTCACCCGGTTCAGCGTGTAGCCGAACATGTAGTAGGTGAACAGGGTCAGGCTGAACGTCGTGGGGATGGACAGGAAGATGATCAGCGAGCCCCGCCAGCCCATGGCGAAGAAGATGACGACGACCGCCAGGAAGATGGCCGTCATCAGGTTGGAGATGAGGCTGCTGGCCTTGTCCGACGCCGTCTTGCCGTAGTCGCGGGTGATGGTGACGTTGACGTCGTCGGGGATGAGGTGCCCCTGCAGCAGGGCCACCTTCTCCTTGATGGCCTGGGCGATGCGGGTGGCATCGGCTCCCTTGCGCTTGGCGATCGAGACCGTCACCGAGGGGTACTCGGTGCCGGTGCGGTAGGTCTGCGTGTCGATCCCGTTGTCCGCGCCGGCCGGTCCCACACCCAGGAAGCTGTAGGTGTCGATCTCGGACGGACCGTCGATCACCGTCGCCACGTCGCCCAGCAGGACGGGGCGCTCCATGAACGAGCCGACGACCAGGTTCTTCACGTCCCGGACGCTGCGCAGGAAGGTGCCGGCCTCGACGGCCACCTGCTTGTTGCCGGTGGGGTACATGCCGGCCGGCAGGACGGCGTTGGCCTGCTGCAGGGCCGGGATGATCGACAGCGTCGTGATGTTGAAGGCCGCCATCCGCTGCGGGTCGGGCTCGATGCGCAGCTGGCGGGGCCGGCCGCCGATGATCTCGACCGTCGAGACGTCGGCGATGTTCTGGACCTCGTTCTTCAGCTCCGCGGCGATCTGGCGCAGGCGGAAGCCGTCGTAGCGGTCGCTCCAGAGGGTCAGGCCCAGGATGGGGACGTCGTCGATGGACCGGACCTTGATCAGCGGCGGCAGCGTGCCGGGCGGCATCCGGTCCATGTTGTCGTGGATCTTGTTGTTGAGCCGGACCGTCGCCCTCTCCATGTCGGTCCCGACGTAGTAGCGGACGGTCACCAGGCTGAAGCTGTGGAAGCTGCTGGAGTAGATGTACTCGACCCCGGGGATCTCCCACAGGATCTGCTCCAGCGGCCTGGTGATCAGGGTCTCGACCTCCTCGGGGGTCGATCCCGGATGCTGGACCATGACGTCGATCATCGGCACGACGATCTGGGGTTCCTCCTCCCGCGGTGTCAGCGAGAGGGCGAACAGGCCCAGCAGCATGATCGCGATGATCAGCAGCGGCGTCAGCTTGGAGTTGATGAACGCCGATGCGAGGCGCGTGGCGCCGCCGTAGCGTTCCGTCGTATTGGTCATGGTCACCTCACCACCCTGTCGCCCTCGATCAGGGGCTTCTCGCTGGCGACGACGACCGTCTCGTCACCGGTCAGCCCCGAGAGGACCTCGACACCCTGGGGGAAGGTCTCGCCCAGGCGGACCCAGTGCAGGTGGGCGACCTGCTGGTCGTCCACGACGAAGACACCGGTCAGCTGGCCGCGCTCCTGGACGGCGGCCGGCGGTACGACGACCCCGCGGCGGCTGCCGACGACGAACTCGGCGCGGGCGTACATGCCCGGCCGGAGGCGGCCGTCGGGATTGTCGACGTACATCTCGACGTCGTAGGTGTGGCTGCCGGGGTTGGCCGACGGCACGACGCGGGCCACGGTCACGTGGTAGACGGCGCTGTCGAGGGACGTGACGTGCAGGGTGACCGGATCGCCGGCGTGGACCTTGTCCACGTCCTTCTCGCCCAGCCGGGCGACGATCTTCATGCGGTCGAGCTTGTCGACGAACAGCAGCGGGTGGCCGGGAGCGGCCATGTCCCCCTCCTCGATCATCCGGCGGGAGACGATCCCGTCGATGGGGGAGGTGATGTCCAGGTAGGAGAGATGGACCTCGATCTCGCGGCGGGCCGCCTTCGCCTTGGCCAGCCCGGCCTTCGCCCGCTCCAGCCCGGTCAGGACGTCGTCCAGCTGCTGCTTGCTGACCGACTTCTGGGCGTAGAGGTTGCGGAAGCGCTCGGCCGTCTTCTCGGCGTTGGCCACGACGGCCTCCGCCTCGGCGATGCCCGCCTCCACCTGGGCCCGCTTGGCCAGCATGTCCTTGTCGTCGATCGTGATCAGCGGCTGTCCGGCCCGGACCGTGTCGCCCTCGCGGGCATGCAGCTTGCGGACCCAGCCCATCATCCGGGTCGAGACGTGGACCCGCACCTCGGGCTCCACCGCGGCCGGGACGCTGACCACGACGGGCAGGTCGACGACGGCCGCCCTGGCGGTCCGGCCGGGGATGTCCTCGCCCTGGAGGCGGATCTCGGGGACGCTCTTGCCGCAGCCGGTCAGACCGGCGATCAGGACGATCGCCGCCGTCACCGGTGCCAGCGCTCGGATCTTCTGCATGGGATGCACCCTCCTGCTCGTCGTCATCGTGTCGTCTCCTGATCGGTGACGGCGGTCAGTGAACCGCCGGTGTATTCCACGCGGGCCAGTGCGACGCGGACGTCGTGACGGGCCTGGACGAGGTTGCCCTCGGCCTGCGTGGCCCGCGCCTGCACGTCCAGCAGGTCGACCATCGAGGCCAGTCCCTCGCGGTACATGTTCTGGACGATGCGCAGCCCTTCGCGCGCGGCCTCGACCGCCTGCCGGGCGACCGACAGCTTCTCCCGGGCGGCGTCCAGCTCCAGCTTGGCCTGGACGGCCTCGGTCCGCGCCTGCCGGCGCTGGAAGTCGGCGGCGTAGGTGGCCGCCCGCTTCTGGGCCCGCGCCTTCTTCAGTTCCCCGATGTTCTGCAGCCCGGAGAAGATGTCCCAGGTGGCGTAGATGCCCACCATCCAGCTGTCGGCGTCGTTGCCCAGGAACTTGTCGGCGTGGTACCAGTCCTTCTCCGCCGCCACGTTCAGGTGGGGCAGCAGGGCTCCCCGCGCCACCTTGGTCATGGCGTCGGCGGCGCGGGCCTTCTCGCGGATCGCCTGGACGTCGGACCGCTGCGCCACGCCTGCCAGGGAGACCGCCGACACCGTGTCGACCTTCGCTCCCGTCTCCGCGGGATCGGGGGCCACCGGCAGGTCCGTCCGCACGGCGGTCAACAGCTTGATGTTCTCGCCGGCGATGGCCACCATGTTGCGGACCTCGATGAGCTTCTGCCTGACGCCGTCGCGGTAGGCGGTGGCCTGGAGCAGGTCCGCCTCGGTGGCCATCTCGTTCTCGACCATGGCGCGGGCCTGGCGCACGTGGGCCTCGGCCGAGGCGAGGGCGTCGATCATGACCCGCTCGTAGGCCTTGGCCAGGACCAGCCCCTCGTAGGCCTGGATGGCGTTGAAGCGGACCGTCTCCTCGGCGCGGCGGTGCTCGCTGCGGGCCGCACGGGCCATCGCGTTGGCGGCCTTCTTCCCGAACAGCGCCATGCCGCCGTTGAAGACCGGCTGCTGGATCTGGACGCGGGTGATGTTGTTCTCGCCGATGCCGGGATGGTTGACGGCGTCTCCCAGCGGCGGGGCGGCCATGTCGGCCATGGTGGCGTTGCGCTGGTTCAGCTTGAAGCCGAACACGTAGAGGGGGTCGTTGGTGCGGATCCGGTAGGCTCCCACCGAGACGTGGGGCAGCAGTCCGCGCCAGGCGCCGAGGGCATCGGCCGAGGCGGCGTCGGCCATGGCGCCGGCGGCGGCCAGCATCTCGTTGTGCCGCAGGGCGGCCGCCACGACCCGTTCGCGTGTCACCAGCAGGGTGTCGTTGCGGACGGTCCCCAGTTCCTCCACCGGGACCTCGGCCCCGGCGACGGCCAGCGGTACCAGCAGTCCCGCCAGCAACGTCAGCAGGCCCAAGGCCGTCCACTTGCGGACATCAGGGAAGCGCATGGTCACGACTCTCCTGGTTGGGGTCTGTCAGGACTCGGGAACGCCGGCCTTCCGCAGGATGGTCATCAGCGGACACCAGTCCGTGAAGGCCGACTGGAGAAGGTTCAGGCCAACGAACGCGTTGAACCACAGCCAGTTGGGATTGACGTAGTGGGCCAGGGCGAGGCTCAGCAGGATGAAGAACCCGGCCACCAGGCGCAGGATCCTGTGTACCGTCATCGCTCTCACCTTTCGTTGCGGGTTTAAGTCAATTCGTTTCGCATAATCTAAACTTTAGAGACTTGTTGTCAAGGTTCCGCGTGGCAGGCGATTGCCGACAGCGTCGGGACCGGCTATCGTGGACGACGGGGCCGGAATGACGAGAGAGGTCGAGGATGGGTGACCCGAGGATGCATCGCCAGCTGCTCGTCGCAAGCCCGCGCGGTTTCTGCGCCGGGGTGGAGCGCGCCATCGCCATCGTGGAGCTGTTGCTCCAGCGCTGCGAGGGGCCCCTCTACGTCCGGCGGGAGATCGTCCACAATCGCGCCGTCGTCCAGGACTTTATCCACCGCGGCGTCGTTTTTGTCAATGAATTGCAGGAGGTCCCCGACGGCGCCACCGTCGTCTTCAGCGCCCACGGCGTCTCGCCGGCGGTGAGGGAGGAGGCGGCCAGCCGGCGGCTGGAGGTCGTCGACGCCACCTGTCCCCTGGTCACGCGCGTCCATCGCCAGGTGACGACCCAGGTGGCCGCCGGTCGCCACGTCGTGCTGATCGGTCACGCCGGGCACGACGAGGTCGTCGGGACGATGGGAGAAGCGCCCGACGCGATCACCCTGGTGACGAGCGTCGAGGATGCCGAGACGGTTCCCCTGCCGGACCGGCCGCTCTTCTATGTCACCCAGACGACCCTGAGCGTCGACGAGACCGAGGCGATCATCGCCGCGCTGAAGCGCAGGCGTCCCGACCTGGAGGGACCGACCCGCAGCGACATCTGCTACGCCACCCAGAACCGACAGGACGCGGTCAAGGCCCTGGTGGCCGAGGGCGCCGGCTTCGTCCTGGTCGTCGGCTCGCCCAACAGCAGCAACTCCCGTCGCCTCTGCGAGGTGGCCCGCATCGCCGGGGCCGACTCCCGGCTGGTGGGAGAGGCAGACGATGTGGAGATCGCGGAGCTCGCCGATCACCGGATCGTCGGCCTGACCGCCGGCGCCTCGGCGCCGGAGCATCTCGTCAGGGGAATCGTCGGGCGACTGGAAGCGGCCGGCTGGGAACCGCGGGAACTCGTATTCATGAAGGAAGATATCAGGTTCGAATTGCCCACCGGGCTGAGAGGCGATGATCCCCGGACTGTTGCATATTAACAGCTAAGCAGAAAATAGACTTTGACATCTCGTCCGTTCGTGATAGCTTCCTGTTGGACCGATAACACCAACCCCGGAGCAGGAAGATGTCGTCGGAACGCAAGCTCTACGAGATGCAGGCCGAGCTCTGCAAGACCCTCGCCAACCCCAAGCGGCTGGAGATACTGGACATCCTCAACGAGGCCGGGGAGATCTGCGTGAACGAGATCGCCGAGCGGCTCGAGATCCCCAAGGCGAACACGTCCCAGCACCTGGCCGTCCTGAGGCAGGCCGGCGTCGTCAACACGCGCAAGGACGGAATCAACGTCTACTACAGCCTGCGGACGACGAAGATCACCCAGGCCTGCACGCTCACCAGGGACATCCTGCTGGATCGCCTGGTGGACAACGCGGAGCTCTCCTCCTTGCTCAGAGGCAGGAACGGGAACTGATCTCCCGCCCCGGTTCCACCGGCACGTTACAAAGCAACGGCGGCACGATCGTTCGTTCGTGCCGCCGTCTCCTTGCGGTCGCAGCCGCCGTCAGTCGATGATCTGCAGTATGTCCAGGGCCGCCTCGGTCTCCTCCAGGATCACGTCCCGCATCTGCAGGCTCTGCTCGATGGTGATTCCCAGCTCGCTGAGGGCCCAGGGATCGCAATCGTGGTGGCGCAGGCTGGCGGGGGCGCCGTAACCCAGCTCGTAGGCAACGTAGTTGGCCACGTTGGTCAGCGACACCAGCTCGGGGTAGGCGGCGTTGCTGCTGAGGTCGTGGTGGAACTGGACGGCCTCGATCAGGGGAGACGGGAAGTTCCAGCTGTGGAGGATCGCCTTGGCCACCTGGGTGTGACCGATGGCCAGCAGCTCCTGCTCGGCATCGCTCCAGCTGACGTCGTGATCCAGGGCGTACTGGCAGACGTCCTCGAAGTCGCCCGGGAAGTACTTCTTCATGATCAGCTTGCCCACGTCGTGGAGCAGGCCGGCCACGAAGGTTTCCTCCTGCTGGGGAATCCTGAGCATCTTGCCCAGGACCTTGCTGGCGCTGGCGGCGCAGATGCTGTGCTTCCAGAAGTCCTCCACCGGGAAGCGACTGTCCTCCCTGGTGCCGGAGACGTAGTCGAAGACGCTGATGGCCAGGGCGGCGTTGCGGACGGTCCGGAAGCCGAGGATGACCATCGCGCGACTGATCGTCGTGATCTCCTTCTTGTAACCGTAGAACGCCGAGTTGACCAGCTTGAGGATCTTCATCGCCAGGGACTGGTCCCGGGAGACGATCTCCGCCAGCTGCGGCACCGAGACGTTCGGGTTGCTCATCTGGCAGAAGAGCTGCTGGTAGACGATGGGCAGGGTCGGGATCTCCTTGATGATCAGCTTCAGATCCCGCGGGTGGATGCTCTTCAGCGAGAGTGTCGTTGCACTGGACAAGAGGCTCCTCCTCCACGCTTCCTTCGGGTTGCATCCGGTGACCGGACCGGTCCCCGTCGCATCGATCCGGCGGCCGGATGCCGTGGCGTCGCCTGACGGGTCAACCATCGTCAATGCGGGGCAGGACTTGAGCACGAATTGCTTGTCGTTTGTGGAATGGTCCCGTCGGTCAGCGGAACAGGAGGAAGGGGGCCCCGGCGGCGTGGGCGCGGGCTTCCCCGATGACGACCGCGCAGGTGGCTCCGTGCTCCAGGACGGCGGCGACGGCCTCGTCACACCGCTCGGGAGGGACGGAGAAGAGCAGGCCGCCCGAGGTCTGGGGATCGTTGAGCAGGCCGATCATGTCCTCGCCCAGGCGGGGATCGTAGGAGATGTCGTCCTCGGTGAAGCCGAGATTGGCCTTGGTGCCCCCGCAGGTGAAGCCCTGGCCGCACAGCTCGACGGCGCGGGGCAGCAGCGGGAGGGTGTCGGTCTCGATGACCAGGGTGACGTCGCTCCCGGTGGCCATCTCCCAGCCGTGGCCGGTCAGTCCGAACCCGGTCACGTCGGTGCAGGCGGTGGCGCCGACCTCGGGCAGGATCGTACCGCACCGGTTCAGGGCTCGCATGACGGCCACCAGCTCCTCGTAGTCCGGGTTCCCCGGCCCCAGCATGCCCATGCGGACGGCTCCGGCCAGGGCACCCGATCCCAGCGGCTTGGTCAGGACGAGCCGGTCCCCGGGACGGACGGTGCAGTTGCGCAGCAGGCGTGCCGGGTCGACGAGGCCGACGACCGACAGGCCGAACTTGATCTCGTGGTCGCGGATCGTGTGTCCGCCGCCCACCACGACACCGGCCTCGCGGCAGACCGCCGCGGCGCCGGCCAGGATGCCGCCGACGACCTCGACGGGCAGCTCGTCCTGGGGATAGCCGAGCAGGTTCAGGGCCAGCAGGGGGTGGCCGCCCATGGCGTAGACGTCGCTCAGGGAGTTGGCGGCGGCGACGGCGCCGAAATCGTGCGGGTCGTCCAGGATGGGGGTGATGAAGTCGGCCGTGGAGACCAGGGCCCGGTCGGCGTCCAGCGCGTAGACGGCGGCGTCGTCCGCGGTCTCGAACCCGACCAGGAGGTTGGGATCGCGGAGGATGTCGAGCTCGGCGATGACCTTGTCCAGGCCGCCCGGGCCCAGCTTGGCCGCTCAGCCGGCGGCGCTGGCGAAGCGGGTCAGTCGGATCCGATTCTGCTCGGTCACGGCGCGATCACCTCCTTTCCCGGCCGGTGCGGCCATGCATGTTCTCCCGTGACGCCTCAGAAGTTGAAGGCGTCCATGAACTCGAAGGTCGTCTCGCCGTGCTCCGGCACGGCGATCTCGAACCGGAACTGGTGGTCGGAGATCCCGATGTGGAACCCGGCGCCGTAGCTGTACAGCGGCGGCCGGCCGCTGCCGTCGAACCAGTCGTTGCCCAGGTCCGCGAACGCGTGCAGGCCGATGCCGATGACCCGGCCGTCGGCGGTGATCGGCATCAGGAACAGGGGCCAGCGGTACTCCGCGCTCAGCATGTACCCCTCCTCGCCCACCAGCGACGCGTAGTCGGCGCCGCGGAGCGTCTCCGGCCCGCCCCACCAGAGCAGGTCCTCCGGCGGCAGGTGGCCGTCGACGCGCCGGCCCCAGGCGTGCAGGGCCAGGACGTGGTCCCACGGCAGGTGGAGGTACTGGCGCAGGTCGCCGGTCCAGCTCGTGAAGGAGCGGAAGGCACCGCCGCCGGTCCGCTCCACCAGGATCCGGTGCCAGGCACCGCGGGTGGGGTACCAGCGGGGCTCGCGGCTGTCCAGGCCCAGCTCGCCACTCCAGGTGGTCCGGTCCCGGCTGCCGGCCGGCCACGCCAGCGGCAGGCCGGTGATCGGCCCCTTCTGCTCGAAGCTGCCGTGGCGCAGCCCGGCTCCCACGTAGAGGGGACCGTGGAACTGCCAGGTGAGGCGTCCCCCCGCCCACCACTCGCGGAAGTCGATGTCGCGGTACTCGAAGTCGGCGCTGCGCCACCAGCCGTCAAGCTGGAGCGTCAGTCCGCGCACGCCGGCCAGCCAGGGGTGACGCCAGGTCAGGCCGTACTCGGTGGGGCGGTACCAGACACCGTTGACGGACAGTGTCTCGCCCCGGCCACGGAAGTTGATGTCGTAGAGGCGCACCCCCAGGCGGATGTCGAAACGACGGTCGTAGTCGATGACGGGATAGCCGCGCAGGGTCCGGTCCTCCTCGACGGTGATCGTCACCGGGATGGGGGCGGCGGGATCCTCGTCGTCGTAGTCGATGTCGACGAAGGCGAAGTACCCCAGGTCCTCCAGCCGTTCCCAGGCGGCGTCCAGGGCCCTGGTGTCGAAACTGTCCCCTGTCGCGAATCCCAGCTCGCGCAGGATGACGTCGGTGCCGGTGTGGTCGTTCCCTGCCACGGTGATGGAACCGAAGACGGCGGCGCCCGCGGGGGCGGCGATCAGCAACGACAGCAGGACCGGCAGCAGCCGGCAGCGGTGTTGCCGGTCGATGCGCTGTCCTCGGGTGGCCGACATCCCTGCAGGCGGCACGACGACGGGTTCCTTCCGGGAAAAGGGAGTCTTCGCGATCGTTCTAGAACGGTAACCGCGGAACCGGCCGGGGGCAAGGGGCCGAGTGGCGGATGCTCAGACGGTGACGTCGGAGGCCAGGGGGGCCTCGAACGGCTCGGGGCGGGGTTCGCTGCGGCGCCGGATCGACCAGCCGCGACAGGCCAGCCCGTAGGGGGCCAGGTCATCGTCCAGCAGGGAGGGGTCGAGCTGCGCCAGCAGTTCGGCCAGGCCGCCGGGCCCGGGAGGCTCGATGGCTGTCAGCCGGATCGTCAGCAGGGTCGGCAGCAGGTGCCGGAGGGTCGGCAGGCAGATGGCATTGCCCTCGCCCGAGCGGTTGCAGAGCAGGGTCTCGTAGAAGCGGACCGGCTGTTCGACCGTCACGACGAAGCGGCCGCTGTGCAGCGTGGTCGCCGGCTCGGTCGAGTCGTGCCGCGGGACCGGGACGTACTGCCGCCAGTCGACGACGATGGGCTGGTCCAGGCGCAGGAAGTAGAGCATCCCGTCTCCGGGACAGGAGTCGTCCTTGCCCACCGCCAGCCAATGTCGTCCCGTCAGCATGATCCGGCGCAGCCGTCCCCTGACCGACAGCAGGGCCACCTCGTCGCGGCCGAGTGTCAGCATCATGTCCCTGCCGCGCAGGAAGCAGAGGTCCAGGGGGCCCTGGACCGTCTCGCCGTCCGGATCCAGGGACCAGTCCAGGGGCCGGTCCCGTTCGTCGGTGACGGGCCACACTGCTTCCTGCCAGGGGTCGTGGTGGGCGCCGGGGATCAGCGGGGTCACGCTCATTCTTTCCTCAGATCGGGCAGCGGGCTGAGACCGAACTCCGACTCCCAGCCCAGGCCCAGCAGCTGGTTCCTCTGTTCGGCCGCCTCGGCCAGGCCGGCCAGCAGCGACATGAAGGTGCCGGCCGTCTCCCTGAAGGTGCGGTCCCCGATGTCCGGCCCCAGCAGCCGGCCGGCCAGCCGCCACGCCTCCTCCAGGTAGAGGATCAGCTCCGTGTCGAGCAGTCTCAGCTCGGGGATCGTCTCGGCGGGGTCGCCCCGCAGCCGGACCGCCCCCTGGCGGTGGAGCACCTTGACCAGCGTCTCCAGGTTCTCCACCAGGGTGTCCAGGATCTCGTACTTCTGCTGCCCCAGCTCGTGTTGCCGCTGCTGCATGGCGGCCAGCAGCATCCCGGCGATCTCCCGGAGCATTGCGGCCAGGGCCAGGCGGTAGCTGCCCTCGGTGCGGACGGCCGTGTCGCGCCGGTCGTAGTACTGGTAGTGCGGTAACGTCAGGAAGATCCCGGCCATGCGTGCGGGATCGAGAGATGCAGCCCGGGCCATCTGTCCCTCCGTCCGTTGTGACCGTCGGCGGCGTCGCCGCGCGCGGGCGCCGGTGGCTGGTGCAGGGGGGCGTCCCATCCCCCCGGTGCAAGGCATGTTCCGGGACGCCATGCGGTGATCGGCAGCGATGGGGAGGACTTTACCGTCTTGAGGAACAACGGGTTGTCGGGATCGATGGCACGGCGGACCGATCCCGACCGCCGCAGGGGGGCCATGCAAAGGAGGGGCGGCGGCGAGGGACGGACGGCAATATGCAGGCCGTCATGCGGAGACTCAGGGCTCCCGGACGACCTGGTTGCGGAGGGTCCCGATCCCCTCGATCGTCACCTCGCAGACGTCGCCGGGGCGCAGGAACCGCGGCGGGTCCCGGAAGACCCCCACGCCCCCCGGCGTTCCCGTGGCGATGATGTCGCCCGGCAGCAGGGTCATGTGCTGGCTGGCGAAGCGGATCAGCTCGTCGACGGGGAAGATGAGCTGCTCGGTGTTGCTGTGCTGGAGGACCTCGCCGTCGAGGACACCGGTGATCTCCAGCCCGTGGGCCAGGGGCGGCAGCTCGTCGGGGGTGACGATCCAGGGGCCGCATGGGCCGCCGGTGTCGATGCTCTTGCCCCTGAAGAACTGCCGGTCCAGGCGCTGGGCCTCCCGGTTGGAGACGTCGTTGAAGCACATGTAGCCGGCGATGTGCTCGGCAGCGGCCTCGCGGCTGATCCGCTTGCCGGCCTTCCCGATGACGACGGCCAGCTCGGCCTCCATGTCGACCATCGTCAGGTCGGGCGGCAGCAGGATGGGCCCCCCGTGAGCCTGCAGGCAGGTCGTCGCCTTGCTGAACAGCATCGGCTGGGTCGGCGGGGTGCGGTTCTGCTCCTCGGCGTGGTCCCGGTAGTTCAGGCCCACGGCGATGATCTTCGACGGCGCGACCACCGGGGGCAGCAGGGGGTACTTGTCGTGGGCGAACAGGGGGACACCGTCGATGACCGTCCCGGGGCTGTGCCACCGTTCGGCGACGGCCTCGACACGGTCCATCATGCCGAACAGCTCGTTCCAGGAGGCGGGCAGCGAGGGGTCCGCCGCCAGCAGGTCGAGAAAGACGGTGTCGGTCAGGGCCAGCCCGGGGCGGGGGCCCTCCGGATGGAGGAAGCTGATCAGTCTCATGGGGGAATGATAGAAAAGGGCCGGGACGATGTCCCGGCCTTTTTTCTATCGCGCCGGTTGCCGCCGCAACCGGTTTACCGGACCTCGATCCGGCGGGCCATGGCCTGACCGGTCTTGGGCAGCGTCACGGTCAGCACGCCATCGCGCAGCTCGGCCTTGATGTGGTCGACGTCGATCTGCCGACCCAGGTTGAAGGAGCGCTCGTAGCTGATCCGACCGGCGTGCTCGGACCGCAGGTGGCGGTAGCCCTCCTCGGCCTTGAACTCACGCTGCGCCTTGATGGTCAGGACCTGGTCCTCCACCTCGATGGAGAGATCGTCCTTGTTGACCCCCGGCATGTCGAGGCGGATGATGTAGTCCTTGTCGCCCTCGAGGATCTCGGTCCGGGGCGAGAGCATCCACTCCTGATCCCAGTCCCAGCTCGGCAGCCGGGTCGGGGAGAAGAAACTGTCCAGCAGGTTGGTCACGGTCACAGGCAGCAGGCTCGTCATGGCTCATCCCTCCTTTCGTCTATGGGTTCCACCCGGTGGGTGGCATCGTCACCGATTCCACCCCCACGATAACAAGGGGTGTGCCAGCAGGGGGATTGACAGGCGAGCTGGGCTCTAACATATTGAAACAGATAGCGATGCGTAAAGCGAGCTTCGTCGGGGGGATTTGCGGGGGGCCGAAGAGGATGGGTGTAGGGACTTTTTGTCATGACAGATGTGTGGGCGCGGCGCCCGTGTTCTGTCTTTCTGTCGTGACGACATGTCTTTTCTTCGCCTGCGTTCCGATCGCGGTGCCTGCAGAGGCGTCCTCTGCCTCCTTGCCGGATACCGTCACGTCTCTTCCCTACCGCGTCGGTCCTGTCACCATCGTCATCAAGGACATCTACGGCCGCCGGGAACTGGAGGCGAGCAACGGGCTGGTCCGTTTCGTCAAGAGCAGCATGAACACCCTGCACCCGTCGACCAGGCGCTCGGTCATCGAGCGGGAACTCCTGTTCCGTACCGGCGATCCCCTGCGACCCGCCCGGCTGGCCGAGACCGAGCGCAACCTGAGGTCCCTGGGCTACCTGACCAACGTCGAAGTCGTGCCCGTGGACACCCTTCCCGACGGGACCGTGCCGGTGGAGGTCCGCGTGCAGGAGACCTGGTCCCTCCAGGCCGAGTTCAGCTACTCGCGCTCCTCGGGCGCGCAGCAGTGGAACCTGCACGTCTCCGACGAGAACTTCCTGGGGCGCGGCCTGAACGTCGAGATGGGTGTGGGGGAGAACGAGGACCGCTCCTTCCGGATGGTCGGGTACCACGACCGGCGCCTGTGGGGATCACCCTGGCGGCTGGACCTGGGACTCGTCGACCAGAGCGACGGCGACCGGAAGGAGATCCTGCTGGCCCGCCCCTTCTACCGCCAGGACGATCCGCTGGGAGTGACCCTGGCGGCGTACGACCGCCGCTCGACGCGCCGGTTCTACCTGCCGGACGCGGGCTCGCTGTGCGACGGGACACCGACGGGCCGGCTCTACGCGCGGCTGCCCAGCCGGGATCGTGCAGTGCGCGGCGAGTGGCTGGTCAGGCTCTCGCCGGTGGAGCGCGGGCGGATCTGGAGGGTGGGGCTGGGGCTCTGGTGGCGCGAGCGGTCGTTCCGCCTGGAGGACGAGATCACCCTGTCCAGCGGCCGCACCCTGCAGGCCGACAGCGTCCTGGCATACCTGGACCCGGCCCTCGGCCGGGAGAGCGGCCGCCTGGTCGTCCCGCTGCTGATCGTCAGCACGTCGGGACGGAACTGGGGCCAGGAGCGGTACATCGGCCAGTACGGGTCGGTCGAGGATCTGCCGCTGGATCCCTCCCTGCGCCTGGAGCTGGGACCGGCCCTCTCGGCGCTGGGAAGCGACCGGGAGCGGCTGCTGGTCAACCTGCACGCGCAGGACTGGTCGCGGGTGGCGGGGGGCTACGCCATGATCGCCCTCACCGGTAGGCTGTCGGCCGGCTCGACGCGCAACCGGTCGGCCGACGGGGACCTGCTGCTGGCCTGGTTCGGTCGTCCCGGGAAGGACGACATCGTCCGGTTGACGGCCGAGGGTGCCGCCGCCGATCACCTGCTGGGGGCGGACGCCTTCGTCCTCGGGTTGACACGCGGGCTGCGGACCCTGGAGTATGACGGCCGCGCCGGCGACCGCCTCTGGCGCTGGAACGCGGAGTACGCCCGCCTGTTGCCGGGAGAGCTGCTCGGTTTCTACCGCGTGGGGCTGGCGGCCTTCCTGGCCGCCGGCGACGCCTGGTGGCGCGGCGGCCGGCACGCCGCCGGCGGCCCGCGACACGAGGCGGGTGTCGGTCTGCGCTTCGGGCCGACCCGCTCCGCGCGGGCCGCCGTCGCCCGCCTCGATCTGACCTGGTCGCTGGACGGGGGCGCCCCGGTGGTGACGGCCGCCACCGGCGGCTGGTTCTGAGGACCTGCGCCGCGCCTGTCCGGCGGCGGCCGAACGGAGTCGCCGTGAAGGATTCCGCCTCCCGCTTCGTCGTCAAGAACACCGTCCTGATGACGGTCGGCCTGTTCGCCGGCCGCATCCTGGCGTTCCTGATCTTCCGGCGGCTGACCGGTGCCGCGGGGACGGCCGGGACCGGCGTCTGGGGGACGGCCGTCGACCTGTCGACGATCATCCTGACGATCAGCAACTTCGGCCTGGGCGCCCTGATCACCCGCGAGGCGGTCAAGCGGCGCGAGCGGACGGCCTCGCTCTTCTGGGCGGCGTTGCGCATCCGCTGGCTGCTGGGGATCGCTTCGTACGCCCTGCTGTTCGCCTACGTCCGGCTGACCGGCTTCGACGCGCCGACCAGGGTGGCCATCCTGGTCATGGCCTCGGGCGTCCTGCTGGAGGCCACGGCCATGGCCGCGGACGCCGTCCTGCAGGCCCACGAGAAGGTCCAGTACCAGACCGTCAGCCAGCTGGTCTCCGGCGTCGTCTACTTCGTCCTGGCGTGGTGGTGGCTGGACGCCGGGTACGGCCTGATGGGGGTCGTCTGGGCCAACGTCGCCAGCCGGCTGGCCCGCCTGCTGGTCATCGTGCCCCTGATGGTCAGGTCCTGCGGTCCCTGGCGCCGCGAGCCCGGCGACGGGGTCAGCATGTGGTGGCTGGCGGGGCTGGGCCTGCCCGTGTTCGCCTCGACGACCTTCGGGATCATCAGCTACCGCATCGACACCGTCATGATCATCGAGATGCTCGGCAAGGTGGGGGCCGGCATCTACACGATCGGGCACCGCCTGCTGGACCTGATGCTGATCCTGCCGAACATCGTCGCCCTGGCCATGTTCCCTGCCCTGCAGCGCTACCGCGAGCACGCGGGGCAGCAGGACGTCGAGAGAATGGGCGAGCGGTCCCTGCGCTACCTCCACCTGACGATGTTCCCCCTGGCCCTGGCCTGCGCCCTGGCCGCCGATCCGCTGATCCACGTCATCGCCAAGAGCGGGGACCTGGGGGCGTCGATCGCCGTCTTCCGGATCGTCGTCTGGGGCCTGCCGATCCAGGCGGCCAGCCACGTCTACAACCGGCTGCTGATCGCCACCGGACGGGAGCGGACCTTCGTGGGGATCTCCCTGGCGGCGATGCTGACCAACGTCGCCATGAACCTGGTGCTCATCCCCCGCTGGCGCTGGCACGGCGCGGCCGTGGCGACGATCACCAGCCTGCTGCTCAGCCAGGTCCTCTACCGGCGCCAGGTGGGGCGCAGCGGCCTGGTCGTTCCCTGGCGGCGGGCACAGCTGGGCGGGTCGGCCGCGGCGATCGCGGCCTGGCTGGCCGCGGCGGCTCTGGTCCGCTGGCTGCTGCCCGGCTGGCAGGTGGGCTGGACCCGCTGGCCGGACGCCAACCTGTGGGTCTTCCTGGGCATGGGGCTGATCGTCCTGCCGCTGTACGCGGCGGCCCTGTGGCTGCTGAGGGTCGTCGACGCAGCCGACCTGCGCGTCCTGCGGGAGACCTTCTGAGCCGTTCAGTCCCCCAGCGTCGTCAGTCCCGTCCGCAGGGCCAGCTTCGTCAGCTCGGCCACGCTGCTGGTGTTGACCTTCTGCTGGAGGTGGGCGCGGTGGGTCTCGACGGTCTTGATGCTGATGTGGAGCCGCTCGGCGATCTGCCGTGTTCCCAGACCGTCGGCGATGAGCTGCAGGGTCTCCTTCTCCCGCGGGGTGAGGGCCGCGAGCAGGTCGTCGCCGCCGGGGTCCTCCCCGGCCAGGAAGCGGGCGATGACCGGCGTGGAGACCCGCGACCCGATGAAGCGGTTCCCGCCGGCGATCTGCCGGATGGCGCCGACCAGCTCCGCGAAGGCGCAGTCCTTGGTCAGGTAGCCGTCGGCCCCGGCCCGGAGCATCTGCATGACGATGCGGGGATCGGCGTGGATGGAGAGGGCCACGACGCGCGTCCGGGGACATTCGCGCCGGAGCTGCTGGGTGGCGATGATCCCGTTGCCGCCGGGCATGTCCACGTCCATGACGACGATGTCGGGTGCCAGGGCCCGGGCCAGTTCCACGGCCGCGTTCCCGTCGGCGGCCTCTCCCACGACCCGCAGGTCGAGTTCGCTCTCCAGCAGGCGCAGCAGGCCGTCGCGCAGCAGCTCGTGGTCGTCCGCCAGGACGATCGAGATGATGACGCCGCTCACCGGTCGTGCCCCTCCCGATGACGACAGGGACAGACGAGGGTGACGGTCGTTCCCCGTCCCGGGGCGGAGTCCACGCTGATCCGACCGCCCATCTCCTGGAGTCGTTCCTCCAGGTTGAACAGGCCGTATCCGTACCGGTGACCGGTCTCCTGCTGCCAGTCGGTGGCGTCGAACCCCCTGCCGCGGTCGGAGACCGACAACTCGATCCGGTCGTCGAAGGTCTCGAGCCTGACGGTCGCCTCGTGGCACCCGGCGTGCTTGCGGACGTTGTGCAGCAGCTCCCGCACCGCCAGGAAGAGCTCCTCGCGGACGCGCTGGGAGAAGTCCGGATCGCCGGACGGGCAGACCAGCTCGATCTCCAGCAGGCCGCGCTCCCGGTAGTGCCGGGCCAGGTCCGCCAGCGCCGCCACCAGCCCGGAGCGTTGCAGGGAGGGAGGATACAGCTGGAAGGTCATCGAGCGGACGGCCTCGCTGCAGCGGTCCAGGGGGGGGAGCAGGTCGGCCAGCCGCGCGCCGGTCTCCTCGTCGAGTTCCCGTGCCAGCATCTGGAGCTGGAGCTTCAACGCCGCCAGTTCCTGGCCGATGCCGTCGTGGAGGGAGCGGGCCGCCTCCCGGCGCGCCTCCCGCTCCCGGCGACGCAGGGCGGAGGTCAGCTCCCGCAGGCGACGCTGGTAGTCGAAGAGGCGGCGCTCGGAACGGTAGCGGTCGACGGCCTGGGCGATGATCTCGCCGACGATGCGCAGCAGGGTGACCAGCTCGTCGAACCGCTCCTCCCGGCGGCGGACCCAGTCGAAGCCGATGAAGCCGATCAGCCGCTGCTTGAGCAGCATCGGGACCAGGACGAGGGACTGGATGTCCTGCTCCTGGAACACCGCCGCCAGGTCCGGCGGCAGGTCGGCGACGCTGGGGCAGGCCCAGACCTCGCCGCTGGCCAGGACGTCGTGGATCTCCCGGTAGGAGGACAGGTCGATGTCCTGGAGGTTGTCGAACTGGGGCTCGATCCCCTCGGCACACCACTCGTGCGTGTTGTCGCAGCGGGTGGGATCGTCCTCGTGCATCAGGAAGACGTAGCTGCGGTCGACACCGGTGAAGGTGCCCAGGCGGGCCAGCGCCTCCTGGATCGTGGCGTCGATGCGATCGAAATCGGCGGCGATGAGCGAGGAGGAGATGCTGGCGACAAGATCCCTGAACGCGGCCAGGCGCGCCGGATCGCTTCCCGTCCGGGGGTGGCGGGGTGATGCCATGGAATCGTGATTCTCCCCACGTGATAATCGGGCGAGATCTCGACAAGAGACTATCACGCCGGCGCCTGCGTGACAAGACCCGCCCCGCCGACTTGACGGAAGACCGACGGCGCCGCGATATTGACCGGATCCGCCGGGGGGTGGAGGAGAACGAGGTACGAGCGATGCGACGAATCCTCTGGCCGATGACGAGCGTCGTGCTGGCCGCCGTGGTCCTGGTCTGGATCGGCGGCTGCGGCGAGACGACGACCGTCACCCTTCCCCCCGACGAGGGCGGGCACCTGTTCGCCGATCTCGCCTGGGGTGACAGCACGACCTTCGACATCGTCACCTGGAACGTCGAGAACTTCCCCAAGAACGGGACGCAGACGGTCGACTACCTGGTCGCCGCCGTCGCGGCGCTGCGGCCAGACATCGTGGCGCTGCAGGAGATCGACGGGCCCACCAGCTTCCAGCGGGTCGTCGAGGAGCTGCCCGGTTTCGCCGGCTACCGGGCCACCAGCGCGCCCTACGAGCAGAACCTGGCCTACATCTACGACACGGCGACAGTCGCCGTGGACACGATCTACGAGATCCTCACCGACGATGGCCGCGAGCTGCCCCGCTCCCCCCTGGTGCTGGAGTGCCGCTACCGGGGACACGACCTGGTCGTCGTCGACAACCACTTCAAGTGCTGCGGCGACGGCACTGTCGACGCGTCGGATCCCTGGGACGAGGAGACCCGCCGCCGCGACGCCAGCCTGCTGCTGCACGACTTCATCGAGGACCGCTGGCCCGACCGGGCCGTCATCCTCCTGGGCGACCTGAACGACATCCTGACCGACCCGGCCCCGGCCAACGTCTTCCAGGTCTTCCTGGACGATCCCGACCACTACCGCTTCGCCGACATGGCCATCGCCACCGGCCCCGCGGTGAACTGGTCCTACCACGGCCAGAGCCACATCGACCATCTCCTGGTCACCGACGAGCTGTTCGCCCCCCTGGAGGCCGCCGGCTCCTCGGTCCAGACCCTTCGCCTGGACCAGGAGCTGCCGGGGGGATACGGGGAGTACGACAGCAACCTCAGCGACCACCTGCCGGTGGGGATGCGCCTGGCCTTCTGATCCCGCGACTCGACACAGCCGCCACCGTGCCGACGGGAAGGCGGGCCGCCAGGTGCCACCGTGGCACGGGGCGGCGTCGTGTCCGGCGTCCGTATTCCCCCGGGACCGTCCTCGCCGTTTTGCTGTATCATTCGGCCGGGGTCAGCGACACCGTCCCCTTTCGCGGAGGTGATCGGATGCGCGCGATGGTGATGGAGAGGCCCGGACGGCCACTGGTGGAGAGAAGCCTGCCCGTTCCCGAGCCGGGGCCGGGACAGGTCCAAGTCCGGGTCCGGGTCTGCGGTGTCTGCCGCACCGACCTGCACGTGGTCGACGGTGACCTGACGGAGCCGAAGCTGCCCCTGGTCCCCGGCCACCAGATCGTGGGTACCGTCGCGGCCGTGGGGGAGGGGGTCGAGGGATTCGCCGCCGGCATGCGGGTCGGGATCCCGTGGCTGGGTGGCAGCTGCGGGGAGTGCCGCTTCTGCCGCAGCGGCAGGGAGAACCTCTGCGACCGGGCCCGCTACACCGGCTACCAGATCGACGGCGGTTTTGCCGAGTACGCCGTGGCCGACGCCCGCTTCTGCTTTCCCATCCCCGACGGCTATCCCGACCTGCAGGCGGCGCCCCTGCTCTGCGCCGGCCTGATCGGCTATCGCAGCTACCGCTTCACCGGCGACGCCGCGACGATCGGGATGTACGGCTTCGGCGCGGCGGCCCACATCATCGCCCAGGTGGCCCGCTGGGAGGGCAGGCGCGTCTTCGCCTTCACCCGCCCCGGCGACGAGCGGGGACAGGCGTTCGCCCTGTCTCTGGGTTGCGTGTGGGCCGGCGGTTCGGACGAGCTGCCGCCGGAGCCGCTGGAGGCCGCCATCATCTTCGCCCCGGTCGGGCCGCTGGTCCCGGCCGCCCTGCGGGCCGTCGACCGCGGCGGACGGGTGGTCTGCGCCGGGATCCACATGAGCGACATCCCGTCGTTCCCCTACCGGATCCTCTGGGAGGAGCGGTCGCTGGTCTCGGTGGCCAACCTGACCCGGCGCGACGGCGAGGAGTTCCTGGCCCTGGCGCCGCGGGTGCCGGTGCGGACCGAGGTCCATCCCTACCCGCTGGAGAGGGCGAACGAGGCACTGGACGACCTGAGGGAGGGCCGGTTCGACGGCGCGGCCGTCATCGTCGTCGATCCCGCCGTCGCGACGGGAGGGTGATCCCCGCCGCGGTCCCGGTCACCGCGTCGGCAGGGCGAGGACGATCTTCAGCAGCTCGGTCCCGGGGTTGCGGTCGCCGAGACCGGCGTTGGAGATGTGCCCGAAGCTGGCGCCCAGGCGCTGGCCGCCGGGCAGGCGCCAGCTGATCTCCAGGGTGGAACGGAACTCCAGGGGCAGGCCCAGCTCGAAGCCGTTGTTCTGGTGGAAGACGCCGACGCCGAAGTTGGGGGAGACCCGCAGCCAACGCGTCGGCGCCCAGTCGTACATGACACCCAGGGCCGTGAAGGTCTCGTCGCCGCTGCTCTCCAGGCTGAACCAGGGGCGGAAGATCCACCACCGGGTGGCGGGCCGCAGCTCGACCCAGCCCAGGGCCACCGGTTCGGCGTCGAGGATCTGGCCCCAGCCGGGACCGAGAGCGAACAGGCCCTGCCGGTGGCGGGCGGCGTCGGTCCCGGCCGCGACCGTCGGGACCGGCAGGGGCAGGAGGGTCAGGAGCAGCGGGAACAGCAGGAGCAGGGACCGTCTCGACGGCATCGTCAAGCCTTCACCACCGGGTTGTCTCCCATGACGACGACGCACCGACCCGCACGCCGGGCGTGCCGGCCGGGGAACACGATTCCAGGGGCACAACCTACGGGCCGGCCCGGCGGGGTTCAAGAAATCGTCCCGTTTTCCCCGCCGCTTCCCACTTCCACGGCCACCCCCTGCCCCCGCGGGCCGGCCACGGCCGTCGCCACGATCCAGCAGCGGATCCGCCGGCCCGGGAACCGCCGCGCCAGCACGGTGCGGTAGGCCTCGAGCTGGGGGGCGTAGCGGGCGGCCAACGCCTCCAGGTCCTCCGCCGCGATCCGGTTCGTCTTGTAGTCGACGACGTGGACCTCCGACGTGGTCACGATGAGCCGGTCGACGATCCCGAACAGCCGCTGCTCCGGCTCGCCCGGCAGCCGTCCCAGGACCGGGACCTCGCAGGCCGCCTCGCCGTCGTCGGGGCGGAAGATCCAGGCCAGGTCCGGGTTCGCGGCCACGGCGGCGGCCTCCCGTCCCTCGGGGTCGTCGACGGGGGGGGCGGCTCCGCTCTCGGCGGCCATCTGCAGCAGGAGGTGGATCCGGCGGCCGCGCCGGGCGGCGGCGTCCGCGTCGGCCGCGACCGCGGCCGCCTCGCCGTCGGGACCGACGGGCGGGTCCGCCGCGGCGGTCGGGTCGTGGTCGCGGTCCAGGGCGTCGCCTGCCAGCAGGGCCGTCGGTGTGGTCGTCGTGAAGCGCGGGCGGAGCGGGGGCGGGGACCAGGCCACCACCTCGCCGCCCGCCGCCGGCCGCGGCAGGTCCGGTGCCGTGCCCTCGGCGTCGCCGGCCGCCGTCGCGAGCCAGTCGGGCGGCTCGTGCTCGCCGCAGGTCTGCCGCAGCCACGCGGCGTAGCTCTGCTCGTCCTGCGGCCGGTCCTTCCTCCTGTCGTTCTTCTTCTCGTTGTTGCCCCGCTCGGCGCCCACCGCGACCAGGACGTCGCGCGCCCGGGTCATGGCGACGTAGAGGAGGTTGGCCTCCTCCCGCATCTGGACGCGGCGCTGGGCCTCGGCGGCCGCCCGGTGCGGCGAGGCGGCGGCCGTGTCCCCGCGGCCGGGACCGGTCCGTAAGAGCCATGGTCCCAGGTCCTCGCCGGCAGAGAGGTCGACCAGGTCGAGGCGCGTCTCGATGGGGGCGGCGTCGTCCACCAGCACGACGATGGGTGCCTCCAGGCCCTTGGCGCCGTGGATCGTCATCAGGGCGACCCGTCCCCCCTCGTGTTCGGGCAGGGCGCCTTCCTCCTCCCCGCCGCGCTGGGCGGCGCGCTCGATCTCGTCGGCGAGACCGCGCAGCGAGGGGAACGGGCGCTGCTCGTGGGCCAGGGCCAGGTCGTGGAGGCGCAGCAGGTTGTAGCGGGCCTGCTCGCCCAGGGCCAGCCCGTACCGCACCAGGGCGTCGCTCTCGCGGTAGACCCGGCGCAGCAGGTCGTGGGGCGACGCCTCGTCGACGGCCTTCAGCCAGCCGCCGAGCAGGGAGACGGCGTCGGCCAGGCGCGGGGTCCCGTCGGCCTCGCGGCGCAGGGCCTCCCAGAGGGACTCGCCGCGCCGCCGCGCGGCCAGCAGCCGCTGCAGGTCGGCCTCGCCCAGCCGCACCAGGGGGGAGCGCAGGATCGCGGCCAGGGCCGTCTCGTCCACCGGCAGCAGCAACCAGCGCAGCAGCAGCAGGATGTCCTGCACCTCGCGGGTGGCGGCCAGGGCACCCCGCCCGGCGGGCGTGAAGGGGATCCCGGCCCGGCGCAGGGCCTCCTCGTAGGCGGCCATGCGGGTCCGGCTGCGGCACAGCAGGAGGAAGTCGCCCCAGCGGGGGCGGCGCCGCTCGTCGGTGTCGGGATCGGTGATCTCGCCGTGCGCCACGTGGTGACGCAGGACGGCGACGACCCGTGCCGCGGCCTCGCGGTCGGCCTGCGGTCCCGCCGGGACCGGCGGCAGGACCAGGACCTCGCCGGGGGCCTCGTCGCGGTAGTACCTCTGCCGGGCCGCCGCGGCCTCGCCTGCGGGAAGCAGGTCCTTCAGGGGCGCGGCGCCGAAGGCCGTGGCCACCGCATCGATGATCCGCGGCAGGCTGCGGAAGTTCGTCGGCAGGGAGAGATCCTCCGTCCCCGGGCGTTTCCCGAGCCAGTCGGCCACCCCGTCGAAGATCTCGGGCCGTGCGCCACGGAAGCGGTAGATGGACTGCTTCACGTCGCCGACGAAGAAGACCGAGCGGGGGTTCTCCGAGGCACCCTCGCCCGCCAGGAACTCCTCGGCCAGGGGGCGGAGGATCTCCCACTGGTTGCGGTTCGTGTCCTGGAACTCGTCCACCAGCAGGTGGTCGATCCGCTCGTCCAGGCGGTACTGGATCCACGGTCCCAGGTCGGGGCGGTGCAGCAGCCGCCAGGCGCGCATCTCCAGGTCGTGGAAGTCGAGACAGCGATCGCGCCGCTTCAGCTCCTCGTAGAGGTCCAGGGCGAGCAGGCCGAAGCGCAGCAGGTCGCGGTTGTCGCGCCAGAGGGCGATCAGGTCCAACAGCCCCAGCGTTTCCAGCAGGGGCGCGGCCGCGTCCGGGTGGGCGTCGTTGCAGGCGGCGCTGACCGGTTTGGGACCGCGGCGCAGCTTCCGGAGGGTCCCCCTGCCCTTGTCCGTCAGCAGGGCCGAGCGCAGGGCGGCGACGACGGTCGCCAGGTCCTTCCCGGCGTCCAGGTCCGCCGCGGCCGCCAGGGCGGCCTCGCGGAAGGTGTCGATCTCCGCCTGCAGGCCCTCATCGAGTGGTTGCGGCGCCGCGGCTTCGACGGCGGCGAGGCCCTGGCTGGCGTACCGCCGGCAGGCCTCGGCCAGGGGCTTCCGCACCGCCTCGGGGGAGGGATCCGTCGTCCCGGCCAGGGGTGTGCCGGCCAGCAGGGCCGCGGCCAGTTCACGTTCCAGCAGGGGCAGGTGGCGGGACCGTCCCGCGGCCGGATCGATCCCGTCGCCGGCCAGCCGCACCAGCCAGCGGTCCAGCTCCAGTCGGTGCCGGAGGAAGCCGGTCAGGGTGCGCCGCGCCTGGTCGGGCTTGCCGAGCAGTTCGGCCAGCCGGGCCGCATCCGGGGGAGAGGAGGCCAGCTCCCGCTCCAGGCCGGCGAGGGCCTCCTCCCAGAGGTCGTCCACCGGTTCGAGGATCGTGAAGCGCGGGTCGAGCTGTGCCTCGTCGGCGAAGCGGGACAGGAGCGTCTGGCAGAAGGTGTGAATCGTCCCGATCAGCAGGCCGCTCGCCTCGTCCAGCAGCTGCTCGGCCGCGCAAGCCGCCCGGGCGCGCTCCTCGTCGGTGGGGGGACGCCCCAGCAGCCCCTCCAGCTTCCTGGCGAGTTGCGCATCGTCGAGGCGGGCGTAGCCGGACAGCCGGTGCAGGAGCCGGTCGCGGATCTCCACGGCGGCCTTCCGCGTGAACGTCAGCGCCACGATGCTCCGGGGCGAGGTGCCGGCCAGCAGCAGGCGGACGATCCGGTCCACCAGCACCCGGGTCTTGCCCGAGCCCGCCGACGCGCGCAGGACCACCGAGGAGGCGGGGTCGGCGGCCCGGCGCTGGATCCGGGCGGCCTGCTCGTCGAACGGCCGGCGGATGCGGGTCATGGCGCTGCCTCCGGCGCGAGCAGAGGCTCGTCCAGCTCGCGCTCCTGGCGCCGGCAGATCCCCCGGTAGGGGCACCACCGGCAGACGTCGGGTTCCCTGTCCGGCCGCGCGCGGGGAGCCAGGGGGAAGACGGCGTCGTCGGCACCGATGGCGGCGACCACCTCCGTCACCCGGGTGGCGAGGACGCCGATGTCGAGGGGATCGACCAGGACCGGTTTCCCCTGGCCGACCCCGTCGGGGGAGAGGCGGTAGTACCCGGCCTCGCGGACGGCGGGCGTGCCCGACAGCCCCTCCACCTCGCCCAGGTGGACGGCCAGGGCATAGATGGCGAGCTGCAGGTCCTTGCCGGCGAGGACCTGCTTCCTGGCGGGCGGCTTGCCGGTCTTGTAGTCCAGGATCGCCACGTTCCCGTCCGCGTCGAGGTCGATGCGGTCGATGGTGCCCCGCATCACGATGTCCGCCGCGGTCTCGGGCAGCGGCGGTGCCGTGTCGGGGAGCAGGGGCACCAGGGCGGACAGGGGGAAGGAGAAACCCACCTCCAGCAGGGCTGGCTGCCAGGTCCGGATGCGGACCAGTTCCTCCTCGACGATCCGCGGCACCAGGCTGCCGTAGAACTGCAGCCAGAGCGCCCGCTCGGGCAGGGCGGCCACGGCGGCGAACCCCTCGTCCAGGCAGCGGTGCAGGTGTGCCCGCGCGGCGGCCCCGTCGCCGGCCGCCAGGGCCGCCCGCCCCTCGCCGCCCGGTGCCAGGAAGGCGCGCAGCGCCTCGTGGACGATCCGGCCCACGTCCCGCGCCTCGAGCTGCTCGATGATCCGTTCCGGCTCGCGCAGGCGGAGCAAGCGCCCCAGCAGGAAGCGGTAAGGACAACCCAGGTACTCGTTGACGGCGGTGTGGCTCAGGGTGGACGGCAACAGGCCGGGGACATGGAGGGGGACGTCGGCCGGCTCGGAGGCGAAGGCGCGCTGGGCCACCGCGATCGTCTCCAGGGGCGGCGCGGCGCGGCGGTAGAGGGGGGCCGCGGGGACGGTCGGGGGCGGCTCCTCGCGGGTCAGCAGCAGGCGCGAGACCAGCGGCGACGGGAGCGCCGGCCGGCCCTCTCGCTCGCGGGACCAGGTGACGATGACCCGCTGTCCGCCGTGGAGCAGCCGCAGCAGCAGCTCGGCCTGCATTCCCAGGCGATGCCGCCAGTCGGGCAGGCCGTGCTCCCGGCGCCAGCCCGGTCCCGGGAGCAGGGGGCGCGGCAGGCGGCCGGGGAAGACGTCCTCGTTCATCCCCGCCAGGACCAGCAGATCGCACCGCTCCAGCCGCGTCTCCAGCAGGCCGGTGACCAGCACGGGCAGCCGGCGGCGCCGGTGCTGTCGGATCCGCTGCTGTCTCAGCAGACGCGCCAGCAGGGAGGCGAACTCATCACCCGTCAGGGCCGGGAACCGCCCCGAGGTGGCGGCGAGATCGGCCAGCAGGCCGTCCAGGGCCGACAGGGAGGGCGCGTCGTCGTCGCCGGACAGGGGGCGCCGGGGCGCGGCCCGCTCCCAGGCCTCGCGCAGGGCGGCCACGTGGTCGGCCAGGGGAGCACGACCGCGGTCGCGCAGCGTGGCCAGGGGAGCCAGGGCCGCCGCGAGGTCGTCCACCAGGGCGGTATGGCTCCGCTCCCCGTCCAGCCGGGCCAGGCGATCCTTCTCCAGGGCCCGCCGGCGGAACCCCTCCGGCGTGGCGGCCGTCACCTCGCCGCGCAGCAACTCCTGCTCGAAGCGGCGGACGCGCGCCAGGTGGACGCCGCGCTCGCGGCCCAGGGTGACGTGGGGGTGGGTCAGCAGCTCCAGCAGGTGACGGGGGGTCCAGCCGGCGACCACGCAGCGCAGCAGGGCCCACGCCAGCCGGCCGTCCGCGTGAGCGGAGAGGGGAATGCCGCCGGTGTCGTCCAGGTCGAGCCCCGCGTCGCGGAGCTGGGCGGCGATGCGCCGCGCCAGGGCACGGTCGGCGGTGGCCACGGTGATCGTGGCGGTCGGTTCCTCCCGCAGCTTCTCCACCACCAGGCGGGCCACGTGCAGGCTCTCGGCCTCGGGGTCGCTACAGGGCTGGCACAGGTCCGGCGGGAGCGCGTCGGCGCCGGCGGCGGCCAGCCGCTCCCGCAGGGGACGGGGATCGGGCGCAGGCGGTTCCGCCTCACCGCCCAGCAGCTCCCGGACCCGGCGTGTCGGCGAGAGCGGATGGTGGGGCGCGGCCGCATCGGCGTGCAGGGCCAGCAGCAGCCGGCCGAGGGTGTCCCGGTCGTCCACCGTCCCCTCCACCAGCAGCAGGCCGTCGGGACAGCGTTCGGCCACCAGGCGCACCAGGCGGGCCCACAGGGGGGTGAGATGGACGAAGCCGGCCACGACCACGCGCTGCCACGGCGGGACGGCGGGAGCGACCGGGTCGGCTGCCAGGCGGTCGACCGCCTCCCGGCGCCGGTCCAGGCCGTCCCGCGGCACGACGCCGCGGTAGCGGCGCCAGGCGTCGGCCAGCAGCTCCAGGTCGCGGGTGGCGAGCGGCTCGTCGGCGCCGGACGGGGCGGCGGGGTCGAGTTCGTGCTCCCGCAGCTCGTCCAGGATGGCCAGCAGCTCCTCGGCCATCCCCTCGACCGTTTCCGGCCGCCGGTGCAGCCAGTCGGCATCGCGCAGCGCGCCGGCCAGCAGGGGCGCCCGCAGACGGTCGGGGACAGGTGGCGGTGCCAGGTCGAGACGGTCCGCGATCACGGCCAGCAGCTGGTCGGGGGTCAGGATGTCCGGCAGCAGGACCGCATCATCGTTCGAGACCTCCAGCAGGGCGTGGCGCAGGGAATCGACGGCGCGGGCGGCGGGCAGCAGGACCAGGTCGCGGTGCAGTCCCTGCGCGCCGTCGGCGAGCAGATACCGGGCCAGCTCCGGCAGCCACGGCAGGTGGTACGGGATGCGGTGGATAGCGAGCGACATGGGCGGATCCTAGCCCCGCATCGCCGGGGATGCAAACGGGGAACTCCTCGTCGTGGACAGGGGCTCCCGGTGGTGGAAACGCGTCGGGGATCTGGCCACGAGAATTGACCCTAAAGGAGAATGACCACCGGCCGATCCCGGGGCCACGGATCGGACCACCGACCTTTGACGAGGACGTGGCATGAGTGACGACCGGACGATGACCGTTGCGACGCAGAGCGCGCCCGGCTGGGAGCTGCCGCCCGAGGAGCTCCTGCTCCACGTGCGCGGCATGGAGCCGCCCGCCGACGGCGGTGCCGGGCTCGGCGCCGCGGCGCCGGACCTGCGGTCCCAGGAGGCGATCATCGTCTTCGACATCCCGTCCCTGCGGCTGGTGCACATCACACCAGGCGCCGAGTACCTCTATGGACGCCCCCTGGCAGAGCTGTGCCGCAGGCCCCAGTTCATGCTCGAAACGATCCACCCCGAGGATGCCGAACCGCTCGATCTCTACTTCCCGCGCCTGCTGGAGCATCCCGACGGGGAGAGGATCATCCGCTTCCTGCGTCCCGACCAGAGCATCATCTGGGTCAACAGTCGATACCGGGTCACCTTCGACGAACAGGGGCGGCCCCTGCGACTGACCTATCGCATCCGCCGCCTGACCGAAGCGGAGCTGCGGGCCGTGGCCGGCGACCGGCTCGGTTTCTCCCCCCAGCTGGCCGACATCGTGCCGGGATTCGTCTTCGAACTCGACGCCCTGGGCAGGGTCGTCTACGCCAACCGGTACGCGGCCCTGCTCAGCGGCTACCGGCCCGGCGACCTGGAGCGGGGGCTCTGTCTCGACGACATCTTCCTTCCCGAGGACCGGGACGGGATCCACGAGTATTTCGCCACCATCATGGCCGGCCGCGAGGTACAGCCACGGGAGTTCCGTATCCGCTGCCGGGACGGGTCGATGGCCCTGCTGTACGGCACCGCGGTCCGGATCATCCGGGAGGGGAAGCCCTCCGGCATCCGCGGCGTCCTGGTCGACGTCACCAAGCTCAGGCAGGCCGAGCAGCAGCAGCGGTTGCTGCAGGCCACGCTGAACCACTCCCACGACAGCGTCTTCATCGTCGACATGGAGGGACGGTTCGTCTGGGTCAACGACACCAGCTGCAGCCGCCTGGGCTACAGCCGGGACGAGCTGCTGGGCATGGAGGCGTGCCAGATCGAGACGACCCTGCCGCCGGGCGGGTGCAAGCGGATGCTCGCCAAGCTCCGGGAGACCGGCAGCCGGATCATGGAGGGAATCCATCGCGCCAAGGACGGGCGGACCTTCCCGGTGGAGGTCGTGGCCAACCTCATCACCTTCGAGGGCCAGGAATACGCCTGTGTCATCGCGCGCGACGTCACCGCGAGGCAGATCCGGCTGCAGGAGCGCGAGGCGACGATCGCCCGCCTGGAGCGGCAGCGGCGCGCCTACGAGCAGATGGTCGCCGACGAGGAGCTGGCCCAGGGGGACTGGAGCGCGGCGGTCCGCCGCCTCTGCCGCATCGTCGCCGAGACCCTGGACGTGGAGAGGGTCGGTCTCTGGACGGTGGAGGAGGACGGCACGCTGCTGAAGTGTGAGAACCTGTACGTGCGCGGCGACGGGATCGACAGCGGCGGCATGCTGATCAAGGCGGGTGACCTGGAGGACTACCTGGAAGCGATCCGGCACCAGCACGTCATCGACGCGGCCGACGCCAAGCGGGATCCCCGCACCGCCGAGCTGAAGGACGGTTACCTGGAGCCGCTGGGCGTCGGTGCCATGCTCGACACAGCCGTCGTCCTCGACGGCGTGGTCGAGGGTGTCCTCTGCTGCGAGCACGTTGGCGGATCGCGCGTCTGGCAGCCCGACGAGATCTCCTTCGCCGTCTCGGCGGCCAGCACGGCGGCACGGATCTGGGAGCGCTGCGCCCGCCAGGAGGCGGAGCGGGAGCGGGCCCTGTTCCGGACCGCGGCCGACAAGGCCAGCTACGGCGTGCTCGTCCGCCGGCTGGACGGGACGATCGTCTACGTCAACGAGGCTTGCGCCCGGATGCACGGCTACGCGCCTGACGAGCTCGTGGGCGAGAACGTCGACATCTTCTTCGCCGAAGAGTATCGGCAGCAGCAGGACGTCCTGGACGGGATCATCCTGCGCGAGGGGGGGTACGCGGGCCGGGAGCTGTGGCACGTCCGTCGGGACGGGACGCGGTTCGCGATCCTGGCCAACGCCGTCCTGGTGCGTGACGAGCAGGGTCGTCCGGACCTGGTCGTCTCCTCGGAGGTCGACATCACCGAGCTGAAGCGCCACCAGCAGGAGCTGAACGAGGAGCGCCGGCGGCTGAAGAACTTCATCGCCAGCCTGCCGGGCTTCGTCTTCCGCATCCGCAACGAACCCGACTGGCCGGTGGAGTTCATCAGCGAGGGCTGCCTGGCGATCACCGGCTGGACGGCGGAGGAGCTGACCGAGAACAGCCATGCCCGGCACATCGACTGCGTCCACCCCGACGATCGGCCCCTGGTCTGGGAGGCCATGGACCGTTCCCTGGAGCAGGGGCGGCCCTACGAGGTCGAGTACCGCGTGGTCACCCGCCAGGGAGAGACCCGCTGGGTCTGGGAACGGGGCTACGGCGTCTATGGCGAGGGCGGGAAGCTGGTGGCCGCCGAGGGCTTCGTCTTCGACATCACCGACCGGGTCGTGGCGGAGCAGCGGATCCGGCAGCTCAACGCCGACCTGGAGCGGCGGGTCCGCGAGCGGACCCTCGAGCTGGAGCGGAGCCGGGAAAAATACCGGTTGCTGGTTGAGAGCTTGCGCGACAGCTACATTTTCCTTTCCTTCGAGCCCGACGGCAGTCTCGGCTACGCCAGTCCCTCCCTGGAGCAGGTCCTGGGCTATACGCTGGAGGAGTTCGCCTCCCTCCACGGGCAGCTGCGGCAGCCCCGGCCCGGTTACGAGGAGATCCAGAAGGCCTTCACCGAGGCGCGTGCCGGGCGGCATCCCGAGGCGGTGGAGATCGACATCCGCCACAAGTCCGGCGAACGGCGGGTCCTGGAGGTCCTGCTGGTGCCGGTCGTCCAGGACGGTCGCGTCCAGTCGATCGAGGCCGTGGGGCACGACATCACCGAGCACAAGCGCCAGCTGGAGATGATCCAGAAGGCACAGGACCAGCTGGTGGAGGCCGAGAAGATGGCAGCCCTGGGCCGCATGGTCGCCGGCATGGCCCACGAGATCAACACGCCCATCGGCATCGGCGTGACGGCGGCGACCCACCTGCAGTCCCTCTGTCGCGATCTGGAGCAGCGGTTCCGGGCCGGGACGCTGCGGCGGACCGAGATGGAGAAGTTCCTCCTGGACAGCGACGAGGCGGCGCGGATGGTCCTGACCAACCTGAACAAGGCGGCCCAGCTCATCCAGGGGTTCAAGGGTGTGGCTGTCGACCAGTCGGACGAGGCGCGCCGGCGCTTCGATCTGAAGGAGTATCTCGAGGAGATCCTGCTCAGCCTGCGGCCGGCCCTGAAGAGGACGCCCCACCAGGTGGTCCTGGAGTGCCCGGAGGGGCTGGAGCTCGACAGCCGGCCGGGCGCGCTGTCCCACATCGTCACCAACCTGATCATGAACTCCCTCATCCACGGCTTTGCCGGCCGGGAGGAGCCCGGGCGGATCGAGATCGTCGTGACCAGCACCGACGGGGAGGTGACGCTGCGCTACCGGGACGACGGCGTCGGCATGGACGAGGCCACGCGGCAGCGCATCTACGAACCCTTCTTCACGACCAGGCGCGGCGAGGGGGGCAGCGGCCTGGGGATGCATGTGGTCTACCGGGCGGTGACGGAGTCGCTGCAGGGCCGGATCGCCTGCGAGAGCAGCCCAGGCGCCGGTGTCACGTTCACGATCACGTTCCCGCGGAGGATCGAGGATCATGATGGATAGCTCCGAACGGGACGATCTGCTGTTCCAGGACGACGTTTCCCTGTTCGCCGACGATCAGGGGACGGCGCCCGGCGGCGAGGACCGTGCCGACGAAGCGCTGCCGGACTTGCCCTGGAAGATCGTCATTGCCGACGACGACGAAGAGGTCCATGCCCTGACGCGGCTGGTGCTCAGCGGGTACACCTTCGAGGGACGGGGCCTGCAGTTCCTGCACGCCTACTCCGGGCAGGAGACCGTCGCCCTGCTGCGCGAGCACCCGGACGCGGCCCTGATCCTGCTGGATGTCGTCATGGAGACGGACACGGCCGGTCTGGACGCGGTCCGTACCATCCGCGAGGAACTGGACAACCACACCGTCAGGATCGTCCTGCGCACCGGCCAGCCGGGCCAGGCCCCCGAGAACGAGGTCGTCGACCGCTACGACATCAACGACTACAAGTCCAAGACGGAGCTGACGGCCCAGAAGCTCTACACGACCGTCACGGCCGCCCTGCGCTCGTTCCGGGACCTGCAGACCATCGAGGAGCAGAGGCTGGGACTGGAGCTGATCAACGTCGCCTCGGTCAGGCTGTTCGAGCATCTCGATCCCGAGTCGTTCTCCCGCGAGGTCCTGTCGGCCCTGCAGACCCTGCTGACCCTCGGCACCGGCGACCCCCGCACCGAGGTCTCGGCGCTGCTGGCGGACCTGGACGGCGAGACGGCGCTGGTCGTCGCCGGCAGCGGCGAGTACGCCGGGACGGAGGGCCGGGTCCTGGAGGAGGTCCTCGACGCGGAGCTGCTGGAGACGGTATCCCAGGTCCGGGCCCTGCACTTCGAGCGGCTGCTGGACGACATCTACGCCGCCCATCTCAGCTCCCGCTGCGGGCGGGAGGGGCTGCTGGTCCTGCGCGCCAGCTATCCCTTCACGCCGCTGCAGGCCAGCCTGCTGGAGACCTACGGGGCCAACCTGCGGGTCGCCTACGACAACATCCACCTGAACCAGGAGATCCTCGAGACCCAGCGCGAGATGATCTACACCATGGGCGAGGTCGTCGAGAGCCGCTCCATGGAGACCGCCAACCACGTCAAGCGGGTCGGGCTGTTCTCCTACCTGCTGGCGCGCCTGGCGGGCCTGGACGAGGAGGAGGCGGGGATCGTCCGCATGGCGGCGCCGCTGCACGACGTGGGCAAGATCGCCGTCCCCGACGCCATCCTCAACAAGACCGGCAAGTTGACGCCCGAGGAACGGGTCATCATGGAGACCCACGCCCGCATCGGCCACCAGATCCTGGGCAAGTCCCAGCGCCGGATCTTCAAGGCGGCGGCCATCATCGCCCACCAGCACCACGAGCGCTGGGACGGCAAGGGCTATCCGCGGGGCCTGGCCGGCGAGCAGATCCACCTCTACGGGCGGATCGTCGCCCTGGCGGACGTCTTCGACGCCCTCTACCACGAGCGCGTCTACAAGCCGGCTTTTCCCCTGGAGAAGTGCCTGGACATCATCCGCGCCGAGCGGGGCCGCCACTTCGATCCCCGGCTGGTCGACCTGTTCGTCGCGAACGTCGACAGGTTCCTGGAGGCGCTGGGCGAGATCCCTTGCTCCGGGAACCGTGTCGAGACGCTCCCCGTCTGACCGCGCCCGGCGTGTCGCGGCTCAGATCCCCAGGGTGTGCAGGGCACGCTCGATGTCCTGCTCGCGCACGTGGATGAGGTAGCCGAATCCCTTGCAGCCGTCGGTGATGCCGGTGGAGGCGACGACGTTGATGCCGGCGTCGTGGAGGGCGCGATGGATCTCCACCAGGGCGCCCAGCTCGTCGTCCCCCTGGATGAGGATGGCCCGGAAGGGACCGACGGGGTCGAGGGAGGAGCCCGCGAGGGCGGAGATCATGTGGTTCATGTCGTCGGGGAAGAGAGCCAGGCGGGTGTGCTCCGCGTCCCCGGGCAGTACGTGGAAGGCGAACAGGTTGACCCCCACGGCAGCCAGTTCCGCCAGGACCCGGCAGGCCTCGCCGGGGCGATCGGGGACTGTCACGTAGCAGTACTGCACGGGGCGGATCGTCTTCGGCATCGTCACCTCCCGGGGGGCCTGGGCTCGACTTCCAGTCCCATCGTAGCATAGGGACAGGGGGATGCCAATGCGGCGTCTTGCCCCGCCCGGAACGGTCGCCGGGGGTGATGCCCGCCTCAACGGGCGAGGTGCTCCCACAGGATCCGCAATCCCACCAGCCAGAGCATGATCCCGCCGGCGACGGTCAGGGTTTCCCCGGTGCGGCGGCCGAGACGGTCCCCCCAGCGATGCCCCAGCCCGGAGACCAGCCAGGTCACCAGTCCGATGACGACGCTCGGGTACCAGATGCGGACCTGGAGCATGGCCAGGGTCACCCCCACCGCCAGGGCATCGATGCTCGTGGCGACGCTCAACAGCAGCAGCGTCCAGCCCCGGGAGGGATCGCCGCCGCCGGGCAGGTCCGCATCGCGGCCCGCGTCGCGGATCATGCGCGTCCCGATCCAGGCCAGCAGCCCGAAGGCGATCCAGTGGTCGACCGGTGCCAGCAGGTCGGCGAAGCGGCTGCCCAGCAGCCACCCCAGCACGGGCATCAGGAACTGGAACAGGCCGAAATGGAACGACAGGCGCATCCCCGCCCGCAGCCCGCGGGCGCGACCGCTCAGGCCGGCGCCGAGAGCGACGGCGAAGGCGTCCATGGCCAGGGCCAGGGCGATGGGCAGGATGTTCGTCAGGGACAGGGCAGTCCTCCCGGTCCGGATGGTCAGGGGCCACGGGCGGCGGGCCCTGCAAGATGGTCACGGGACCGGGGTCGGTCAAAGGGGGGCGCGGGCCGTGGGGATGCCGAGGGTGCCGACACGGAGTTCGAACCGTTCCGCTCCCTTGACCAGCATGGCGATGCGGTCCCCCGCCCAGGAGAGGGCGAGGGCGGTGATGGGGGTCTCCGTGTCGGGCAGGTGGACGGTCCGCCGGCCGTCGGGCAGGTCCCACACCACGATCCGGCCGGCGGGGTCGAGGTAGACCAGCCGTTCGCCCGTGCCGTCCCAGGCAGGGAGGGTGCCCGCGCCCACGGGAACGGGGGTGTTCCCCACGTCGATCTCCTCGATGACGAGTTCCCCGTGGCCGTCCCGGTAGACCAGGCGACTCCCGTCCCGGGTCAGGGCCAGGTCGCCGGCGGCCGTGACGGTCGTCAGCCGGCGAACCGTCGGGGCGGTGTCGGGATCACCGGCCGGCCAGTCCAGCAGGTACGCCGCCCGCCAGAAGCCGATGGCGCGGTTGCCGTCGGCGGAGATGGTGAGCGCCTGGGGCGAGGAGATCTGGCTGGCCGAGAGTCCCACCAGGTCGGGCGAGAAACGGTGCAGGATGGCGATCCCCGTCCCGGCGATGCTCGACGAGTCGGCCACCAGCAGGTGATACCGGGTGTCGCCCCGGTACCAGCCGTGGAAGAAGGCCACACGCCCGCCCCGCAGTGCCACGGGGGAGTAGTCGGCGTCCAGCCAGCTCGTGTCATCCGGGTCGCTGACCGGGACGGGGTGGGACTGACCGTCGACGGCCACCCGGAAGATCCCGCTGCCGGGACCGGCCGCGTAGAGGAGCCAGCGATCGTCGTCGGACCAGTCGATCCTGTCCTGGAGCGGCGCGTGCTCCTCGTCCAGCGACAGGACGGTCGTCGTCAGCGCCAGCGGCTCGCCCGGCTCAGGTTCGACACCGCCTCCGGGGGCGGACGGCCCGTCGCCGCCGCAGCCGGCGAGGGACCACAGGGCGACGACCGCGATCAACCACGTCGTGCGGCGACGGCGATGTTCCGACCGTGAATGCGTCATCGCTGGTCTCCCCCTCTCGGGCGTGATCCTTGCACAGAGACCCTTCCCTGTCCAGTCGGCAGCCGCGCGCGAAGGTTGACCGTCGACCGCGTGGCGGGCGGAGGGCTGGATCGAGAGGCGGTTCGCGTGCTAACATGATGGCGTGATGGGTCCACGCGGAACAGCACCCGACAAGGAGATCGTGATGACCTGACGCATCGTGGACGACGGCACCTCTTCACGGGTCGAGCGAAAGGAGGCCCCCATGTTGCCGTTTCGCCGTATCCTCTGCCCCGTCGATTTCAGTCCACCCTCCCTGTCCGCCCTGTCGGTCGCCGACGAGTTCGCCCGTTACTTCTTCGCTCCCCTGCACGTCCTGCATGTCCTGCCCTCCCCGCCGCCGGCGGTGCCGGTGGACGGGACGGCCATCGCCGAGATCGTCCTGCCCGTCGAGGAGACGGAGCAGCGGCGGACCGAGGCCGCCGAGATCGAGCTGGCCGAGACGGCCCGCGAGCGGGTGGCGGCCGAGGTGGAACTACATCTCGCCCTGCGGCGCGGGGATCCCGCCACCGAGATCCTGGCCGCCGCCGAGGAGATCGGCGCCGACGTCATCATCATCGCCACCCACGGACGCAGCGGCCTGAAACGCCTCCTGTTCGGCTCGGTGGCCGAGGAGGTGGTCCGGCGGGCCGTCTGTCCCGTCGTGACGATCCGTGCCCAGGTGGCGGCCGCCGTCCAGGGGGGCGACGCCGGGGAGGCGGCCGCTCAGGTGTGAGCGGACGGCCCGGGGCTGAGCAGCAGCAGCGGGGGCGGATCGGCGTCCTTCCCCGGCGCCAGGAGGGCGGAGGCGATCTCCCGCCGCAGGCGGACCATGTCCAGGCCGAGGGCCTCGTCCCCGCCCACGGCCAGGTGAGCGAGGGCGCGCCGGGCCAGCCGGCGGGCACCGCGGTGGTTCCCGCGCTCCTGCTGGAGCAGGCCGGCCGCGGTCTGGATGAGACCCTGCAGGACGCTGGCGGCCGACCCGCCGCGTCCGGTGGCCAGCCAGAGGACCTCCAGCACCTCGTGGCATTCCCACCAGTACCGGTGATTGAACAGGTCGATACCGAACAGGTAGGTCTGCGACCGGCGCCAGTGTTCGCGGAGGAAGGGAGCGGTCGGCAGGGGGGCGCGTCCGTGGGCATGGCCCGCCGGATCCCGCGTGGGGTGGGGGGTCAGGCCCGGCCGGTGCCGGTAGGGGGGCAGGGGAAGCCGGCTGTAACGGGGGATGTCCATGGGCATTCCTGTCGCCGGAGGTGGTGATGAATCCTGCACAAGTTGCACAAGAATCCCATGGCGGCCACCGCGGCGGGCCACTTTTGGTGAACCTTGCCGCGGCGCCGTGCGTCTATGGGGCATGACGCATCGGCAAGACATCGCCGCGCCCGAGCGTGGGCTCCTGCCCCTGGAGAGGATCCTCGAGGCGTGCCGGCAGGGTGACGAGCTGGCCTGGGAGATGCTGGTACGGCGCTATCAGGGTCGTGTCCACGGTCTGGCCCTGGGCTACAGCGGCGATCCCGACGAGGCCCGCGACCTGACCCAGGCCGTCTTCGTCAGGGTCTACCGGCACCTCGACCGTTGCCGACGGGCCGATCGCTTCCTGCCGTGGCTGATCCGCCTGACCCGCAACCTCTGCCTCGATCACCTGCGTCGTCGCCGCGCCCGCCCGCCGCTGCGGGACATCCCGGCGGACGAGCATCCCGGCCTGGTCGCCGCCGGTCCCGATCCCGAGCAGCTCTGGGAGCGCGAGGGGCGTCGGCACCTGGTCCGGAGGGCCCTGGCGGAGCTGGACCAGGACAGCCGCGAGGTCGTCCTGCTCAAGGACATGCAGGGCCTCTCCGTCGAGGAGGTCGCCGCCCTGCTGGAGGTGCCGCCGGGGACCGTCAAGTCGCGCTGCCATCGGGCCCGGCTCGAGCTGGCCCGGGCTGTCCGCCGGCTCCTCGATCCAACCGACAGGGAGGCACTGGCATGAGCGGCAGGGACCCGCGGCCGGCGTGCGAGCGCTGGGAACGGCTGCTGCCCGGTTACCTGGACGGGGAGTTGGCCGGGGACGCTGCGGCATGGTTCCTGGGCCATGCCCGGGAATGCCCCGACTGCGGCGTCGTCCTGGAGGCGGTCGTCGATCCTCCTGCCGCCGCCGACGAGGAGCTGACGGCCGGGATCCTCGCCGCCACCACCGGTCCGGCGTGCCGGCGCGCGGGGGAGCGGTTGGCGGAGATGTGGGATGTTGCCGGCGCCGCCGGCACGGACCCGTTCCTGGCCGCCCATCTGCAGCACTGCCCGTCGTGCCGGGACCTGGCGCGTGTGGTGGCGTGGTTACCGGGGGAGCTGGCGTCGCTGGGCGTGCCGGAGCCTGACGAGGCGCTGGTCACGCAGATCGTCCACCGGACGATGCCCCTGCTGCGCCGACGCCGCCTGCGGTCCCGTCCCCGGGTGCTGCTGGACCGCTGGCGGTCGTGGTGGGAGTCGCAGCTCCAGCGGCCGCGATTCCCGGTGGAGGTCGCCCTGGCCGCCTCGCTGGTCCTGCTGCTGGCGGGGTGGGTGCCCGGGGGGTCGTCGCTCCTGCCGCGCGGCAGGAGCGGAGCGATCGAGGCCTCGCCGGCCTGGATCGCCACCCGGACGGTCGGCGCCGTGCGGGAATCGGGCCGGGTGGTCGCACGGCTCAGGGACGGGCTGGCGTCCCTGGACGGGAGACTGGCGCCGTGCCGGCGGACGCTGGAGCGGGACCTGGCGGCAGCGGCCGGGGACCTGGTCCACCGCCGCTGGTCGCGGCTGCGGGAGGACCTGCGCCTGCTGGCCGGGGACGCCGCCTGCCTCCGCGACGCCGTCCTTGCCCCCGGCGGCACGGCGCGGCCACGAACGGACACCGGAGACGGAAGGGAGAGCGGGCCCGGGCGTCCGCCCCGAACCCTCGACCAAGGAGAGACGTGATGACCGAGAACCATGCGTACCACGACGAGACCAGCCACCAGCGGCCAGGTCCGGTCGCGGACGAGGGACGAGAGCGCGTGGCGGGGCGTGAGCCCGTCCGCGACTCCGCGTCGGCCTATCCGCGCCGCGATCCCCGCTACCGCAACACCGCCCTGGCGACCGTCCTCTCCTTCCTCATGCCGGGGCTGGGACAGGTCTACGTGGGCTACTACCGCGATGCCTTCATCGACATCGCCGTCATCGCCGGGACGATCACCCTGCTGTCCTCGCGCCCCCCCAGCCACCTGTGGCTGGGCAACCTCGACGTGCTGCTGGGCCTGTTCCTGGCCTTCTTCTGGCTCTACCAGACGATCGACGCCGCGCGGAAGAGTTCCCTCTACAACCAGTACCTGGACGGGCTGGAGGGGGTGGCGCCGCCGACCGGGACCACGTTGCCCGGCGAGAGCGGGATGCGGGTGGCGGGGGGCGTCCTGATCGTCTTCGGCGTGCTGGCCCTGCTGAACACCCTGTTCGGCGTCTCGCTGGAATGGCTGCAGCAGTGGTGGCCGGTGATCCCCATCGTCGGGGGGATCTACCTGGTCCGTCCCGGGAAGTCCTGACCCGGGTCCCTGCCGGTTCCGTCCCTGTCCCTCCAGGCTAAGGCGGCGTCGTTTCCTGCCGATGAGAGAGCCGTTGGACAGGGCCCCGCCGGGGGCCGGGACACCAAGAGACGGACGGTGATGGTGGTCTCTGCGCTGCAGGCACTCGCAGGTGATCGGGGACGTCTGACCGCGCTCGCCGCGGTCATCCTCCCGCTGGTGGCAGTGGGAGCGGTCGGTTTTGTCCGCTTCACGGAGATGCTCGGCGATACCTCCCTGCATCTGCTGCTGGAACTGATCGCCGCCTGGTCCTCCCTGGGGCTGGCGGCGTTCTTCATCCTGCGCTGGCGACAGGGACAGCACGACTGCCAGTACTGGCTCTCTGTGACGCTGGGGATCGGGGGTCTGCTGGAGACCCTGCATTTCGTTTTCGTCGTCAATCCGGGAGAGGAGCGGCTTTCCCACCTCTCGCTGATCATCGGGGCCGTCCTGATGGCACAGACCTGGCGGTCGCTGCCCCGGGTGGTCAAGGACTATCCCTATCACCTCGCCCTGGCGATCGGGGTCCTCTGCGGCTCCCTGGGCTGGATGCTCGCGAGGTCGCCTGCCGGGACGGTTTCCCCGACCGGCGGGTACGGCTGGTCCCTGCTGCTGGTCGTGGCCGGCCTGACCTACTTCGCCACGGCCTGGCGCCTGGCCCACGTCTACGGGCGGCGGCCGGGCGGCCTGGTGCTGGCCGTGGCCGGTTTCACCCTGTTGACGGGGACGGACGCGCTGCTCGCCGTCGCGGCGCCCTGGCACCGGTCCTGGTTCTGGTGGCAGCACGGATTGCGGCTGGCTGCGGCCGGCATGCTGGGAACCTATGTCCTGGCCGTCGTCGTGGCGGGGTACCGCCGCCTGGGGTCGGTCACCGACGAGCTGATCGAGAGCGAGTCCCGCTTCCGCGCCCTGACCGAGTACTCCGCGGACATCATCTTCATCCTGGACCGCAGCGGGACCTACTCCTACGTCAGCCCGGCCGCGACCAGGGTGGCCGGTGTCTCGGAGACGACGCTGCTGGGCAAGCGACCGGGCGGGTACGTCCACCCCGAGGACCGGCACAAGGTCCTGGAGGGGATCCGCCGCGCCCGCAACAATCCCGGCGAGCCGATCCATGCGGGCCACATCCGCGTCCAGCACGCCGACGGCCGGTGGCTCGTCCTGGACGGTGTCTATACCGGCATGCTCGACGTTCCGGGTGTCGAGGGCATCGTCCTGAACTACCGCGACATCACCGAGCAGGTCCAGGCCTCGCGCGCCCTGCGGGAGAGCCAGCGCCAGCTGACGACCCTCATGGACAACCTGCCCGGGATGGCCTACCGCTGCCGCGGGGACGAGGACCTGACCCTTGTCTACGTCAGCACCGGCAGCACCGGGTTGCTCGGCTACACGCCGGAGGAGCTGACGGAGAAGCGGATCGTCTCCGCTCCCCGGTTCATCCATCCCGAGGACTACCCGATGGTGCGGACCGCCATCTGGAAGGCCGTCGAGCGCCGGGAGCCGTTCCAGCTGGAGTACCGCGTCATCACCCGCGACGGGACGGTCAAGTGGGTCTGGGAGCACGGACAGGGGGTCTTCGACGCCGAGGGCCGGCTGGCGTCCGTGGAGGGATTCCTGCTCGACGTCACCGACCGCGTCCTGGCCGAGCAGGAGCTGCGGCGGACCCAGTTCTCCATCAACCATGCGTCGGACGCCGTCTACTGGATCGGGGAGGACGGGACCCTGGTCGACGTCAACGACACGGCCTGCCGGGTGCTGGGCTACACGCGCGACGAGCTGCTGCGGATGAAGATCCACGACATCTCCCACGACCTGGACCCGGAGCAGTGGTACGAGACCTGGGAGATGGTCAAGCGCGAGGGGTCGGTCCTGGTCGAGGGGATCCACGTCACCAAGGACGGCCGCAAGTTCATCGTCGAGGTGTCGTCCAACTACCAGGAGTTCGACGGCCAGGCGTTCCACTGCGCCTTCGCCCGCGACATCACCGAGCGCAAGGAGACCGAGGAAGCCATCCGGCGCCTGAACCAGAAACTGGAGCGGCGTGTCGAGGAGCGGACCCGAGAGCTGCGCGAGGCCCAGCAGCAGCTGGTGACCGTCGAGAAGATGGCCGCCCTGGGCAACCTGGTGGCCGGCGTCGCCCACGAGATCAACACGCCGCTGGGGGTGGGGGTGACCGCCGCCTCGTACCTGGAGCGGGAGGTGGAACGCTTCGCCGAGCGCTACGCGCAGGGCCGGCTCCGCCGCTCGGACCTGGAGGAGTTGCTGGGGACCCTCCGGGAGACGACCTCCATGCTGTCGAGCAACCTGCACCGGGCGGCCGACCTGGTCCAGAGTTTCAAGCAGGTCTCGGTCGACCAGGCCGCCGAGGACAGTCGTCGCTTCCTGCTGGGCGAGTACCTGCGGGAGATCGTCACCACCCTCCGCCCGAAGCTGAGGCAGGGGAGGCACACGGTCACCATCGAGTGCCCGGACGACCTGGAGGTGGAGGGTTATCCCGGTGCCCTGGCCCAGATCGTCACCAACCTCGTGGTCAACTCCGTCATCCACGGCTTCGAGGGACGGACCGGGGGCCAGATCCGGATCGAGGTCGTCGGCCGGGGGGGCTGGGTGGAGCTCCTCTACCGGGACGACGGCTGCGGTATGGGCGAGGAGCAGGCGCGCCGCGTCTTCGATCCGTTCTACACCACGCGCCGCGGCCGCGGCGGCAGCGGGCTGGGGATGCACATCGTCTTCAACCTGGTCACCCAGATCCTGGGCGGCACCATCGACCTGGAGACCGCTCCGGGGGAGGGGGCGACCTTCCGCCTGCGTTTCCCCCGCCGGGTCGCCGATCCCTCCCGGGGCCCGGACTCCGGCCACACCGATGCGGCCGTGCCGGCCATGGGCGGGATCCGGTTCTGACCCGCCGGCTCCGTCAGTCGTCGGCGGTGACGGCGTCGACGATCCCCACGACAACGGAGCGGATCGGCAGATTCTCCCCGGCGAGGATCTGCCGGGCGCCGTTGCCCTCGTCCAGGATCAGGACCATCTCCCCGGCGCCGGCCCCGATGGCGTCGACGGCGATCAGGTCGGCGCCGGTCGGTTTGCCCTCGCCGTCGAGCAGGTCGATGACCAGCAGGCTGCGCCGGTCCATGGCGGGATGATGGATCGTCGAGACGAGCCGGCCGCGCACCCTGCCCAGGATCATGGCGTCTCCCCGTCGATCTGGACGTCGTCGACGATGCCGACGACGGCGTGGTCCACCGGCACGAAGCTGGGCTCGAGGGTCAGGGCCGCCTCGCGCGAGGCGACCCAGTAGATCGTCTCGCCGGGGCCGGCCATGCGGGTGCCGTCGGCGCAGACGAAGGGTCGTCCCCGCTCGCGGCCGCGGGTGTCCAGGGGCTGGACCCAGAGCAGCGGCACGCCGGCCAGCCCGTCGACGACGACGGCCGGCACGACGGTCCCGATCACGCGGCCCAGGTGCATCCTCAGACCTCCTCCACGTGCTCGCCTCCGGCCAGGGGCCGGGCGGGCGCGTCGCCGAAGCGGGTCGTGGTCGCCAGCGTCGCCCGCAGCTCCGGGTCGGGCCGCGGCACCAGGGTCGTCGTCGGTGCGCAGGGGTCGGCGCCGGCCAGCGCGGCAGCGTTCTGCAGATCGGCCAGCTCGCCGGCCAGGACGGCGAAGGCCCGCCCGCCCAGGTCGTCGGCCAGGCGCAGGACGGCCAGTTCCAGCGGCACGGCCTTCAGGACCGCGTCGACCAGGCGCACGAGCGTGGGCGAGGAGCCGGTCTCCAGGACCAGCAGGTCCCGGTCGCCGGGCTCCGACGGCGATTCGCCCGCCAGGACCGCGGCGACGGCGGGATGGGGATCGGGCAGCAGGACCGTGTCGCACGGCTCGCCCGCGCGGCATCCCTCCCGGTACGCCTCCTCGGTGCTGGCGACGGTCCCGCCGACCAGGGCCAGGTAGCGGCCGGGGTGGATCGTCCCGCAGCGCAGCAGCGCCACCGGCGCCCGCTTGAGCATGCGGTCGACCGCCAGCATGCCGCGGGCGACGCTCTCGAATTCCAGCAGGGCCAGGGCTCTCATCCGTGGGCGCTCCTAGACGATGCGGAAGTGGTCCACCAGGACGCAGCGGCGCTGGCGGCTGAAGCTCAACGGACCGGTCAGGCCCTCGCCCGTCGGGCTGGCGATGGTGAAGCTCGTGAACCCCTCGCCGCCGTGCCCCAGGCCGGCGACGATGGGGGCGTTCTTGACGAAGATGCTGGTGTCGACGGCCCGGGCCATGCGGCTCAGGGCCTCGATGTCGCGCGAGTGCATGGCCGCCGAGTGGCCGTAGCCGTGCTCCGCCGCCACGGCCAGCTCGATGCCCGCGTCGACATCCGGGACGCGCACCACCGGCAGCACCGGCATCAGCTGCTCGGTCCAGACCAGGGGGTGGTCGGCCGGGACCTGGGCCACGGCCAGGCGCACGTCCGGCCGCCGTACCCCGATCAGCGACAGGATGGTGCCGGCGTCCTTGCCCACCCATTCCTTGTTGATGACCCCCGCCTGCCGCGGTCCGCGCCGCTCGGCGAACAGGTGCGGCTCCAGCCGCCGCAGCTCGCCGTCGTCCAGCAGGTAGGCCCCGCTGCGCTCCATCTCCCGCAGCAGCTCGTCGGCGACGGCCTCGACGACGAAGACCTCCTTCTCGTCGACGCAGATGATGTTGTTGTCGAACGAGGCGCCCGTGACGATGTCCCGGGCGGCGCGCGGGATATCGGCCGTCGCGTCGACGACGACCGGCGGGTTGCCCGGGCCGGCGCAGACGGCCCGCTTGCCGCTCTGCATGGCGGCCTTGACCACGCCCTCGCCGCCGGTGACCACCAGCAGGCGGATCCCCGGATGGCGCATCAGTTGCTGGGCCGACTCGATCGTCGGCTCGGCCACCGCCGTGATGACGTCCTGGGGCCCGCCGGCGTGGACGATCGCCTCGTTGATCAGCCGCACCGTCTGCATCGAGCAGCTCCGGGCGCCCGGGTGGACGTTGAAGACGACGGTGTTGCCGGCCGAGATCATCCCGATCGTGTTGCAGATGATCGTCGAGGTGGGGTTGGTCGTCGGGGTGATGGCGCCGATGACCCCGAACGGCGCCCACTCCACCAGGGTCAGGCCGCGGTCGCCGGTCCAGGTGCGCGGCTCCAGGACCTCGGGGCCGGGGGTCTTCAGCGTGACCAGCCGGTTCTTGGCGACCTTGTCCTCGTAGCGCCCCAGGCCGGTCTCCTCCCACGCCGCGCGGGCCAGGTTCTCGGCCTGGGCCAGCATGGCGGCGCGGATGGCCGCGATGATCTCCTTGCGCTTCTCCAGGGACGTCTCGCGCCAGCGGCGCAGGGCGATCGTCGCCGCCTCGACGGCCGCCTCGACGGTCGTGTAAACCCCGCCGCCGAGCTGCTCGCCGCCGGCGGCCCGGGTGGCGGAC
>CAYTEO010000016.1:0-49524 GCA_964436825.1 uncultured Fibrobacteraceae bacterium | reverse complement strand
GCCGCCACGTAGTCGACCGTCGGGATGAAGCGGCAGAAGAGGATGGGGGAGTAGCCGTCGTCGAGAAACCGTTCCACGAGCTCCGTGGCGCGCGCGAGCTTGGCGTCGGACGCGCCGGCCAGGGCTTCCGCCTCGCGGGCCAGGCGGAGCAGACGCCGGCGATCGCTGTCGGTTTCCTCGCCCGTCTCGCTGCCGGGAACGACGTCGATGCCTTCGTAACTCTCGTCGTCCAGGTCGAGCACGGCCCGCCTGCCCTCTTCGTCCACCTGCTCGACCGTCTCCACGCCTGCCGTGACCGAGCGGTTGCGGAGGGTCGCCGCGGCCGCGACCGGGCTCGAGGCTAGGGCCCGCAGCAACGCCAGGGCGGACCACCAGCGCACGCGCTGGCGGCGCCTGTCCAGGGTTTGGTCGAGGACGCTCTCGCGGCAGTAGGCCAGGACACGATCGAGGAACTTCCGGTACTCCGGAGTCAGGGTGTAGTGGTCCTCCGCGATCTCGCGGTCCGGAAACGGCGTCACGGTGTCGAGGTAGGCCTTCAGATCGGCACGGCGCCGCTGGACGAAGTGACGCGCCAGGGCCTCGCGATGCTTGCGGTTCCGCTCGCCCGACAAGTCTTCCGGGAGATTGGCGAAGCGACGGTCGAGCAGTGCCAGCAGCGACCTGAACGTCTCCTCCTTGCCGCTGTGCGGGGTCGCGGTGACCAGGACGAGGTGCCGGGATGCCCCGTCCTCCCGTTCCGGATCGACGAGATCCCGCAGCAGCTCGTGGCGCTGCTGGCTGGCGCATCGGCCGCTGCTCGCGGCACAGGAGTGCGCCTCGTCGACGATGACCAGATCCGGACAGGTCCGCAGGAACTCGTCCCGCCGGCGAGCACTCTTGATGTAGTCCGTGGAGACCACGGTGTAGTGGAAGCGCTCGAAGAGCGACTCGTCCTGGCGGCACGTGCGCTCCAGGCGCGCGGCCGTTCCGGGCAGGACGAGCTCGGCGTCGATGTGGAACTGTTCGACGAGGGCCTTCTGCCACTGCTCGGCGAGATGCGGGGGACACAGGACCGCCAGCCCGTCGATCTCCCCGCGGTCGATCAGCTCGCGCGCGATGAGACAGGCCTCGACGGTCTTTCCGATCCCGACGTCGTCGGCGATGAGCAGGCGGACCGGGTCTAGCTTCAGGGCCATCAACAAGGGGACGAGCTGGTAGGGGCGTGGCTCCACGGCGATGCGCGCCAGCGACCGGAACGGACCGGCGCCGGACCGGAACCCGAGCCTCACGGCGTCCCGCAGCAGGGAGCACGACAGGTGGTTGCCCAGGTCCCTGTCGGGATCGGGCAAGTCGAACCTCGCCGGCCGCACAGGCTCCAGGGGCAGGTAGATGCCCGTGACCTCGTCCTCGGTGCCGCCCAGCGGCCGCAGGATCAGCATCTCGGGATCGCCATCGCCGTTCGGCAGGACCACCCACTCGCGCCCCCTGGCCCTGACCAGCGACCCGACATCGAACTTCACTCGCGTCCTCCCTCCGTCGCGCCTTCACCGACCCCTTCCTGCGGCTTGCCGAAGAGCTTGGGATAACGCTTCAGGATCGGCTCCCATTCCGCGGCATGGTGGAAACGGATGACCGTCAACCCGTGGTTCTCGAGGGCGTCCTGCTGCTCCTCGTCTTTCTTCTGCTGTTCCGGCGTATCGTGATGCGGCCCGTCGATGAAGATGGCCGCACCTTCCTCCCGGTACAGGAAGTCGGGGCGCACGCCGCATTCCTCGACGAGCCGCTGGGCATGGCTGGGCAGCTTGAGCTGCAGGCGGTCCACCAGGCGGAGCCACTTCCGTTCCAGCTCCGACTGGCATAGCCGCAGCAGTCGGCCGAGCTGTTCCTGGCGCGACAGGGACGTCGGAGAGGTGCGGACCGTGCCCTTGATCCATTCGCCGAGGATGCCGGGCAGGAGATGGCGGTCGAGCAGGCGGTGGTCACGCTGGTTGAAATAGGACAGGAGGCAGTCGTAGCATGCGGCCTCGCAGTCCTCCCTGGCGCCCCGGGCCCTGCGGAGGTCCCTCCCGGTCTCGGGGTCGAAGTGGGCCAGCTCCAGGGCGAGACGGGCCACCGTCGGGAGCGCCTCGCCGTCTTCCACCAGCTGGCGCAGGACACCCGCCCCGCCTTCCGACGCCTCGTAGAGCAGGATCTGACGGCGATCCTCGGCGCTCGGCAGGGGTTCGGTGGCCAGCTCACGGTCCTCGAGCTGGTACAACAGCTGGATGGCGCTCTTGAGCGCGGCTTCCAGCGTGGCCATCTGCTCCCTCTCCAGATTCCCGGCCGGTCTGATGATGATGCAGTTGCGCGCGTCCTCCACGTAGGGAATCACCCGCTCCAGCCGATTGGACAGGGGATCGTCGGGGTCGTCCTCGACGACCTGGTTCTTGGCCCAGAAACCGCGTTCCACGTCGAGCATGAACCCGGGCCGGTCCTGGTTCCTGCGCCGCCGCCATCCCAGATTCATTCGCCAGAGTGTGGCTCCGTGCCCGTAGACCAGGGTGGCCAACGGTTGCCCGGCTGCGGAGACGAGCTCGGCCCGGCGGGCCGAGACCACGCCATCGCGACGGGCGAACCTGATCCCCGTTTTGAGCTCGTAGCCGAGCCTGACCCGTTCCTCCTCGTCGGAGTTGATCCGGTCCCGGCGCCGCGTGGCGACGTTCTGCATCCTGAACAGGTTGTCATAGGCTGGCGGCAACGGCGCACCGCAGCTTTCGCACAGGTCGGGGCCGGGTTCGTCGCCCAGCGGATGGATGTAGCCGCAGGCCTCGCACCTGATGGCGCGCCGCTTGATGCTGTCGGTCCTGTCGTCGCCGCCAACCGGCAGGATCACCTTGTTGATCACGTAGCGCGATCCCTCGTGATAGATGATGCTGCGCGGGCCGAACTCGCTGATGGCGAGGAACCGCGGTCGCGAGAGGAACTCGTCCGTGCCCTTCTTGCGCCGTCTGCCCGGTAGGAACGCGGACAGCGGCAACCGGGGGAAGTTGTAACCCGGCAGGAAACCCTCGCTCGCAAAGTACCGGTAACTGTAGAAATCCGAGTTCGCGGAGGCCGAGCTGTCGAGGAGAAGTTGGAGCTGGGCCTCGGCTTCCGCCCTCAGGCGCTTCGCCCTTTCCCGTTCCCGGCGGTCCCTGCTCGGATCGTGGATGACCTTCTGCTGCCGCCGGGCCTGCTCCAGCGCTGCCCTGTAGAGCTCCCGCCACCGCTTGCACGCGTTGTCGAAGCTGGCGGGGAGCTGCGTGAGGACACGATCGAGCCAGTCCTCGGGATCTCCGTCGGGAGCCACCAGGTCCGCGATGGCCGGCCCGAGCGCCGCCCGGGCCACGGCATGCGCCCGCTCCCGCGCCTTGCGGTCGTGCAGGGCATCGACGACCGCTGGCAGCAGCTCCAGCGTCGGATCGTCCCCATCGCAGTCGAGCACGTGCTTGAGCGATGTACCGAGCGACAGCCCGGACGCACCGAGCCAGATGGCGTGGACGTGGGCCCTGATGAGATCCTCGTTGCCCAGGTCCAGGCGGGGCGGCGTCACGGAGCCGGACACCATCAGCTCGGGCCTCTTGAAGAAGTACTGGTCATGCGGACTGCCCGCCGAGCAGTAGGAAAAGACGAACGCGGGTTGTCCGCTCCGCCCGGCCCGCCCGCTTCGCTGGGCATAGTTGGCCGGCGTCGGGGGGACGTTGCGCATGTTGACGACGTTGAGCTGGGAGATGTCGACCCCCAGTTCCATCGTCGGCGAGCAGTAGAGAACGGGCAGGTCGGCACTGCGGAACCGATTCTCCCGCTCCTCGCGGATCTCGTTCGGGACCTGGGCCGTGTGCTCCCGGGCCCGGAGGTCTCTCAGGTCGGCCGTGTCCCTCTGGTAGAAGTCGGTGAAGAAGGGATTGGTGCGGATTCCGTCCTCCGGCTTCCGCGGTACCCGCACCTCGTCGTGGAAACCGCAAGACCCCGTGCCGGCCCGCCAGATGAGCCCGGACGCGTTGAGCTGGTAGCCGGCAACGTCGCCGTCCCGCTCCGGCTCCATGACCCGATGGAGCAGCCCGGGAACCGTCAGCAGCTCGCAGAGCTGGCGGATGATTTCCTCGACATCCTTGAGTGTCAGCTGCCCCTGAAAGTCCTGAAAGGTTCGCGGGCGCCTGAGGAAATGACCGAACCCCCCGCGCGCCGAGAGGAAGACGAAGTGGCCGGATTCCCTGCTCGTCGCCCACCGCGACCGGGGAAACACGACCCTGGACCTCTCCATGCGCTCATTCTCGTCGAGCGCCCAGGGTTCCACCAGGTACTGGCTGGACGACTGCTTGATGGCCTCCTGCTCGTTCGGATCCAGATAGCTCACGCGGATCGCCAGCTCGCGCCGCATGAAATCGAGGAGCACCCGGCAGACCCGTTCCCTGTCCGCGGTGCTGGCCCCGGCGAGGACGGGATGCGCGTCACGCCACTCTTCCTGGCTGGCGCAGAACTCGCCCAGGGAGAGGTAGTCGATCTTCAAGAGCCCACATTGCTCGAGGTTGGGTGACGTCACCCGCCAACCGCGGCGGAGATCGCGGTAGAGGTAGTAGCCAAGCACTTCCCGGAGAGCCCGGTCGGTTTCCTCCCGTGCCTGGTACTTGACACCGGGATCTGCCGCATAGAGCTCGAGCGGCAAGTCCAGGGCCTCGAACACACGCTGGGTCAGCCTGTCGTGCCTGATCCCCTCCTCGCCCGCCGAATCGGCGGCCCGCCAAAGAGCCGATCGCAACAGCGCGATCTCCACGAAATCGTTGAAATGCCCTGCCTGGAGCGAGGCGTCTTGCCGGTTGTCCGTGAAGCTGAGCAGCTTGCGCGCGTTCTTGTGGAGGTCGACATCCCTGCGCAACTTCTGGATGGCGGACAGGGTCATCACGGTCGTTGCCGTGCTGCGACCCTCCGATCCCAGCGTGGCCAGTTTCCCGTAGTCCGACTGTGTACGGGAGCTATAGGCCACGCCACAGTGGAGGCAGAAGCGGAACGGGGCAGGCAGCCACCACGCCGGTTGGGACCCTTCTCCCTCGGTACCGGCAGCCGATACCATGACCTTTCTCGGCAGGTTCTTGCGCTGGCTTTTCCGTACGGTCACCCTGCCGTCGACCGTCTCGAGCCAGGTATCCGGCAGTCTGGGTATGTAGTCGGCCGGGTCGTCCGGCCACGGCATCGAATCGCTCAGGTAGAGATATCCGGCCTCGCCGTCGTCATTGTCGAGCCGATCCGATACGGACCGCCCGATGTAAACCGTTCGCCCGTCGCCGTCACTGCTCCTGCGGACAGAGTAGTATTCCTGTCCGCACTCCCTGCAGAACGCGATGGGAAGGAGGATCTTGTTCCTGTCGCTGCCGGGTACGAACTGCTGGGCCTGAAGCGTGATATGACGCCTGTCTTCCGGCTCCAGCGATGCATAGACCGCGTCCCCCTTCGACACGAACTGGTGAAGCCTGAAGGCAAAGAGGGGACGGCCGTTTTCGTCGCGGCACCGGTATCCCGCAAGCAACACGCTGCGGATCTTCTCCTCGCATCGCTGCCTGTCCACACCGGTCAGACGGGACAGCTCGGCAGCGACGCCGCCTTCGCCGGAGATGGAACGCGGTGTGCAGCGGACCAGCCGGCCACTGTTCGGCTCCTCTTTCAGCCCCAGAATCGATTCGACCCAGCTCGCGAGCGGATCCGCCAGGAAGGCCCCGGTGTCGCCCGGCGACGGATCTTCATCGGACACGAGACGTCCACGCAGTTCCCCGATGAACGCCGGATCCTCAAGATCGCGCTGGCGGGTCTTGCGGCGCAGGGTCTCGCCAATCACGCGCTCGGGCTTGATGGTGACTCCGAACAGGCGGGACGCCACACCAGCGACAGCCTCTTGGGCCTTGGCCCAGGACTCTTCGGCCGCCAGGGTCGCCGAGGTGCCTACGCAGAGGAGATCCCGAGCCTTGCAAACCTCCCTGACCCGGCGCACGAGCATGGCCACATCGGCTCCCTGTCTCCCCCTGTAAGTGTGGAGCTCGTCGAGGACGAGGAACCGCAGTCCCCGGGCAGCCTCCACCAGCTGGGCTTCCCACGGTCTCGTCAGGAGCAGTTCCAGCATGACATAGTTCGTGAGCAGGATATCGGGTGGGTTGGCTATGATCTCCTTGCGCTCCTCGTCGTTCTCCTGCCCCGTGTACCGACGGAATGTTACAGGCCCCTTCCCATCGGGATAACCTCGACACAGGAACTTCTCGAGTTCCCCCATCTGGCTGTTGGCCAGGGCATTCATGGGATACACGATGATCGCCTGGATTCCCTTGCCGCTGCCCCGTCCCAACACGCGATCGACGATGGGCACGATGTAGGCGAGGCTCTTGCCCGACCCAGTGCCTGTCGTCAGTACGTAGCTGTCCCCGGCATGGGCAGCCAGGATACCCTCCACTTGGTGGCGATGGAGCCGGTAGGGTGCCCCGATCCTGCCGTCGGCTCCCTTATCGCGGAAGATGTTGATGCACTCACGGTGCAGCACTCCCCTGTCGATCAGTTCTTCCAATGTCTCGCCCGGCTCAAAGGAGGGATTGAGCTGCACGAGGGGGTCGGGCCACAATACCCCTCGTTTCATCTCCTCGTGGACGAGACGATCGATGCGTTCATCCCCTATGGTGAGGAAGCTGCTGACATATCTGCTGTAGTCTTCGATCACCTGATCCCGAAGCCTGAAAACGTCCATGCCATGCCTCCCGGTACAGGCTGGTCAATCCGCTCTCGTCTTTGTCCTTGTCAGGAAACACATGATGATCAACGAGGATAGATGGCTGTATCTCTCCAGTATCAACTGCTCCAATGGGTTAGCTTGGCAGCAGATTGTACCTCATCCTTGAGACCCATGAAAGCCCGTAGTGCATTCATCATGTTCCGTCTGGGGGAATGAACCCTTCTCGAGCTATCTGCCTCTCGATGCCCCCACCGCCGGCGACGAGATCACGCACCGCCCGGCCCAGGTAGACAAGCCGGCGGGCGGGATGGGGACGCAGCAGGAACGGCAGGAGAGCTTCCGCCAGCAGGACCAGGAACGTGACCGCGTACAGGGAACGCGCGCGCATCAGGGACATGGATGGACCTCCGATGGAGAGGGGGGGCCTTTCCCTACAGTGTCGAAGCGCGTACGGTTGCGCCCCAGGATACATGGCAGATGATGGATCGACGGCCCTGATCCCCGTCGATTCCCAAACATACCAAGCAGGTTATCAACGCAGGGAGTAGTTCCGACGCATGTAATCGTCAAACTGCGGGACCGTGAAATCGCACAGTCCGTGGCCTGGGCTGTAGACGAATCCCTTGCTGATGAGCTGGGCGCGTGTGGGACCGACACTGGTCACCTTGACCCCCAGCACGTCCGCGATTTCTCCTGACCGATACGGTCCTTTCCCGAGCTCCGCCATGGCCCTCATGTATCGGCGTTCCGCTGCTGTCGCACGATCGACACGAACCCTGAAGAAACTTTCATCCAGTTGGTTCTGGACAAGGGGTTGTGCACGCTTGACATCGGTCACGTTGACTGGGCTGCGGGTGGCGATGTTCCACACGAACTTGCCATACTCCTGGAGGAAATACGGATATCCTTCGGTTAGTCTCACGATCAACTCGACAGCACCAGCGCTATATCGCACACCGAGCTCCTCCGCCGGAACCGTAATGGCTCTGGCTGCTGCGGCTCGGTCCAGTGAGCCGATCCTGGGGAAATCGAACAGCCTCTCTGCATAGGACTTCGCCTCGCCCGCCAGTGCCGGAAGCTGGGGCAGCCCAGCCCCCACGATGGTGACGGGCAATCTCAGCTGGGAAACCCGATGCATGGCGACGATCAGGGCAGCAAGTTCCTCTTTGCTGAAGTATTGGACCTCGTCAAGGAAAATGGCGATGGCAGCCCCATGGGCATCCGCCGCCTTGCCCGACTCGACGAACAGATCGGCCAAGTCATCCGAAAGATCCCCGGAATCGGCCATCCCGACAAGCGCCTCGACATCCAGACTGATATCGGGGCCCCCGGGTATCCTGATCGTGAACGCCTTCAACACGGACAGTGCCCGTTGAAGATGACGCTTGGCTTTCGCTGTAGCGCTCATCCCCAGCAGGATCCGTCTCATCGCCCTGGCCATTGATGCCGCAAAAGTAGACTCGTCACTGGCCTCGATATGGGCAGTCCTGAAGGACTGTTGTTCGGCAAGCTCCGAAAACATGTTCAGCAAGACCGTCTTGCCTACTCCTCTCAGACCGACGATGAACATGCTTTTCTCTGGCTGCCCGGCCTTGACGCGCCGGAACAGGTTGAGGGCGCGCTCGATTTCTCTTTCACGCCCGGCCAGTTCGCGAGGGCGGGTCCCGGCACCGGGAGAATAGGGATTCTTCAAAGGATCCATATGCCACCTCTGTTTATGGGGAATTTAGCCTGGCCCAGTAAACTCGATATAATCGTGAACAATCAAGAGTTCAACTTCACTCCTGCGCCTGCGCCCCCCGCCGCGGAAACTCTCCCCCCAGCGCCCCCCGCAGGATCCGCTGCACCTCGGGGCCGAAGTCCTTTCCCAGCATCCACTCCAGGTAGCCCGGGTTCTCGGCGGCCACCTCGTCCAGGGTGCGGTCGCGGTACTTCCCGAAGGTGAAGACGGCCCGGCCTTCGTCGTTCCAGACGAACTTGCGGGTGCGGTCCACGAAACGGTCCGGGTCGGGGTTGCACAGCCGGCTGAGCTGCTCCACGTCGGCCGGGAGCTGCTCGTAGTGGGCGATCTCGGCGTCCAGGACCCGCAGGGCCGCCTCCACGTCGGCCAGGGCGGTGTGGGCGTCCTGCAGCTCGGCGCCGCAGAACTTGCGGTAGGCGGCCGTCAGGGTGCGAGGCTCCATCAGGGTGAAGATGACGTAGCCGTCCAGGTGGCGGCGCGACAGGAGGTCGACCGTGTGGCCCACGCGCGCCAGCTCCGTCTCCAGCAGCGGGGCGTCGAAGCGCAGGGAGTTGTAGCCGGCCAGGTCGGCGCCGTCGAGCAGCTTGACCACCTGCGCCGCGATGGCGGCGAAGGCCGGCGCGTCGCGCACGTCGGCGTCGGTGATGCCGTGGACCTTGGTCGCGCCGGGCGGGATCGGCATGCCGGGGTTGACCAGGGAGCGGAAGTCGCGGCGGGTGCCGTCGGGCTCCACGCGGACCAGGGCGATCTCCACGATGCGGTCGCGCTCGATGCTGGTGCCGGTGGTCTCCAGGTCGAACCCCACCAGGGGGCGGTCGAGTTTCAGGTGGCGGAACATGCGGAAACCTCTCGCCTGCTGGCATCTCCGGTGTCTTCGATGCCTGCACGATAACACACGCCTCCGTTCGTCGCGACCGGCATTGCTCCCGGCCGGTTTGACGCCGGTACCGCCAACCCCGTACCATCACGGAGCCGGCCGGGCAACCGGCCTGCGGCGACGCGGGAGGGAGGTCTCCCCGCCAGGGGGAGTCATCGCGACAAGAGGGGGTCATCATGTACGGGAACCGTCACCCGATGCGGGTCGTCGTGGCCGGCAACACCGTGGTGCTGGCCTGGCTGCGCGACGACAGCCTGCTGGTCATCCGCGAAGGGGACGGCAACCTGGCCTGGCAGCCGGAAGTCGTCATCCCCGCCGCCCTCTGCTGGAACGAGGCCAGCCGCATCGACCTGTGGATCTCCGGCGATGCCATCTCGCCGCCGAAGGCGTGGCTCACCGTGGCCGGCGGGCCCTACGCGGACCAGACGATCCTCTACTGCACCGCAGCGTCGTCGGCTGGGGAGCGCTGCAGTTCCCGGTGACCGGCCTCGACCGCATCCCCTATCCCCAGGTCACCGCCCACCTCGGTCCCATCGGCCCGCTGCCCACCATCTTCTTCGTGCAGGGGGAGGACGGTCTCTACCGCACCGACTTCAGCGCCGAGGGGGACTGGACGCCGCCGGAGCCCCAGTCGGGACCCGGGTGGGGCTTCGCTTTCGCCGGCGAGGAGTTCGACGTGACGGCCGACGCCACCGGCGGCTTCGCCGTGCTGGCGCTGGGCCTGCAACCAACCTGCCCCTGCAACCGGATCGGTTTCGCGACGTGCGATGCCGCCGGCCTCTGGTCCGCACCCGAGGACCTGACCGTCCACACCGACGCCTACGACTGGCCCTTCTCGCCGCGCCTGGCCGTGGACCGGAGCGGCCGGATCCACGCCTTCTGGTACCAGCTGGGCAGCGATCCCCTGCTGAACCCGCACAGCACCCGCCTGTACCACCGCGTCCTCGACTCCGACGCCTGGACCGCCATCGACGAGGGGCTGCCCGCTCCCGACGAACGCGGCGTCCGGGAACCGGTGGCCCTGGACGCCCGGGGCCGGCTGGTGGCCAACCTGGCGGTCCGGGGCGACGGCCGGGGCCGCTGGCGCGCCCACTGGGAAGGGCGGGACCGCAGCGGCGGCAACGCGGCATCGGGCACCTACTTCGCCCGGGTGCGCGGCGCCGACGGGAGGGTGTCCGTGGCGAAGATCGTCCTGGCGCGGTGACGAGACAGGATCGGTCTCTCCACGACGATGTCTTCGGGAACCATCGAACCGACCGGGGCAACAGGCCCCGCCCGCCACGGGCCGCAGGGCAGAACAGCACGCGCGCCGCCCCCGCGGGAGCGGCGCGCGCCTGGTCCAGCGTGTCGCGGTCTCAGCCCTCGAACCGCGGCACCTCCACCACCCAGTCCGGGTGACTGCCCTTCTCGCCCCGGTGCAGCGCGTACAGCGCCTCGCGCAGGGAGCGCGTCTTGGGGCCCTCCTGGCCGTCGCCGATGGTGTGGTCCTTGCCCTGGTAGTGGATCACGCCGATGGGGGTGACCACCGCGGCGGTGCCGCAGGCGAAGGCCTCCTTCAGCGTGCCGCTCTCGGCGTCGGCACAGACCTGGGCGATGTCCGGGTGCTCCTCCACCCACCGGTAGCCGAAGTCGGCGCACAGCTTGCCGATGCTGTCGCGGGTCACACCGTGCAGGATGGTGTCGGTGGCCGGGGCGGTGATGATCCGGTCGTCGTAGACGAACATGATGTTCATCGCCCCCATCTCCTCCACCTTGGAGCGGGTGCAGGCATCCAGCCAGATGATCTGGTCGAAGCCCTCCTCCTTGGCGATCTTGATGGGCAGCAGGGCCGCGGCGTAGTTGCCGCCGGTCTTGGCCGAGCCGGTCCCGCCCGGGGCGCTGCGCACGTACGTCTCCTCCACCTTCAGGCGCAGCGGCTTGATGCCGCCGGCGAAGTACGACCCCACCGGGCCGATGATGATGAAGAAGAGGTAGCTCTCCGAGGGGACCACCCCCAGGCCCACCTGGGTGGCGATCATCGTGGGCCGCACGTAGAGGGCCGACGGCGACTCGGGCACCCAGTCGCGGTCGATGTCGATGAGCCGCTGCATCGCCTCCAGGAACAGGTCCTCGTCCACCGGCGGCATGCACATCCGCTCGCAGGAGCGGTTGAAGCGCCTGATGTTCATGTCGGGCCGGAAGAGGTGGACGCTGCCGTCGGCCGGGTTGCGGTAGGCCTTCAGCCCCTCGAAGATCTCCTGGCCGTAGTGCAGGACCTTGCTGGCCGGGTCCAGGACCAGGTCGTGGTACGGCTCGATGCGCGGGTCGCGCCACTGACCGTCCCGGTACTCCATCAGGAACATGTGCGGGGTGAACGTGCTGCCGAAGCCGTAGTTGCCGTCCGCGGGCGGCGCTGGGGGATTGGGATTCCTGGTGATCGAGATCTCCATCGGGAACACCTCCACGCGGTGTCAGGGTGCGGGTCGCCGGCGGGGGATCGCCGGCGCGGGGACGGCCTTGCCGTCGCGGTCTATCGTCGTCAGCGGGAGGTGAAAAATCAAGGTCGGTGGGCGACCGTTCAGGCCTCGCCCGCCATGGCCCGCGGCCGCTCGGCGGTTGGCCCGGCGCCGGCCCCGGGAACCGGCGCGGTGGCGCCCGGCTCCGGCTCCGCCGCGGCACCGCCCAGCCGGTCCGACGGGCGCCGCCCCAGCAGGATCCGGCCGCCCAGGCCGGCCGCCAGCTCGCCCGCCCCGGCCAGCATCAGCACGGTGGCCGCACCGGCCCGGCCGGCCAGCAGCGGACCCACCAGGACCGACAGCAGCGTCACCGGTCCCAGCAGCGGCGTCAGCCACCCGAACACCCGGCCGCGCACCTCCGGCGGGGTGGCCCGTTGCAGGAAGGTGGCCAGGTTCACCTGCAGGGCGGCGCTCAGGGCCCCGAAGCCGGCGAACAGTGCCACCGCCCCGGCCAGCGACCGGTTCAGGGTGAACAGCACCAGCAGCGCCCCGTCGGCCCCCACCAGCCAGGTGACCCGCGCCAGGGGATGGCCCCGCTCGCGCATCACACCGGCCAGGACGGCGCCCAGCAGCCCGCCCAGGCCGGCCGCGGCGAAGATCAGCCCCATCTCCCGCTCGCCCCGTTCCAACACCCGGCGGACGAAGTCGAAGACCAGCGGCGGCTGCATGGCCGTCACCAGGGTGACCAGGGCCAGGAAGACGACGGCGAACCGCAGCGCCGGCAGCGACCAGAGGGTCCGCGCCCCGTGGAGCGCCTCACGCCACGGCGCCGGACGGGACGTCGCAGCGACGTGTTCGCCGGTCGCCGCGGCGGTCGCCGCCGGGAAGCGTCCCGCCAGCAGCAGCAGGGCCGAGGCGACGAACGTCGCCCCGTCCACGCGGAAGGCGGCCGCCGCGCCCAGCCCCTGGACGATGAACCCGCCCGCGGCCATTCCCAGCAGCAGGATCAGGTTCTGGGACATCATCAGCAGGCCGTTGGCCCGCGGCAGCGCGTCGCGACCCACCAGGTCGGGCACCAGCGCCAGGCGCGCCGGGCCGTTGACGTGGCGGGAGACGGCCAGCAGCGCGGCCAGCAGGTAGACGGCCGGCAGGGTGCGCGCCAGCGGGATGGACACCACGACGGCGGCGCCCAGCAGGTCGGCGCCGATCATCAGCCGGTGGCGCGGGAAGCGGTCGACCAGCACGCCGGCCACCGGTCCCAGCAGGATCCCCGGCAGGACCTGCGCGGCGACCAGCAGGCCCAGGTCGGCCACGTTGCCGGTCCGATCGTAGACGAGGGCAAAAAAAGCGAGGATGGCGATCTTGTCGCCCAGGCCGGAGACGAAGGCGGCGGCCCAGACCGTCCGGAAGTGGCGATTCCCCAGCAGTGCTCGCACGCGGCTCCTTCCCGTCGCCTGCGACCGGGCCGCCCTGCCCGTCCGCTCAGTCCAGCCGGCGCAGCGCCGGCTCGCGGCTCAGCAGCCGCGCCAGCTCGTCGCGGCGCAGCCGCACCGTCACCCGGCAGAGCCGCCCGTCGTGCTGCTCCTCCAGGACCGATCCGGTGCGGTGGAAGACGGCCACCAGGTCCATGCGATCGTACGGAACCTCCAGCCGGGTCACCGTCTCCAGCGCCAGCATCCTGTCCAGCACGGCCGAGCGTACCGCGAGGCAGCCGTCCTCGGCAAGGGCGGAGACCAGCACGACGTCGTCCCGTCCGCGATGGCCGTTGCGGAGCCGTTCCAGCTCGTCGGGCGCCAGGCGGTCGATCTTGTTGAAGACCAGCAGCCGCGGCTGGCCGGGGGGCGAGAGGTCGCGCAGGACCTCCTCGACGGCGGCGATCCGCTTGCGCCGCTCGGGATCGCTGGCGTCGACCACGTGCAGCAGCAGGTCGCTGTCGGCCACCTCCTGCAGCGTCGCCCGGAACGACTCGACGAGGTGATGGGGCAGCCGGCGGATGAACCCGACGGTGTCGGTCAGCAGGAAGCGGTGCCGCTCGTCGATCTCCACGCGCCGGGTCGTGGCGTCGAGGGTGGCGAAGAGCTGGTCCTCGACCAGGACCTCGGCGCCGGTCAGGCCGCGCATCAGGGTCGACTTGCCGGCGTTGGTGTAGCCGACCAGCGTCACGGTGAACAGTTCGCGCCGGCGCCGGGCCTGGACCCGGCGGCTGGCGACGATCTCGGCCAGCTCCCGCTTGAGCTGGGCGATCCGCTTGTCCACCAGCCGGCGGTCCGTCTCCAGCTGCGTCTCGCCGGGTCCGCGGGTGCCGATGCCGCCGCCCTGGCGCTCCAGGTGGGACCACAGCTTCCGCAGCCGCGGCAGCATGTACTGGAGCTGGGCCAGCTCCACCTGCAGCCGGGCCTGCCGCGTGCGGGCGTGGCGGGCAAAGATGTCCAGGATCAGCTCGGTGCGGTCGATGACCGAGACCCGCTCCTCCTTGCCGTTGAGCGCCTTCTCCAGGTTGCGCCCCTGGGCGGGGGAGAGGCCGTTGTCGAAGACGACCAGCCGGGCGTCGGTGGCGGCGACGATCGCCTGCAGCTCCTCCAGCTTCCCCTTGCCCAGGAAGATGCCGGGGGCCGGGCGGTCGCGGCGCTGGCGGACCTCGCCCACGACGATGCCGCCGGCGGTCTCCACCAGCCGGCCCAGCTCCTCCAGGTCGGTCTCGCCGCCCAGGCCGTCGCCGAAGCGGTCGGGCAGGTCGACCCCGACCACGACGACGCGCTGGGGCGCGACGTCCTCCTGCCAGCGATGCTCACTCGTCGATCTCGTCATGCCACCGTTCCCACTGTTCCAGTTGTGCGGCGATCTCCCGCTCCAGCTCGGTGACCCCGCGGCCCGCCTCGGCCCGTTGCATCGGCGTCAGGCCGGGATCGGACAGTGACGCCAGCAGCTCGTCCCGCTTCCGTTCCAGGACCGCGATCCGCTCCTCGGCCTCCGCGATCCACTGCTTGCGGCGTGCGATCTCGTTCTTGCTCAGGCCTCCGGACCGCTCCCTCCGGCGCGGCTCCCCCGCGACGTCGGCGCGTGCCGGGGCGGATGCCTGGGAGGCGGCCTCGCTCTCCCGCTGCCGTCGGCGCAGCCAGTCGCTCCAGTTCCCGTCATGGAACACCGGACAGCGGGCTTCGCTCCCGTCGGTGAAGACCAGCAACCGGTCGGCGACCCGGTCCAGCAACCGCCGGTCGTGGGAGACGACGACCAGCGTGCCGGGGAAACGCAGCAGCGCCTCCTCCAGGGCGTCGCGCGTCTCGGCGTCCAGGTGGTTCGTCGGCTCGTCCAGCAGCAGGGTGTTGTGCCCCTCGCGGATCAGGCGCATCAGTGCCAGCCGGGCCCGCTCGCCGCCGGAGAGGCGACCCACGGGGCGGTCCACCATGTCGGCGGTGAACCCGAAGGCGGCCGCGTAGCCCCGCCACTGGCGGATGGTCCCGTCGGGCCAGACCTCGGCGATCTCCTCCAGAACGGTCCGGTCGTCCCGGACCGTCTGCAGGTGCTGGTCGTAGAACCCGACATCGACATGATAACCCCAACGGACCGCGCCCGCGTCGGGCAGGACGTCCCCTGCCAGGATCCGCAGCAGGGTACTCTTGCCGCAGCCGTTGGGACCGGCGATCCCCAGGCGCGCCCCACGCTCCAGGCGCAGCGACAGGTCGCGGATCAGGACACGGTCGCCGAACGCCTTGGCCAGGCCGTGGGCCTCCAGGACCGTCTCGCCGCTGGGGCGCAACTGGACCAGCTCGATGGGAACCGGCGCGTCGGGCGCGTCGGGCCTCTCGAGGTGCTGCTCGCGGGCCAGTTGCTTGCGCCGCGACTGGGCCTGCTTCGTCTTCTGGCCGGCGATGTTGCGGCGGATGAACTCCTCGGTCTTTGCGATCCGCTCCTGCTGGCGGCGCCAGGCCGCCTCGTCGCGCTCGCGGGCGCGCTCGCTCTCCCGCCGCCAGGCCGTGTAGTTGCCGCGGAAGGTCGTCAGCCGCCCGCGGCGCAGCGACAGGATCCGCGTGGCGACCCGGTCCAGGAAGTAGCGGTCGTGCGAGATGAACACCAGCGCCCGGCGCTCCCGCAGGAGCGTCTCCTCCAGCCACTCGCGGGCTGCGAGGTCCAGGTGGTTCGTCGGCTCGTCCAGCAGCAGCAGGTCGCTGTCCGCCAGCAGGACCGCGGCCAGTGCGGCGCGTCGCCGCTCCCCGCCCGACAGCTCGACGACCGGCGCGTGCCAGCGCCGCTCGGGCAGGCCCAGCCCCCCCAGGGCGGCGCCGAGACGCGCTCGCCAGGCATAGCCGTCCCGCTGCTCGAACCGCTGCTGGAGCCGCCCCTGGCGCTCGACCAGGGTGGCCGTATCCCCGCCTCGCTCCAGGGCGACAGCGATCTCCTCCAGCTCCCTCTCCAGATCGAGCACGTCGGCCAGGGCCAGCCGAGCCACGGCGTCGAAGACGCTCCGGTCGGGATCGTCGCCGATCAGGGCCGTCGTCACCTGGGGCAGCAGGTGGATCCGCACGCCGCCGGTCACCTGCCGTTCACCCCGCAGGGGAGCGATCTCGCCGGCCAGCAGGCGCAGGAGCGTCGACTTTCCGGTTCCGTTGGGACCGACCAGGGCGGCCCGATCGCCGGCCGACAGCGTCAGGTTGACGTCGTCGAGGATCGGCTCGCGGCCGTAGTCGAAGTGGACGTGCTGGAGGGTGATCAGACTCATGGTGTCAGCGCATGGAGAGGCGACGGCCTCTCCCGCCCTGGGAGAGGCCGTCGCACGGCCGCGGTCTGCCGGCATGGCTGGACATCGTCACGACGCGCCGTCAGACCTCCACCTTGGGAGCCTTTCGGAACTTCAAGGGCGACAAGCCGGTGCGGTCCTTGAAGGTCCGCGAGAAGTGGGCCAGGCTGTTGAAGCCGCACTGGCGGCTGACCTCCTCCACCGACAGGTCGAAGCGCCGCAGCAGCTTCTTGGCGTTGTCCACCCGTACCTGGATGACGTAGTCGCTGAAGCTCATCCCCACCTCGAGCCGGAAGAGGTTGGAGAAGTACCCGGGCGAGAGGTTGACCATCTCCGCCATCCGGTCCCGGTTGATGGGGCCAGGGAAGTTCTTCAGGACATAGCGACAGGCGTACTCGGCGCGGTAGTCCTGGATCTCCCGGCGGGCATGGATGTCCCTGCCGTGCTCGCCGGCACCCTCCAGGACGACCTCCGGCAGGGGCCCCTGCCAGATGGCGTCGTCCGCCGTGTCGGGGACCAGGCCGTCCTGCTCCCCGATGCCGCCTCCGGGCGGATTGGTGAGCATCTGGAGGTAGTCCACCACGTGCCGGGCCGAGCGCTGGACGTTGCTCCGCTGGGCCACGAGCACGGGGGCGCTGAACCGCTGATGGATGAACTCCAGGCTCGCCTTCATATTCTCGGGAATCTGCGCGGCGTAGACGAACACGAGCCGCGGATCGATCTCCGCGCCATCGGCGCCGGCCGGCAGAGGTTCCAGGCGGATCTGGGGGCCGAAGAATGCATAGCACAGCTCCGGCGGATTCTTCTCGGCCGTCGAGCAGAGAAACACGATGCGGGGGGCTGATTGATCAGGATCGGCGGCATCTCGACCTGCTCCCACGAACTCGACGATAAAGCTGGTCCACGCTCCTTCGATTGGTTCCAGTCGCTCTCTCACGTTTCACTCCCTCGGACAAAGTTGAACGCTCCTTCGTCGCCATGTCCACGGGTGTCCTTCTCACTTGACGAATTGTAATGCGATTATAGAGCAACCGCTCTGGGATCACAAGAAAATAATATCCTGTTTTCCCTTTTTGTTCTCCGTCGTTCCCCGTGATGTCCCACCATGACCGGATCCGGTCCTTCCCGACCTCCCGGTCAGCGGATCACGGAAACCCTTGTCGTGACGGACCACTGGTCCACCTGGAGCTTGCAGAAATAGGTCCCCATGGCAACGCGCCTGCCCGTTGGATCGCGACCGTCCCATTCCACATGGTAAGTTCCTGGAGCGGACGGTTCGTCATACAGCGTGACAATCTCCCGGCCCGAGATCGTATAAATCTTCAAAGTCGTCCTCGGCAGCGGCGAACTGTAGGGAATGGGATCGTCGGCCTTCAGACCCGGCGGCCGGTCCCCGTCCCAGACGAAACCCTCGCCGACGGTGGAGGGGACGCGGAACGCGACGGTCAGGTGGTCGCGGAAGGGATTGGGATAGCCGTCGACCAGTTCCGGCGACAGGGTCGGTGGACGGGATCCCTGGTCGGTGACCTCCGCCTCCGTCGGCAGGCGAAGGGCCGTCTCGCTGAAGCCGCAGCCGAAGGGCCAGCTCCCCTGGAGCTTCGCTGCGCCTTCGACGGGCGCCGGATGCGGGAAGGAGAGCTCGAGCGTCGCGCCCTTCGCCCCGTCCCCGGCCAGGGCGAGATAGGACGCCACCCAGGAGGGGATCGTCGGGCCATCCGCACGGCCGGACGCGCGCAGGAGCACCCGGCCCTCGCCGGAGGTCAGCTCGATCGCGGCCGGCGCGCCGCACGGCTCACCGCCGAGACGGAAGCCCTGCGGATCGGGCAACCAGGTACAGCCGGTCGGGAGGGTCAGGCGGAGGACCCATCCCTCGTTGCGGGTGAACCAGCAGACCACCGGCGACTGTTTCTCCAGCAGCGGGCAGGGAGGCGGGGTGACGATCCAGGGCATCGCCGGCTCCCCGGGCCGCAGCGGCGCTCCCTCGCGGACGGTCCGTCCCTCGGCCAGGGCGCCCAGCAGCTGCGTGGGAGTGGCGGCGACGGCGACGGCGAAGGTCGCCGCGGCCGGACCGGAGACGGTCAGTTCCTCCCCGCTCTCCGACCGCTCCACCGACGTGCCCTCCGACAGCGTCAGCAGACCGACCCAGCGCTCCTGCCCGAACCCCTCCAGGCGCGCCGTCCAGACCGGAACCGGTTCCGCGGCGGCGACGGGCAACCAGCTCCTGGTCCGCAGGGTCAGCTCCAGCCGCTGCCACGTCCCGCCGGCCGGACGCAGGGTGAAGCGGATCGCCATCGCGCGTCCTTCCCGATCGGTCGCGTCGAGGAACAGGACCCGCTGCAGGTGGGGATAGTTCCAGTGGTAGAGCTCCAGGTGCGGACCGGCAGGAAGATCGACGACGGCCATCGCGTCGGAGATGGCGGCGAAGTCCTCGTCGACCAGGCCGTCCCCGTCGTTGTCGCTTCCGTCGAGGGGATCCTCGTCGGCGACCCCGTCCCCGTCGTCGTCGGCGGGGTGGAGCAGGCCACGCCGCCCTCCGGGCGCACCGACCCGGGTGAACGCCGTGAACGGCGCCTCGGCGATGGTGCGACGGAGCTGTCGGGAGGAGAGCACGGGCTCGACCGTCAGCAGCGGCGTGCCGACGGCGATCCCCGCGGTGTCGAGGGCCACGACACGCACCTCTCCCGTCGCCTGCAGGGCGGCCGAGGCCTCCGGACCCAGCAGGTAGGTATGGACGGGGGCGCTCCGGGCCACGATCGGTCCGACCCCCAGCAGCAGCGCCAGCAACCAGCAACGGGCGGTCATGCTCATCCTTCGGACGAGGTCTGCTGCTCGTCGTCGGCCTCGATCCGGGCGACGCCGACGACCTTGTCATCCCCCCTCAGGCTGATGATCCGCACGCCCTGGGTGTTCCGCCCCATGGTGGAGATGTCCCGGACGGCGACGCGGATCATGATGCCACCCTGCGTGATGACCATCAACTCCTGATCGTCGCTGACCTCCTTGATCTCCACCAGCCGTCCGTTGCGCTCGGTGCAGCGGATGGTGATCAGGCCGCGGCCGCCCCGCCGCTGGACCCGGTAGTCGGCGATGGGGGTTCGCTTCCCGTAGCCGTTCTCGGTGACCGTCAGCAGGGTCTCGCCGTCCTGGACGGCCACCATCCCCACCACGCGCTGCCCCTCGTTCAGGGTGATCCCCTTCACGCCGTGGGCGGAGCGTCCCATGGGACGGATGTCGGCCTCGTGGAACCGGATGGCCATCCCGCCGCTGGTGGCCAGGATGATGTCCTGCTTCCCGTCGGTCACCTTGACGCTGACCAGGTGCTCGTCCTCGAGCAGGGTGATGGCCCGGATGCCGGCCCGCCGCGGGCGGCTGAACGCGTCCAGGGGCGTCTTCTTGATGATTCCCCGGCTGGTGGCCATCACCAGGTACTGGTCGCTGCGGAACTCGCGCACCGGCATGACGGCGTGGACGCTGTCGTCCTGGGCGATCTGGATCATGTTGACGATGGGCCTGCCGCGCGAAGCCCGAGCCGCCTGGGGGATCTGGTACGTCTTGAGCCAGTAGCACTGGCCCTTCTCCGTCAGGACCAGCAGGTAGGAGTGCGTCGAGGCGATGAACAGGTGCTCGACCCAGTCCTCATCCTTGGTTCCCATGGCCGTGATCCCCTTGCCGCCGCGGCCCTGGGTCCGGTACGTCGACAGCGGGATCCGCTTGGCGTAGCCGTCGTGGGAGATGGTGACGGCCACGTCCTCGTCGGCGATCAGGTCCTCCAGGTCGATGTCGTCCTCCTCGGGGACGATCTCGGTCCGGCGCTCGTCGCCGTACTTGCGACGGATCTCCTCCAGCTCCTCGCGGATGATCTGCAGCACCCGCGAGCGGTTGCCCAGGATCTCCTTCAGCTCGGCGATCAGCTCGATGAGCTGCCGGTACTCGTCCTCGATCTTCTGGCGCTCCAGGCCGGTCAACCGCGCCAGGCGCAGGTCGAGGATGGCCTGGGCCTGCTTCTCCGACAGGCCGAACCTCTCGATCAGGGCCGTCCGCGCCGTGTCGGGCGACTCGCTCGTCTTGATCAGCTCGACGATCTCGTCGATGTGATCCAGGGCGATGCGGTACCCCTCCAGGATGTGGGCCCGGTCCTCCGCCTTGCGCAGTTCGAACCGCGTGCGGCGGACGACGACCTCCTCCCGGAAGTCCAGGTAGACCTGCATCGCCTCCTTCAGGTTCATCACCCGCGGCCGGTTGTCGACCAGGGCCAGGTTGATGACCCCGAAGGTCTGCTGCAGCTGCGTGTGGGCGTAGAGCTTGTTGAGCACCACCTGCGGGTAGGCGTCCTTCTTCAGGACGACGACGATGCGCATCCCCTGCCGGTCCGACTCGTCGCGCAGGTCCGAGATCCCCTCCAGCACGTTGTTGCGGACCAGGTGGGCGATCTTCTCCACCAGGGCCGCCTTGTTCACCTGGTAGGGCAGCTCGGTGATGATGATCCGGGCGCGCCCCTTGCTGTCCTCGTCGATCTCGGCGCGGCCGCGCACGATGATCCGCCCGCGTCCCGTGTTGACGTAGTCGACGATGCCGCGCCGTCCCTGGATGATGCCGCCGGTGGGGAAGTCGGGACCCTGGACGTACTCCAGCAGGTCGTTCGGCCCCAGCTCGGGATTGTCCAGCAGGGCGATCAGCCCGTCGCAGACCTCGGTCAGGTTGTGGGGCGGGATCTTGGTGGCCATGCCCACGGCGATGCCGTCGGCGCCGTTGATCAGCAGGTTCGGCACGGCCGCCGGCATGACCGCGGGCATGGTCCGGGACCCGTCGTAGTTGGGGACGAAGTCGACGGTGTCCTTCTCGATGTCCCGCATCAGCTCGGTGGCCAGCGGCGTCAGGCGCGCCTCCGTGTACCGCTCGGCAGCCGGCGAGTCGCCGTCGATCGACCCGAAGTTCCCCTGCCCGTCCACCAGCGGGTAGCGCAGGCTGAAGTCCTGGGCCATGCGGACCAGCGTGTCGTAGACGGCCGCCGTCCCGTGGGGGTGGTAGTTGCCCGTCGTGTCGCCGGTGATCTTGGCCGACTTGCGGTACGGCTTGCCCGGCTGCAGGCCCAGGTCGTTCATCGCCGTCAGGACGCGCCGGTGGACGGGCTTCAGCCCGTCGCGGGCGTCCGGCAGGGCGCGCGAGATGATGACGCTCATGGAGTACTCGAGGTACGACTGCTCCATCTTCTCGTTGATGTCGACCTCGAGGACGTGCCCGATGTTGCGCTCGGCCATGGTGTCGCCGTTCTCCCTCGTTCAGCCCGTCCGGTGGGCGCGGTGGCGCGCCGGAAGGGTCAGATGTCCAGGTCCTCCACGCGGACCAGGTGTGCGTTCTGCTCGATGAACCGCCGGCGCGACTCCACGTCGTCCCCCATCAGGACGGAGAAGACCCGGTCGGCGGCGGCGGCGTCCTCCAGGGTGACCCTTGTCAGGGTCCGGCGCTCGGGATCCATCGTCGTCTCCCAGAGCTGCTCGGGGTTCATCTCGCCCAGGCCCTTGTAGCGCTGGACGTAGACGCCCTTGCCGCCCATCTCCTCCACCAGCCGCTCCATCTGCTCGTCACTGTAGGCGTAGGCGATCCGCCTGTCCTTCTTGACGCGGTACAGGGGCGGTTCGGCGATGTAGACGTACCCGTGCTCGACGATCTCCCGGAAGTAGCGGAAGAAGAGCGTCAGCACGAGGGTGCGGATGTGGGCGCCGTCGACGTCGGCGTCGGTCATGATGATGATCCGGTGGTAGCGCAGCTTGGAGATGTCGAAGATGCCCGACCCGACGCCGGTGCCCAGGGCGGTGATGACGGTGCGGACCTCGTCGTTGGAGAGGATCTTGTCCAGGCGCGCCTTCTCGACGTTGAGGATCTTCCCCTTCAGCGGCAGGATGGCCTGGAAGCGGCGGTCACGCCCCTGCTTGGCCGAGCCGCCGGCCGAGTCGCCCTCCACCAGGTACAGCTCGCACTCCTCGGGATCGGTGCTGGAGCAGTCGGCCAGCTTGCCCGGCAGGGCGGCAGAGTCGAGAGCCGACTTGCGGCGGGTCAGGTCGCGGGCGCGCCGGGCCGCCTCGCGGGCCTGGGCCGCGCCGACGCACTTGCCTATGATCTTGCGCGCCACCGTCGGGTGCTCGTCCAGGTACTGGCCCAGGTAGGTGTTGACCAGCGCCTCGACCTGCCCCTTGACCTCGGTGTTGCCCAGCTTCGTCTTGGTCTGCCCCTCGAACTGCGGCTCGGGGATCTTGACCGAGATGACCGCCGTCAGTCCCTCGCGGACGTCGTCGCCGGAGAGGGACTTGACCTCCTTCTTCAGCAGGTTCTCCCGCTGGGCGTAGGTGTTCAGGGTGCGGGTCAGCCCGGCCCGGAATCCCGACAGGTGGGTGCCCCCCTCCTGGGTGTTGATGTTGTTGGCGAAGGTGTAGAGGTTCTCGGCGTAGCCGTCGTTGTAGTCCAGGGCGATCTCGATCTGGACGCCGTCCTTCTCCCCCTCGAAGTGGACCGGCTCGCCGCAGAGGACGTTCTTGTTCTCGTTGAGCCACTTGACGAACTCGACGATCCCGCCCTCGTAGCGGAACACGTCCCGCTTCGGCTGGCCGTCGCGGGCGTCCTCAAGGACGATCGTCAGTCCCCTGTTCAGGAACGCCAGCTCCCGCAGGCGCGACTTGAGGGTGTCGTAGTGGTAGACCCTGTCGGGGAAGATCTCGGGGTCGGGCTTGAACTCCACCGTCGTGCCCGTCCCGTCGCCGTCGTAGGTCCCCTCGACATGGACGGGGCAGGTGGGCGCGCCGCGGACGTACTCCTGGACGTGGATCTTGCCGTCGCGGCGGACCTCGACACGCAGCCGCTCGGACAGGGCGTTGACGCAGCTGACGCCGACGCCGTGCAGTCCGCCGGAGACCTTGTAGGTGCCGCGGTCGAACTTGCCGCCGGCGTGGAGGCTCGTCATGACGACCTCGAGCGCCGGCTTGCCCTCGGTGGCGTGCATGTCGACCGGGATGCCGCGCCCGTTGTCGACCACCCGGACGGCGTCGCCGGGCAGGATCGTCACCTCTATGTGGTCGCAGTAGCCGGCCAGCGCCTCGTCGATGGCGTTGTCGACGACCTCGTAGACCAGGTGGTGGAGCCCGCGGGTCCCCGTGTCGCCGATGTACATGGCGGGCCGCTTGCGGACCGCCTCCAGTCCCTTGAGAACCTGGATCCCGTCGGCCGTGTACTCCCTCGATGCAGCGTTCATGCGTCGTCCTTCACTCTCTGCCGGCGCCACGTCGCCCGTCCCGCCGGCGCTGCCGACCGGACCGACCGGACCGTTCCCGCCAGCGGATCTCCCGGACGGAGCCCTCGCCGTGGCGCTCGTTGTACTTGCGGATGATGGCCGGGAACAGGAGCGTCAGCTCCTGGCGCCAGGCGCCGTGGTCCCCGTCGAGGATCAGCACTCCGTCGGCGATGTCGACGGCGCGGCAGTGTTCGGCGCACCGCGCTCCGACGATCTCCTCCCACTCCTCCAGCAGCCGGCGCTCGGCGAAGCGTTCGGTCAGGCCGAGCCCCTCGAGGACTCCCTCGAGTATCGAACGGACCGGCTGGGGACCTCGCTTGCCGTCGTGTCGGCTCATTCCACCCTTACCACCTCGCCGGCCGTCACCCGCCACAGGCGGCGGCCCTCGGGTTGCCAGCCGCTGATGTCCTCCTCGCGGGCGGTCGCGATGAAGACCTGATGCCTCTCCGCCGTCAACTGCTGCAACCGGCGGGCCCGGTCGGGGTCCAGCTCGCTGAAGATGTCGTCGAACAGCAGGACGGGGCGCACGCGCCGGCGTCGCCAGATCATCTCCCCCTGGGCGAGCTGCAGGGCGATGGCCACCGTTCGCGTCTCTCCCTGGGAACCGTAGGTCCGCAGGCTGACGCCGTCGAGGCGCACGTCGAGATCGTCGAGATGGGGTCCGGCGAGGCAGCGTCCACGCTGATACTCATCCGCCATAATATAGTCCAAACGGGCGCAAAATGCCCCCTCGAAATCGTCCTCTCCCGCCGCAATCTCGATATCACCAACTCCTTGCTTGTAAACGAGTTCCATCTCCTCCTGGCGACCGCTGAGACGGGCGTGGAGCTGCGAGGTCAGGGGACCCAGCTCCCGGACCAGGGCGACCCTGTCGCGGACCAGGAGCGCACCCGTGGCGGCCAGCTCCCGGTTCCAGGCCCGCAGGTCCTCGACAAGGGCCGCCAGGGGCCGCCCGAGGCGGCGTCCCTCGCGCAGCAGGTGCCCCTTGTGGCGCAGCGCCCGCTGGTAGAGCTGGAGGTTGCGGAAGTACTCGGGCGACAGGAGACTCAACCCCCTGTCCAGGTAGCGGCGGCGCAGCCGGGGGCCGCCGCGGACCAGCTCGACGGTGCGCGGATCGTAGACGACGGTGGTCAGCCGTCCCACCAGCTCGCTCTTGCGCCTGACCGTCACGCCGTCGATCCGCAGCCGGCGGCGACCCTGCCGGTCCAATCCCACCTCGAAGACGGACCTGCCGCCACCCTCGGTCTCGACCACGAGTTCCAGGTGCGCGGCCTCGGCGGTGAAACCCACCAGTTCGCTGTCGGACGCGCCGCGGAAGGAGCGTCCCAGCGAGACGTAGTCCAGGGCCTCCAGGAGGTTCGTCTTCCCCTGGCCGTTGGCGCCGAGCAGGACGTTGACGGTGGGGGAGCACTCCAGCCGGGCTTCCGCGATGTTGCGGAAGCCCAGCAGGTGCGCGGACAGCAGGCGCATGGCCGGATCAGTCGCCGGTCAGGCGCAGCGGCATCAACAGGCAGATCAGCTCGCCACGGAGATCGTCGCCGACCGGGTGGAACAGGGCGGCGCTCTGGGGATCCTTCAGGGCGATCTCGACGTTGTCCGACGGGATGTTCTTCAGGACGTCCAGCAGGTAGTTGTAGTTGAAGCCGATCTCCAGGGCACTGCCCTCGTAGCCGATGGGGATCTCGTCCTCGGCGCGGCTGCCGTCGGATCCGATGGCCGACAGCTCCATCCGGCCGGCCTCGATGCCCAGGCGGATCTGGCTGGTGATCCTGTCGGCCGTGATCGACACGCGCCGCACTGCGCTGATCATCGACTCCCGGTCGACGGTCAGGCGCAGGTCGTTCTCGCGCGGGATGACGGCGTTGTAGTCGGGGAACGGTCCCTCCATGACGCGGGTGTGCAGCTCCGTCGCGCCGACTCGGAAGCTCATCTGCCGGTCCCCGAAGAAGACCTCGACGCTCTCCGCTCCCTCGGCGATCCGCAGCAGGTGGAGCATTCCCGCCGTGTCCGCGATGTCGTTGCGGATCTCGGTGACACCCCAGTCCAGGGGGTACTCGCAGCGCGCCAGGCGGTGGGCGTCCGTGGCGACCATGGCCAGGCCCGTCGGCTTGATCTCCCAGAGGATCCCCATCAGGGCCGGGCGGGTCTCGTCCTTGGAGACCGCGTAGGAGGTGGACCGGATCATCTCCACCAGGATGTCGGCCGGCACGCTGGAACCGGTGGCATCGCCCAGGTCGGGGAAGGCCGGGAAGCTATCGGGGTTCATTCCCGTCTCGGACAGCATGGACTTGCCGCTGCGCACCGTGATGGTGCCGTCCTTCTCCTCGATCGATACCTCGCCCGCGGGGAGACTGCGGACGAAGGAGACGAGCTTGGCCGCTGGGACGGCGGCCTTGCCAGGCTCCGTGATCTGGACCTCGCCGAGCTTCGTCCGGAGGGACTGGTCCAGGCTCGTCGCCGAGATGCTCAGCTGGCTGTCGGTGGCCTCGAGCAGGACGCAGCTCAGGTTGGGCATGGGCGTCTTGGCGGGGATGACGTTCGCCGCCAGCGAGAGAGCCTTCTGCAGGTCGGTCTGCGAGACGGTGATCTTCAAGGGATCGCCCTCCATGGAAGCGATGACAGGGTCGGTCGTGAGCAGGGCACCATGATATGCACCGCGCTTCCCTGTATCAAGACATGATGAAGAAGGAAGGAGCAGGAGTTGGGCCTGTGGATACCGTGGACAAGGTGCCTGTTCCTTCCCAGGAGACCTCTATCGGCCCGTCGCCGCCGGTCGACACTGTGGATGGAATCGGGAACGATCGTGGTCGCGGCCGCAGTCATCCCCATCCGTGCACCGTCGAGTCGAGCGGTCCCCAAGGCACCCACATCCTTTCCACAGGTTGGTCCACCGGTCGAGGGGACCAGGGCAGGTGATCACAGACGGTCGACGAGATCCTTGATCGTTCCCCGGAAACGGGGGTCCTTGCGGCACATCTCGCCGATCTTGCTGCAGGCGTGCATGACGGTCGTGTGGTCGCGGCCGCCGAACTCCCGGCCGATCTTGGTGAGGGGAGCGCCGATCTGTTCCCTGGCGATGTACATCGCCACCTGGCGGGCCAGGGCGAGGTCCTGGGTGCGCCTTTTGGACTTGAGCTGATCGATCGTCACGCCATAGTGCTCGCAGACCACCTTCATGACGTCGGCGATCGTCGCCGCCCTGGACGGCGAGGCCTGGACCACGGAGGAGAGTACTTCCGAGGCCATGTCCAGGCTGATCTCGCTGCCGGTGAGGCTCGCAAAGGCCAGGAGTTTGATCAGCGCCCCCTCGAGGGTCCTGATGTTGTCGGTGACATTGACGGCGATGTACTCGATGACATCGTCGGAGATGTAGATGTTGTTCGTCTCGACCTTCCGCTTGAGGATGGCGATCCGCGTCTCCAGGTCGGGGGGCTGGATCCTGACGGTCATGCCCCAGTCGAAGCGGGAGCGGAGCCGCTCCTCGAGTGTCGGGATCTCCTGCGGTTCCCGGTCCGAGGTCAGGACGATCTGCTTCTTGTCGTTGTAGAGCGCGTTGAAGGTGTGGAAGAACTCCTCCTGGGTCGACTCCTTGCCGGCCAGGAAGGCCACGTCGTCGACCAGCAGGACGTCCACGTTCCGGTACTGGTTCTTGAACTGGTAGGTCCGGTTCTTCTGGATCGACCAGATGAGGTCGTTCATGAACTGCTCGGCCGTCACGTAGCAGACGTTGGTCCCGGGATGGAGTGTTAGGACGGCGTTCCCGATGGCGTGCATCAGGTGGGTCTTGCCCAGCCCGACGCCGCCGTGGATGAACAGCGGGTTGTAGGCCCGACCGGGATTCTCGCTGACGGCGACGGCCGCCGCGTGGGCCAGCTTGGAGCCGGAGCCGATGACGAAGTTGTCGAAGGTGTAGTCCCGGTTCAGGTAGATACGAGAAGCGGGATTCTCATCCACCTCGCTGCGGGACATCGGGTCGGCCAGGGGCAGGGACTGCTCCTGGCCGGTCACCTGCGGAGGAAGCTGGAAGGCCTCGGACAGGGGCTGCTGCTCGTCCACCTCGAGACGACACGTCATGCGACGGCCGAAGTGCTGTCCAAGGACGGATTCCAGCGTCTCCAGGTGATGCTCGCTGAACCAGTCCATGAAGAAACGGTTGGGACAGCGGACGACGACGTTGTCGCCGGCGAGGGAGACGGGCTTCAGGGGCTGGAACCAGGTCTCGTAGGCCTGCTGTGGAACCAGGTGGCGGGCTGCTTCCAAGATATCGTCCCAGTATGGAGTCAGGGGAGCCAGTTCCATCTGCACCCTTTCCACAGCCCTAGGCACAAAGATCCCCGAACCGCCAGTGGGTAAAATCACCCACTACCGAGTAATAGACCGGAACAGAATGTGTTACGAAAACCGACCTCTAGCTGTCATTGTTATCCACAATAAAGAGATATTGTGGATAACTTCAGATGATGCTGTCGTGGTTTTCAACACGTGTGGAGAAGCTATCACGACCCCATAGGGCGTGCAAGCACTTTTTTCGGGTAGGTTGGAAAAACAGATAACCGGCTGGAATCACTGGAAGTTGTCACGCATATGTCTCATCGATCGGTTCCTGGGATCGAGTCGACTCTACCGGCCCGTCGGGAAGCTCTCCGTCGGCTCCGTCGAGGTAAACAGTCGATGTTCCTTGACAGATCCTCAATGTGGACATAATGTTTCGCGGTTCCTGTCGAATGAAACAGCCCCCCGGAGGTGAGGGATCGTGAAGAGGACTTTCCAGCCGAGCAACCTGAAGCGCGCGCGGACCCACGGCTTCCGCAAGCGGATGTCGACCCGTGCGGGCCGACTCATCCTGAAGCGCCGTCGCGCCAAGGGTCGCAAGCGGCTCAGCGTCTGAGCGGCGACGGGGCGATCGGGATGAGCGCACCCCGATCGTTGAGGCGGCGCGAGGACTTCGCTGCGGTCTACGAGCGCGGGCGGAAGTTCGTCGCCCCTTCTTTCGTCCTCTACCTGTTGCCCGCCCCCGAGGTGGCAACGGCCGTCGTGGCCAGCAAGCGTGTCGGCGGGGCCGTCAGGCGCAACCGGGCGAAACGGCTTCTCAGGCACCTGCTGCGGGAGACGCTCCTGGAGCGGCACGACTTGTCGCCTCGCTTCCTCGCTTCCCCACTTCATCGCGCCCTGTTCCCTGACGGGGAGGCAAAGGGACTGTGGATCGTGCTCGTGGCCCGGCAGGCCATCCTGCAGCGCGGGATCCACGACCTGGTCGCCGAGATGGAGCGGGTCCTGGCCCGCGAGGAGGAAGACCGGCGGGCCGACCGGGCGCGACACACCCCCGGAGGACGGTAAAGCTGTCCGGCGGGGAGCGGGAGAAGATCTCAGAGACATGTGGCGGATTCCCTACATGATGATCCGGCTCTACCGCGCGGTCCTCTCGCCACTGCTGCCCGCCACCTGTCGCTTCCAGCCGACCTGCTCCGTCTATGCCATGGAGGCGCTGCGCAGCCACGGCCTGGTCCGGGGCGGTTGGCTCTCGCTTCGCCGGATCGTCCACTGCCATCCGTGGCATCCCGGAGGTTACGATCCCGTCCCAGGGAACCATCACCACCAGTCCGGAAGTCCCCTCACAGGAGATCACCGTCATGGATAGACGCACGGCCCTGGCCATGGTCCTTTCCTTCGCCCTCTTCATCGTCTGGCTGAAGCTCAACGAGAAGTGGTACGGTCCGCGGCCGGGGGAGATGGCGGCCGATACGACGGCGGTGACGGAGGCCCGGGTCGCGCCCGGTTCCCGACAGGAGGCGTCGCGTCACGAGGACGTCTCCATGCCCGCGGAAAGGGCCACGGCCGCGCCGGCTGCCGCGGCGCCGGTGGTCGATCCCCTGGCCTTCCTGCCGCAGCGGGAGGAGGACCTGGTCGTCTCCTCCGGGCTCTATGCCGCCACCGTCTCGTCCCGCAGCGGCCAGATCGTGTCCTGGCGCTGCCTGCGCTACGAGGGGATCGACGGCCAGCCCGTCCAGCTGGTGCCGGGCGACGACACGGACAACGTCCCGGCCACCGGCGACGTCGTGCTGTTCGAGAGGGGCTCCCTGGACCTGACCGGCGCACCCTTCCGGATCGCGGGCCCGGCCCGGGTCGATCTCGGCGATCGCTCCTCTCCGACGACCATCGAGCTGGTGGCCGAGACCGAGGGGGGGCTGGTCGTGCGCAAGCGGCTGACCTTCCATCCCGATCGCTACGACGTGGGACTGGACTACGCGATCGAGGCGCCGCCCTCCCTGACCGCCCTCTACGGCGAGCCGACCGGGATCCGCTTCGTCTGGGACCGGGGGATCGCCGCGACGGAGAAGAAGATCAAGGCCATGATGCGCAGCGGCCTCGGCGGGTTCCGCGCCGTCGCCATGGTGGGAGAGGAGCTCTACAGCCTCAACCAGGGCTCCCTGGCCAAGCGGGGGAAGGCGGGCGAGATCCACTCCGGAACCCTGCGCTTCGCCGCGGTCCAGAACAAGTACTTCTCCGTGGCCGGGTTCCTGCCGCAGGCGGTCGAGCGGGTCGTCGCCGGCAAGGTCCAGCTGGGCGGCGATCCCGAGACGATGCGCCAGAGCTGGGCCGTCGAGCGCCCCCTGAGCGCACGTTCCGGCGGCTGGTCGGCAGACTTCGCCCTCTACCTGGGACCGAACCGCTACCAGGAGCTGCGCCGCTACGGGGCCCGCCTGGAGAAGGCCGTCAACCTGGGCTGGAAATGGCTGCAGCCGCTGTCCGAGCTGGTGCTGCGGCTGATGAACTGGCTCTACCGGTTCATCCCCAACTACGGCTGGGTCATCGTCATCATCTCGATCCTCAGCAAGCTGATCTTCTACCCGCTGACCGCCAAGGGGACGCGGGCCATGCGCCAGATGCAGGAGTCGCAGGCCCGTCTGAAGCCGAAGCTGGACGCCCTGAAGAAGAAGTTCGGCGACGACCCCAAGCGGTACAACGAGGAGATGATGAAGCTGTACCGGGAGGAGGGGGTCAACCCCCTGGCCGGGATGGCCGGCTGCCTGCCGATGCTGATCCAGATGCCCGTCTTCCTCGCCCTCTACCAGGTCCTTTACAACATGGTCGACCTGCGCCGGGCGCCCTGGATGCTCTGGATCAACGATCTCTCCCAGCCCGACGCCCTGTTCACCCTGCCGGTTTCGCTGCCGTTGCTGGGGTCGAACTTCAACCTGTTACCGCTGATCATGGCCGCGGTGACCGTCTGGCAGATGCGCCTGACGCCCAAGAGCGGCGCGGGCGGCCAGATGGCGGCGATGAACTCGCTGATGCCGATCATGATGCTGCTGTTCCTCTACAACATGCCGTCCGGCCTGGTCGTCTACTGGACGATCAACACCGCCGTGACCGCCTACCAGACCTGGAGGATCAATCGCACCGTGGCCACCGAAGGAGGTGCCGCGAGCTGATGCCCGAACAGAAACGCAACGAGTACGTCAGCCGGGCCCGGACCGTGGAGGAGGCCGTCTCCGAGGCTCTCCTCTACCTGGGGGCCCGCCGCAACGAGGTGGAGATCACCGTCCTGGACGAGGGCAAGAGCGGCCTGCTGGGACTGATCGGCCGCAAGCCCGCCGTCGTCAGGGTCCGGCGCCGCCCGCGCCGCCGCGAGGCCCAGCCCATCGGCGGTCGTGGTGATCGGCGGGGTGAACGGCGCGACGGACGTCGCGCCGCGGCCAACGGCGAGGGGACCGAGGGACGTCCGGCGGGGGACGAGCGTCGCCAGGCCTCCCGTCGCGACGACCAGGCAGAGGGGGAGGCTCCGCGCAGCCGTCGGCGCCGGCCGCGCCGTCGCCGTCGCCCCGAGGGCGAGGTCGCGGACGCCACCGACCGGCGGGAGGACGGATCCCCGTCGACCCGGCCGGCCGGCGAGGTGCCGCAGGAGGACAGGGCGGTTCCCGCCGCCGCAGGAGACGGGGAGCCGGGCCGCGGCTCCCGCCGTCGTCGGCGCCGGCCGCGCCATCGTCGCCACCCCAAGGGCGAGGCCGCCGGCCAGGAGACCCGCGCAGCGGAGAGCAGTGAACAGGGAGGTGTCGTTCCCGGCGAAGGGACCGTGGAGGAGACGCCCACGAGCGAACGGCGGGCCGAGACCGTCTCCTCCGCGGAAACGGCCACCCCGCCCAACGGGCCCGCGGCCGAGGTGGAGACCTGGACCGCCGCGCAGCTCGTCGCGCCCCGCCCGACCGTCCCGGTGTCCGAGGCGGCCGAGCTCCAGCGCGGCCTGGCCGAGGAGCTGATGCGCCGCTGCGGGTTCATCTCCCGCACGACCGTCCACGAGGGCGAGTACAACCAGGTCCGGATCGTCACCGACGGGGACAGCGCCTCGGTCCTGATCGGGCACCATGGCGTGACGATCTATGCCCTGGAGCACCTGGTCGATCGGCTCAGCGCCCGGATCCTCGGCGAGCACGTGCCGGTCAACGTCGACGTCAACAACTACCGCCGCCGGCGCGAGGGGCGCCTGGTCGAGCAGGCCCAGCGCGCCGTCAGTCGCGTCCGGGCCACCGGCGAGGAGGTCCACCTGCCGCCCCAGAACGCCCGCGACCGGCGCGTCGTCCACCTCGAGGTGGCGCGCCACGAGGGCGTGGCCACCTACACCGTGGGCGAGGGGGAGGAGCGCCACGTCGTGGTCACCTTCCCCGACCGGGTGCCGCCGGACTATCAGCCGCCGGCCGCGGCCCAGGCCTCCCCGGCGCCCGGAGCGTCGTCGGCTGCCGGTGACGCCGGAGATCCGGAGCAGTAGGGCCGCCGTTCGCCCTGGAACGACTCGACGGGAACAGGGGCGCCGCGAGCGGAGCCCCTGTCCTCGTCCCGGAAGCAGGTGAACGCCATGCCGGAACGTCGGGATGCACGGGAGACGATCGTGGCCCGGGCCACGCCGCCGGCGCCCTCGGGGCTGGCGGTCGTCCGGCTGTCCGGGCCGCGGGCGATCCCCATCGCGCGGGAGTTGTTCGTCGCCGGTGACGGAAGCGGTCCCCGTGCGACAGGGCTGCGTCCCCGGCGGGCGACGGTGGGGCTGATCCGCGATCCCCGCGGCGGGGAGACGGTCGACCAGGTCGTCGCCGTCGTCTTCCCCGGTCCGCGGTCCTACACCGGCGAGGACGTCGTCGAGTTCACCTGTCACGGCGGGATCCTGCCGGCACGGCTGGTCGTCGAGGCCTGCCTGGCGGCCGGCGCGCGACCGGCCGCGGCCGGGGAGTTCACCCGTCGCGCCTTCCTCAACGGTCGCCTTTCCCTGGAGCAGGCCGAGGCCGTGGCCGACCTGATCCACGCCGAGTCGCGCCTGGCGGCCCGCGGCGCCCTGGCCCAGCTGCGGGGCGGACTGAGGCGGGAGCTGGAGCAGGCGACGGAGCCGCTGCGCCGGCTGGCGGCGGAGCTGACCGGGAGCCTCGAGTTCGAGGAGCTGGACGATGTCGTCGTCCCGGCATCACGGACCGCCGCCACACTGGCAGAGGTCGACGGGCGGCTGGGCGCGCTCCTGGGGCTGGGCGACGCCGGCCGCCGCCTGCGCGACGGCGTCCAGGTCGTCGTCGCCGGGCCGCCGAACGTGGGCAAGAGTTCCCTGTTCAACGCCCTGCTGGGCGAGCAGCGCGCCCTGGTCGACGACATCGCCGGCACGACCCGTGACAGCATCACGGCCCGACTGGTCCACCGCGACTGCCTGCTGGTCCTGCACGACACCGCCGGCCTGCGCCGCGACGGGGAGCGGATCGAACGGCTGGGGATGGACAGGACGCGCCACCTGCTGGCAGTTGCCGACATGGTACTGCTGCTGTGCGATCTGACCGGAGATGTCGAGACCGATCCGGGCCTGCTCGACGAGGTGCCCCGGGGAACGCCGCTGCTGGTCGTCGGGACGAAGGCCGACCTGCTCGACGACACGCCGCCGGCGCGGTGGCGGGATCGGCCGGTCCTGGCCACCTCCGCGGTCACCGGGGCCGGCCTGGACGAGCTGCGGGACGCCATGCTGGCGGCGGCCGACGAGCAGTCGCTGCGCCAGGCCGCGGAGCTGGGGGTCGTCCTCAACGAGCGCCATCGCCGACGGCTCCGGGAGGCGCGGCAGGAACTGCAGCAGCTGTGCCGGGAGGTGGAGGGCGGAGCGACAGACGAGGTCGTCGCCACCCTGCTGGGCGGGATCCTGACCCGGCTGGAGGAGATCTCCGGACGTGCCTGGACGGAGCGTCTGTTGGACGACGTCTTTTCCCGGTTCTGTGTCGGGAAGTGAAGGAATGGTGGAACCGTTGACGCACCGGTCGGACATCATCGTCGTGGGCGGCGGTCACGCCGGGATCGAGGCGGCCGTGGCGGCGGCCCGCCTGGGAGCGCGGACCGTCCTGCTGACCCACGATCCCCGGGAGATCGGGCGCATGCCGTGCAACCCGGCCGTCGGCGGGCTGGGCAAGGGGCACCTCGTGCGCGAGATCGACGCCCTGGGCGGCGTCATGGGGCGGATCATCGATCGGACCGGCATCCAGTTCCGCCTGCTGAACAGGCGCAAGGGGCCGGCGGTCCGCTCCCCCCGGGCCCAGGCCGACAAGCTCGACTACCAGCGTGCCATGGTGGAGCTCGTCCAGGGCGTCGACGGCCTGGAGGTCGTCGCCGGCGACGCCGCGGACCTGGTCGTCGTCGCGGGCGCGGATGGGCGTCGGGCCGTGGCCGGGGTCCGGCTGGCCGACGGCCGGGAGCTGCACGCGCCGCGGATCGTCCTCTGCACCGGGACCTTCCTGGGCGGGCTGATGCACGTGGGCGAGCGACGGATCAGCGGCGGACGGGAGGGCGCCCCGGCCGCCGTCCACCTGAGCGATGCCCTGCGGCGCCTCGGCTTCACGCTCGTGCGGCTGAAGACCGGTACCCCGCCGCGCCTGGACCGAGACAGCATCGACCTCTCCCGCCTGGAGGTCCAGCACGGCGACGAGCCGCCCCTGCCGTTCTCCCTGTTCACCGACGAGCCGGTCCGCAACCGGATCGAGTGCTACCTGACCCACACGACGGAGCGCACGCACGCGATCATCGAGGCGAACCTCGATCGCTCTCCTCTCTACGGCGGGATCATCGAGGGGACGGGGCCGCGCTACTGCCCCTCGATCGAGGACAAGGTCGTCCGCTTCCCGGACCGCCGGCGTCACCACGTCTTCCTGGAGCCGGAGGGGATCGACTCGCCGGAGATCTACGTCAACGGCATCTCCACGAGCCTGCCGGCCGACGTCCAGCAGCAGATCGTCCACACCATCCCGGGGTTGGAGCGGGCGCGGCTTGTCCGCTACGGCTACGCCATCGAGTACGACAGCGTTCCCTCCTGGCAGGTGGACCCTTCCCTGGAGAGCAAGCCGGTGGCCGGCCTCTTCCTGGCGGGCCAGATCCTGGGCACCAGCGGATACGAGGAAGCGGCCGCCCAGGGACTGCTGGCCGGAATCAACGCCGTCCGCTCCCTGGCGGGTGACCCGCCCCTGGTCCTCGGGCGCGGGGAGGCCTACATCGGTGTCCTGATCGACGACCTGGTGACCAAGGAGATCACCGAGCCGTACCGGATGTTCACCTCCCGCGCCGAGCACCGGCTGGCCCTGCGCTGCGACAACGTCGTCGAGCGTCTCGTGTCCCGGGCACGGGAGGCGGGGCTGCTCTGCCGGCAGGAGATGGAGAGGCTCGAGGCGAGGGCGCGGCTTGCGTCTCAACTTCGTAACATATTGAAAACAAACAAGATACATACACACAAGCTGCAGGCGATCCTGCGCGGTCGCGACGACACGGAGGCCGGGGCACCTTCCGTCGATCCGACGGAGGGACTGGAACTGATCGCCCGTCAGGTCCTGGAGCACAGCGGTGACCGGTTGCCGGATCGACTGGTCGACGATGCCGTCCAGCAGGTCGTCCACGATCTCCGTTACGAGGGCTACATCCGCAAGCAGGAGCGTTACCTCAAGGAGCAGCTCCACCTGGAAGCCCTGGAGATCCCGGACGACTTCCCCTACGACGCGCATCCACAGATCAGTCACGAGGCCCGCGAGAAACTGTCCCGGATGCGGCCGGCGACCCTGGGTCAAGCGGCCCGGATCGACGGTGTCCGCTCCGGCGATCTCACTCTTCTCTCCGTCCTCGTCAGGAGGTATCGCCTTGAGCGATCCCCGGGTGGGTGAACCGATCGATCCCGACGTGGCGCTGGGACGGTTCGGCGAGGAGGTCCTGCGCTGGAACCGCTCCATCAACCTCGTCTCGCGCCGGGACGCCGAGTCCCGCGTCGGTGATCTGATGGCGGAGTCGAGACAGGCCTGGGCCGTGCTGACCGCATCCGGCGACGCGATCCGGGAGCGATGGCCGGCACTGGCGTCCCTTGAACACTGGCACTACCTGGACCTGGGCAGCGGGGCGGGTTTCCCTGGCCTCGTCTGGTCGATCCTCTTCGAGAGGGCGTCCGGGGACTTTCCCTCCCCCGGGTCGCTCCGGCTGGTGGAGCCCCGCGGCAAGAGAGGGGATTTCCTGGAGCGCCAGATCCGGCTCGCCCGCCTCTCCCGCACGACCGTCCTGCGGGATGCGTGGGGATCGAAGCTGACCCCTCCCCCCCTCTCGCGGGTTCCTCGCGCCGGTCTCATCACGATGAAGGCCCTGGCTCTCGACGACGAGCGGATCGTCAGGGGATGGCAGCGCTATCTCTCCGGAGCCGTCGCCGGCGTCCTCGAGACCCATCTGCTCATCGTCAGGTTCATTCGCCCTGGTGCCGACCAGGACGAGGACGCGCTCCAGCTTCCCTTGCCGGGACGAGAGGCGGTCCTTTCCCTGACCTGCCATGAGGTCCCTTCGTCGAACCGACCGGAGTGATGTTCCACGTGGAACATCGATGACTCTGTCCGTTTCGATGAGGGCCGGATCCAGCTCCCCGGACCGGGTGCCGACCGAAACACCTCGGCCCATGGTCGTTGATCACTCTTGCCATGATGGGGGAACGCTCGCCCTCCTCGCATCCTCCGTCCGCTGTTCCACGTGGAACACACCCTGGATGCCTGGAACTCGACTCTCACCAGGTGTTGTGGCCCATCGAGGGAAGGCCGGAACCACCAGGGCAGATACATGTCAACCCTCGTGAAGAGAGAGCGATGTTCCACGTGGAACAATGCCGCACGCTCGTCCCCGACTGCCTGGTCTACTGGAGGATGAAGACCTGCTCCTCGAGCGGGAGATCCGCTTCATGGAGCATCGGTGGGCGAGCCCCGGGAGAGCCACGCACTCCATCGGCGTTTGACCGAGCAACCGGGAATCCAGGTGTCGTGGCATGGCTCGCTCGTCGAGAGCCTTGCAATAGCGATGTTCCACGTGGAACATCGCTCGGTCGTGGACCGATATCCGGTGCATTGTTCCACGTGGAACACGCAAAAGGCTGTTCGATGCACGTGTTATCCACCGCCAATAGAGAATATGTGTGGAAAACAGGGAAAAGGGACTGGACAGCTGCCGCGGGCCGGGCGTATGTTGTCGTCCATGAACGTACAAGAAGGCAGTCCCGCCTCCCCTTCTCGGACCAATCCAGCACCATCGATCAGCGAGGCGATACCATGGGACGGATGATCGCCATCTCGAACCAGAAAGGCGGCGTCGGGAAGACGACGACGGCCGTCAATCTCTGCGCTGCCCTGGCCGCGGCGGAGCAGCGGACCCTGCTCGTCGATCTGGACCCCCAGGGCAATGCCAGCAGCGGCATGGGGGCCTCCATCGGCGAGGTGACCAGTTACGAGGTTCTCCTCGGGACGGTGTCGCCCGAGCGGGCCATCTGCCACACGGAAATCCCCTACCTCGACATCATCCCGGCAGACCGCCGCTTGGCCGGCGCCGAGATCGAGCTGGTCTCCCAGGTGGCGCGCGAGCGGTTCCTGACGGAAGCGCTCACGGGTTTCCGGGACCGCTACGACTATATCCTCATCGACACGCCGCCGAGCCTTGGCCTGTTGACGCTCAATGCCCTGACGGCAGCCGACTCGGTCCTGATTCCCATCCAGTGTGAATACTACGCCCTGGAGGGACTGAGCCAGCTGCTCAGCACGATCCAGCTCGTCCAGAAGAGCCTCAATCCCTCCCTGCGGATCGAGGGGGTTCTGTTGACGATGTTCGACCGGCGCCTGAAGCTCTCGAACCAGGTGGCCGAAGAGGCCATCGACTACTTCGGCGACACGGTCTACGAGACGAAGATCCCGCGCAACGTCCGGTTGAGCGAGGCTCCCTCGTTCGGCAAGCCGATCCTGCTGTACGACGTGGAGTGTCTCGGATCGCGCAGCTATCTGGAGCTGGCCAGGGAGATCATCGCCCGGAACGAGGCCAAGGTGCGCTCGGCGGCCGGCTGATCGCTCTCCGGGCGAAAGTGACGACCGGCGGATGGCATGAAGGAGAAGGGGATGAATCCACGACATGATCGTGTCCTGGGCCGTGGTCTGTCTGCGTTGATCTCGGGGGCGTCCGCCGCGCCCGGTGGGGCGGTGCTCGGGGATCGGGAGGCGCGGATGATCCCGCTGCAGCAGATCGGTCTCAATCCCGACCAGCCGCGCAAGCTGTTCAGGGACGACACGCTGAGGGAGCTGGCGGACTCGATTCGCCAGGTGGGCGTCCTGCAGCCCGTCCTGGTCAGGAGACGGCAGGAGGGCGAGGCGGAGCCCGTCTCCCTGGAGGAACGCACGGGCGTGGTGTCCAGCGGCAGGGCTGACCAGCCTCAGGAGTATGTCCTGATTGCCGGAGAGCGTCGTTTGCGTGCCGCGTCGCTTGCCGGGCTCGACGAGATCCCCGCCCTGGTCTGCACGCTGGAGGAGACCGAGTCCCTGCGCGTGGCCCTGCTGGAGAACATCCAGCGCGACGATCTCAACCCGGTCGAGGAGGCCCTGGCCTACCGGCAGCTCCTGGATGCCTACGGCGCGACCCAGGAGGAGCTGTCCATCATGCTGGGCAAGAGCCGCAGCAGCGTGGCCAACACCCTGCGGCTGCTCACCCTGGAGCAGGAGATCCTCGAGATGCTCGAGAGCGGCACCCTCACGCGCGGACACGCCAAGGCCCTGCTGGGTCTGGACGATCCGGAAGCCCGGCTCCGGGTGGCCCGGCTCTGCCGGCGGCGCGGCCTGTCGGTCCGCGAGTGCGAGGAGAGGGTCCGTTCCCTGCTGGCCGGGCGGACCGACGGTGGGCGGACCCGTCGCCGTCGTCGCCAGGCCGCCCACGAGGAGACGCGCGAGGTCCGGGCGCTGCGCGAGCGGGCCGAGGCGGTCGTCGGCTTCCCGGTGACGATCGACCGCTCGCCCGAGGGCAAGGGCACGATCGGGATCCGCTTCTACTCCGACGAGGACCTGCTGCGGATCCTCTCCCTTCTCGGCGTGGACACGGATCTGGGATGAGTAATATTACTCCGGGCGTGGCGCGGTGAAGCTCAGCAAGCTCTATCTTAATATTACCCACAAGCGCAGGGTGGACCTGCTGATCGTCCTGCTGGGGGTCTCCATCGCCGGCCTGGCGGCATACGTCGCCGTCGGCGGCCGCGCCGTCGTCATGCACCTGCTGCGGGGCGAGCCGACCTGGCGGGAGGCGGCCGGCGAGATCGGGGTGCTGGCCCAGGTCTGGATGGTCGTCTCGATGGTGCTGTTCATCATCGTCGCCTGGGGCTTCTGGGTCGTCCTGCGGGACCGGCACCGCGAGCGCCTGCGGATGCGGCGGAGCGAGCAGCGGTACCGCGACATCATCAACCACGCCGGCGAGGCCATCTTCCTGCTCGACGAGCGGGGGACGGTCCTGGAGTGGAACAAGGCGGCCGAGCGGCTGTTCGGCGTGCCGCGTCGCGATGTGCTGCACCGTCGGTTCCAGGACCTCAAGCCGTGCTGCGGCATCCACATCGAGCAGCTCATGGCGCAGGCGGCCCGTCTCTCGCGCAGCGTCTCGGACGAGTTCCCCCTCCGCAGGCGGGGCCAGCAGGAGTTCGGCCAGATCTCGCTGACGGTCTCCCCCATCGCCGACCGCCCGGACCGGAGACTCGCGGCCGGCCAGCCTCCCCGCGCCTTCGTGGCCATCGCCCGGGACATCACCTCCCAGAAACAGCTGGAGACCAGGATGAGCGAGACGGAGAAGCTGGCGGGCATCGGTCAGTTCGCCGCCGGCATCGCCCACCAGCTCAACACGCCGCTGGGGTCGATCCTCCTGTCGGCCCAGATGCTCGAGGAGTCGCTGACCCGCGAGGAGGACGTGGAGGACGTCCAGCGGATCGTCCGCCAGACCGAGCAGTGCCGCTCGATCATCAAGGGGCTGCTGAACTTCGCCCGGCCGTCGGGACGACAGCGGAGCCGCCTGGAGCTGGTGGAGATCGTCCGTGACACGGTCTTCCTGATGGACAAGGCGATCCGGACCCACGACGTGGAGATCGTCGTCGAGGACGAGGTGCCCGGCGAGATCCTGGGCAACCGCAACGAGATCGAGCAGGTCGTCTTCAACCTGCTGGCCAACGCCCTGGACGCCATGCCCGGGGGCGGTCGGTTGACGATCGGCATCCGCGACGGCGCGCCCGGGGAGGTCGTCCTCACCTTCCGGGACACCGGGCCGGGGATCCCGGAGGAGCACCGGGAGGACATCTTCCTGCCCTTCTTCACGACGAAGGACTACGGCAAGGGGACCGGACTGGGGCTGTCGATCGTCGCGCGCATCGTCCACGAGCACGGCGGGACGATCGAGCTGGGCGACGGTCCGGGAGCGGAGTTCGTCATGACCTTCCCGCGCTACCGGCCGGGACAGGGGGCGGCGACGGACCTGCTCGGCGAGGACGATGTCCTGATCGGCGAGCAACCGCTGCGGGAGGAGAGACCGTGAGCCGCTGGCACCTGCCCCCCTACCTGCGGATCCTGGTCATCCCGGGCGACGACACGTCCACCCGGGAGTATCATCTCAGCCGTCGGCTACTGGTGGTGCTGACCGTCCTGCTGGCGGCCCTCTCCCTGCTGTTCGTCCTGGTCGTCCTGTCGTACACCTCGCTGCTGGGACAGGTGCGGGAGGTGGGCGAACTGCGGCGGGAGCTGCTGGAATCGCGCCGGCAGCTGGCCAAGGTCCAGGAGCTGAACCGGGAGCTGGAGGAGATGCGCGACATCCAGGAGAAGGTCCTGGCCATGCTGGGTGTGGCGCCGCCGGAGAGCGGGCTGGCGGCCGCCGACACCGCGACCTCCCTGCAGGACCTGGCCGCCGAGATCATGACCCCGCTCCCCGACCACTGGCCGCTGCGGGGGTTCGTCACCCGGGAGTTCGAGGCGGGGGCGCCGGCGCGCGGGGTGCTCCCCCACGAGGGGATCGACCTCGTGGCGCCGGTCGGCACGCCGATCCGGACCGCCGGTCCCGGTGTCGTCCAGCAGGCCGGCTGGGACGACGATCTGGGAAACTATGTTGAAATCCGGCACGGATTCGGTTACGTAACAGTCTACGGGCACTGCCAGCGGCTGCTGGTGGCGACCGGCGACCGGGTCGATGCGGGGCAGGAGATCGCCACCCTCGGCGGGACGGGTGCCGCGACGGCTCCCCATCTTCACTTCGAGGTCTGGAAGGACGGGCAGGCCGTCGATCCGCGGAACGTCATCCCCGGCGATCCCACAGGCGCCCCGGCCCGCTAACCAAGAGAACAGGACAGGAGGTCTTCCATGTTCGGCAAGGACGCAGGGATCCCCGAGGTGGACAGCAAGCAGACGTCCATCCTGGCACAGGGCTGTCGATTCGAGGGCACGGTGCAGGCCACCGGGACCTTCCGGATCGAGGGCGAGTTCAAGGGAACGATAGGCACGCCCGAGAACCTCATCATCGGCAAGACCGGCGTCGTCAACGCGTCGGTCAAGGTCAAGAACGCCATCATCGCCGGCCAGCTCTTCGGCGACATCACCGCCGAGAACAAGATCGAGCTGCAGAGCGGTTCCCACGTCGAGGGCGACATCAAGACCAAGCGCCTGGTCATCGACGAGGGGGTCTTCTTCGAGGGCAACTGCAGCATGGGCGGCCCGCGCAAGGCGCCGGCCCAGGGACACGCGACGCCGCGGGACCCCCAGGGGCCTCCCCCGGCCGGCGGTCCCGCCCAGGGCGGCAAGTGATCCCGGGGACCTGTCGGATCACCAAGACGCAGGAACTTTTTGACAACGCCGGTCAACGAGCTCTTAATTGGGCCGCCCCGCGCCCGGCGGCGAACGGGAATCGCACCTGTCCGCCGGTGCCGGGAGGACGCCGGAGTGCGTCACCGTGAAAGATCATGACCAGGAGCGACGTCGGCGCTCGGTCCGCGACATCGGGATCTACACCACGATCCCCAGCATGATGGTCGCCGGTCCGCTCGTCGGGTACTACCTGGGACACCTGGCCGGGAAATGCTGGGGACACGCCCCCGCCTGGGAGGCGGGAGGCGCCGTCCTGGGGCTCGTCGCCGCGGCGCGGCAGGTCTGGCTGCTGATCCGCAGGAACGAGGGGCGGTCGTGAACACGGACCTGCTGCGCGTGACCCGGCTCTGGACCCTGATCATCGCGGTCGCCGCCGCCGGCGGGCTGGCGGCGACGGGCCACGGCCGGTTCGGCCTGGGCGTGCTGGGAACGGCGGCCTGGGCCGTCGCCGGATTCACCCTGGTCGAGCTGCTGGTCCGGGCGGCGCTGGTGCCGCCGGATCGTCCGCGCCCCGCCGGGCGCATCGCCCTGCTGGTGGCCGGGAAGCTGGCCCTCTACGGACTGGGAGCCTGGGCCCTGCTCTCCGGAGCAGTGCCGCCTCTGAGCAGCGTCGTCGGGTTCTCGTTGCTGCTGGGCGTGCTGGTCGCCGTCGCGATCGCCGTCCGCCCGACCCTGACGGGCGCGACCGCCAGGCAGAAGGGGAGATGATGAAGCCTGACCGGACCCGGACGGCCATGCTGCTGACGGTCGTCGCGCTCTGGCTGGTCGCCGTCGCCGCCCCCGCGGTGCCGGCCGTCGAACACGGGACCACTGTCGCGACCGTCGCCGCGGGCGGGCAGCACGAGGAGCCGGCCGGCCTCGGTGCCGCCGACCACGGGGAGCCCGCCGACGAGTCGCATGGCTCGCATGGCGAGGCCCAGGCAGTTTCCCACGGCGCGGCCCACGCTGAAGGCGAGGGGCACGGCGAGGAGCACGACCCCTACCACCTGCCCAACTTCGTCGCCCTGTTCTGGGGAGACTACTTCCACGGCGAGCGGGCCAGCTACCTGGATCCCATCTTCTCGGCCATCGTCGCGATGCTGATGATCCTGGTCATGGTCCGGGTCGCCGTGCGCGACACCCAGCGCAACCCGACCCGCTTCCAGGCGGCCGTCGAGATGCTGGTCGAGGCCCTGGACAACATGGTCGTCCAGGTCATCGGGCCGCAGGGCCGCCGCTACACGCCCTACCTCGGCACGCTGTTCATCTTCATCTGGGTGAACAACCTGCTGGGGTTGGTGCCGTTCATGCACGCCTCGACGTCGTCGATCAACACGACGGTGGCGCTGGCCATCTGCACCTTCCTCTACGTCCAGTACATCGGGATCAAGGAGAACGGTCCGCTGGGCTACCTGCACCACCTGGCCGGCTCGCCGCGCAGCAGCGTGGAGTGGATGTTCGTGCCGCTGATGTTCCCGCTGCACGTGCTTGGCGAGTTCATCAAGCCGCTGAGCCTGAGCCTGCGACTGTTCGGCAACATCATGGGCGAGGACAAGCTGATCGCCGTGTTCGTCGTCCTGGGCGCCGGCATGCTGTCGTTCGTCCACGTGCCGTTCGGGATCCCGATCCAGGTGCCCATCATGTTCCTGGCGCTGCTGACCAGCACGATCCAGGCACTGGTGTTCGCCCTGCTCTCGACGGTGTACATCGCCCTGATGCTTCCCCACGAGGATCACGGGGAGGCCCACGGGCACTGAGTTCCGGGATGAGGTCGTCCGGAGATGCCTGGGCCACGGCCCAGCCCACAACCTGGAAAGGTTAAGGAGGAACAATGGAACTGCTAGGAATGGCTCTCCCTCTCGGTGTCGGGATCGCTGCGATCGGTTCGGGGCTCGGTCTGGGTCGCGCCATCGGCTCCGCCATGGAGGCCATGGGTCGTCAGCCCGAGGCCATCGGCCAGATCCAGACGGCCATGATCATCGGCTGCGCGTTCATCGAGGCGCTGACCATCTACGCCCTGCTGTCGGTCATCCTGCTGATGGGCAAGCTCGGCTAGTCGGGCCGTCGCCACGTCTCCGGTCGGTGGAAGCGGGCGGCGGACCGGCCGCCCCCGACGCCCGGCCGGACAGGACCCATCGACCGCGGAAGGTTGGGACATGGGACTGAACATACCGGTCATCCTGACGACGATCATCGGCTTCGCCATCCTGGTGGCCGTGCTCAAGAAGTACGCCTGGGGGCCCATCCTGGACCTGCTGGACTCCCGGCGGCAGACCATCGAGCGCGAGTTCGAGACGGCGGAGCATGCCCGCGAGGAGGCCGAGCACCTCAAGGAGGAGTTCGAGCTCCAGCTGACCAACATCAAGGTCATCGAGCGGGAACGGGTGCAGGAGGCCGTCCAGCGGGGCGAGCAGATCGCCCAGCGGATCGAGCAGGAGGCCAAGGCCAAGGCCGAGTCCACGCTCGAGAAGACGCAGCAGGAGCTGCAGCGGGAACTGGAGAAGGCCCAGCTCGAGCTGCGTGACCGGGTTGTCGAACTGGCACTGCAGGCGGCCGAGAAGCTGGTCCACCAGAAGCTGGACGACGAGACCCACCGGCGCCTGATCCGCGAGTACATCGACGGGCTGGGAGGTCTGTCCGATGCGTGATCGCGCCGTCGCCAAGCGGTACGCCCAGGCGCTGCTGACGGTCGCCCGCAGGCGCGGGATCGTCGAGCCCGTCGCCGAGTCGTACCGCGACGTCCGCGCGATCATGGAGCAGACCCCGCAGCTCGAGCAGCTGCTGCGGGCGCCGCAGATCGGCAGGGACCGCAAGCGGGAGCTGCTGGGCAAGGTCTTCGGCGGCCGCATCGAGGACGTGCTGCTGCACTTCTTCGACCTGCTGCTGGAGAAGGACCGGCTGGAGTTCCTGGCGGACATCCAGCAGGAGTACCAGGCGCTCGTCGAGCGGGAGCAGGGACTGGCGCGGGCCGTGGTGACCACGGCGGTGCCGCTGCCCGACGACCTGCGGCAGGAGCTGGCGCGGCGGCTGGAAGAGCTGACCGGCAAGCGCATCGTCATGACCAGCGAGGTGGACCCCGGGGTGATCGGCGGGGTCTGTGTCAAGCTGGGCGACAGGGTGATCGACGGGACGATCCGAACCAACCTGGCCCGACTGCGGGCGCAGCTCGCCGAGGCGGACGTCCGCTGACCAGGGGCCGGGAACAACAAGGGGTTGTGCATTGAAACTCAGGCCGGAAGAGATCAGCTCCATCCTCTCGCAGGAGCTGGAGAAGTTCGACCAGGAGCTCGGGGTCGAGAGCGTCGGCACGATCCTGCAGGTGGGTGACGGCATCGCCCGCATCCACGGCCTGCAGGACGTCATGGCCGGCGAGCTGATCGAGTTCCCGGGCGGCATCTACGGCATCGTCCTGAACCTCGAGGAGGACTCGGTCGGCGCCGCCATCTTCGGTGACGACACCCACATCAAGGAGGGGGACCAGGTCACCCGCACCGGCCGGATCATGTCTGTGCCCGTGGGCGACGGGGTCATCGGCCGGGTCGTCAACGCCGTGGGCCAGCCCATCGACGGCAAGGGACCGATTCCCAGCGACGAGCTGCGCAACGTGGAGCTCAAGGCACCGGGCGTCATCGACCGCCAGCCGGTGAAGGAGCCGCTGATGACCGGCCTGAAGGCCATCGACTCGATGATCCCCATCGGGCGGGGCCAGCGCGAGCTGATCATCGGCGACCGGCAGACCGGCAAGACGGCCATCGCCATCGACACGATCATCAACCAGAAGGACACCGACGTGTACTGCTTCTACGTGGCCATCGGCCAGAAGCAGTCCACCGTCGCCCAGGTCCACAAGACGCTGGAAGAGCACGGCGCGATGGAGTACACGACGATCATCGCCGCCAACGCCAGCGAGCCCGCGCCGATGCTCTACATCGCCCCCTACGCCGGCTGCGCCATGGCCGAGCACCTGATGTGGCAGGGCAAGCACACCCTGGTCATCTACGACGACCTCTCCAAGCAGGCCAATGCCTACCGGCAGCTCTCGCTGCTGCTGCGGCGGCCGCCCGGACGCGAGGCCTTCCCCGGCGACGTCTTCTACCTGCACTCGCGCCTGCTGGAGCGCGCGGTGAAGCTGTCGGACGAGCACGGCGGCGGATCGCTGACCGCCCTGCCGATCATCGAGACCCAGGCGGGCGACGTGTCGGCCTACATCCCGACGAACGTCATCTCGATCACCGACGGCCAGATCTTCCTGGAGAGCGACCTGTTCTACTCGGGCGTCCGTCCGGCCATCAACGTCGGCATCTCGGTCTCCCGCGTGGGTGGCAGTGCCCAGACCAAGGCCATGAAGAAGGTGGCCGGGTCGCTCCGCCTGGACCTGGCGCAGTACCGCGAGCTGGCGGCCTTCGCCCAGTTCGGCAGCGACCTGGACGTCTCGACCCAGCGGCAGCTGACCCGCGGCGAGCGGATGGTCGAGATCCTCAAGCAGGGCCAGTACGAGCCACTGCCGCTGGAGAAGCAGGTGGCGATCATCTTTGCCGGCACCCAGGGCTACCTGGACGACGAGCCGGTGGAGACGCTCCACCAGTGGGAGCAGGACTTCTACGTCTTCCTCGAGAAGAAGCACTCCCAGGTCCTGCACGACATCCGCACCACGGGGCAGCTGAGCGACGAGACGACCGAGGCCCTCAGGGCCGCCATCGAGGAGTTCAAGGCGAGCCGCCGGCAGGCGCAGCAGGCGCAGGCGTAGCGGGGGAGGTCTGACGTGGCCGGTGCCGGCATCAAGGCGATCAACAAGCGGATCCGCTCGGTTCGCTCGACGCAGCAGATCACCAAGGCCATGAAGATGGTCTCGGCGGCCAAGCTGCGCCGCGCGCAGGACCGCCTGATCGCCGGGCGACCCTACTCGTCCCGGCTGCGCCGGCTGCTGGGGCACCTGGCGGAGTCGGGCGGCGGCGACCACCCGTTCTTCGCCGAACGGGAGCGGCGGCGGATCCTCCACGTCGTCGTCACCAGCGACAAGGGGCTGTGCGGCGCCTACAACATGAACGTCATCCGCATCGCCCAGCAGGACATCGACGCCCTCGTCGCCGACGGCGTCGAGGCCGAGATCTACGCCGTGGGCCGCAAGGGGCGGGACTACTTCCGCAAGCGCGGCTACGACGTCGTCGCCTCCCACGACGACTTCGGCGGCGCGGCCAGCGACGAGAAGGCGCGGATCGTCACCGAGTTCTGCGCCCGCCGCTTCCTGGACGGGACCGTGGACGAGGTGCGGCTGGTCTACGCCGAGTTCGTCTCGACCCTCACGCAGCGGCCGCGCTCGTTCACCATCCTGCCCATCGAGCCGCCGGCCGAGGACAAGGACGAGGAGTCCGGCCGGCACCTGGACTACATCTGGGAGCCGAACAAGGCGCAGATCTACGCGGCGCTGCTGCCGCAGTACCTGCGCAACCGCGTCTACATCGCCCTGTGCGAGGCGTACGCCAGCGAGCACGGGGCGCGCATGACCAGCATGTCGGCGGCCACCGAGAACGCCGGCGAGCTGATCGACGCGCTCACGCTGAAGCGCAACCGGGAACGTCAGGCCGCCATCACGCAGGAGATCAGCGAGATCGTCGGCGGCGCCAACGCTCTCTAGGCCAGCAAGGAGAAGAAAACGACATGGCCGAGAACTACGGACGGGTCGTACAGGTGATCGGTCCCACGGTGGACCTCCAATTCGACGCCGACCATCTGCCCGACATCCTCAACGCCATCCACGTGGTGGACGAGGAGCGGAAGATCGACCTGGTGGTCGAGGTGGCGCAGCACATCGGGAACAACGTCGTGCGCTGCGTGGCCATGGACTCGACCGACGGCCTGGTGCGCGGCATGAAGGCGATCGACACCGGCGGCCCCATCAGCGTGCCCGTGGGCGAGCAGAGCCTGGGCCGGCTGTTCAACCTCCTCGGCCAGCCCATCGACGGCAAGGGCCCGGTGCCGGAGCCGGACAAGTCGCTGCCCATCCACCGCAAGCCGCCCACCCTGCAGGACCAGGGCGAGGCCAACGAGATCTTCGAGACCGGCATCAAGGTGGTGGACCTGCTGGCCCCCTACGCCAAGGGCGGCAAGATCGGCCTGTTCGGCGGCGCCGGCGTGGGCAAGACGGTCATCGTCATGGAGCTGATCCACGCCATCGCCACCCAGCACGGCGGCTTCTCGGTCTTCTGCGGCGTCGGCGAGCGGACCCGCGAGGGCAACGACCTCTACCTGGAGATGACCGAGTCCGGCGTGCTGAAGAACACGGCCCTGGTCTTCGGCCAGATGAACGAGCCGCCCGGCGCGCGTCTGCGCGTGGCCCTGACCGGCCTGACCATGGCCGAGTACTTCCGCGACGAGATGAAGCAGGACGTGCTGCTGTTCATCGACAACATCTTCCGCTTCACCCAGGCCGGCAGCGAGGTGTCCGCCCTGCTGGGCCGCATGCCCAGCGCCGTGGGCTACCAGCCGACCCTGGCCACGGAGATGGGCCAGCTCCAGGAGCGGATCACGTCCACGCGCAACGGCTCGATCACCTCGGTGCAGGCCATCTACGTGCCCGCCGACGACCTGACCGACCCGGCGCCGGCCACGGCCTTCTCGCACCTGGACGCCACCACGGTGCTCTCGCGCCAGATCGCCGAGCTGGGCATCTACCCGGCCGTGGACCCGCTGGACTCCACCAGCCGGATCCTCGACCCGCGCTACATCGGCCAGGAGCACTACGACGTGGCGCGCAAGGTGCAGTCGATCCTGCAGCGGTACAAGGACCTGCAGGACATCATCGCCATCCTCGGCATGGACGAGCTGTCCGACGAGGACAAGCAGACCGTCCAGCGGGCGCGCAAGATCCAGAAGTTCCTCTCCCAGCCGTTCTTCGTGGCCGAGGCCTTCACCGGCCGCCCCGGTCGCTACGTCAAGCTGGAGGACACGATCCGCAGCTTCAAGGGCCTGGTCGAGGGTGAGTACGACCACATCCCCGAGCAGTGCTTCTACATGTGCGGCGGGATCGAGGAGGCCCTGGAGAACTACGAGAAGCTGCAGGCCGAGAGCTAGCGACCGCGACGGCTGGACCGGGGACGCCGCGCGACGCGCCCGGCCCCGGCCGCCGGACCGCGGTCGGCCGACCGGCCGCGCCGCCGCGGCGAGCCGCCCTCCGGGCGGGACCAGGAGACGACGATGGCCAAGACGTTCAAGGTGACGATCACGACAGCGGAGCAGAAGCTCCTGGAGACCGAGGCCGTGTCGGTCACCCTGCCCGGCATCGCCGGCTACTTCGGCGTGCTGGCCAACCACGCCCCCCTGGTCACGGCCCTGGTGCCCGGCGTGCTGACCATCCGCCACGACGAGAGCGGCGCCGCCGGCACCGTCAGCGTCTTCGCCGTCAGCAACGGCTTCGTGGAGGTGGCGAACAACGAGGTGTCGGTGATGGTCGACAGCTGCGAGCCGGCCGAGGACATCGACGTCACCCGCGCGGAGCGGGCGCTCGAGAGGGCCAAGAAGCGGCTGGCGGAACGGTCGAACCCGGACATCGACATCGCACGCGCCGAGGCGGCCATGGCACGGGCGAAGGCTCGGTTGAAGGTGGCGGGGAGGGGGTAG
>CAYTEO010000015.1:0-51884 GCA_964436825.1 uncultured Fibrobacteraceae bacterium | reverse complement strand
GCGCTGGACACCCTGCGCCGCGGCGAGCCGGTCGTCGTCGTCCACGTCGTCGCGCCGGGGGAGACCCTGTCCGACATCGCCCTGGCCTGGTACGGTGATCCGGCGCGCGCGGAGCAGATCGCCGCCGCCAACGGCCTGCCCGCCGCCGCGGTGCCGGTCCCGGGGACGCGCCTGCGCCTGGAGCTGGCTCCCGCCGAGTGGCAGCGGGCCCGGCAGCGCGGCGTGGCGACGGAGGCGTACAACCGCGGTGTCGACGCCCTGGCCGCAGGCGACCTGGTGGTGGCGGAGGCGGCCTTCCGCGAGGCGCTGGCGGTCGATCCCGGTCTCGACGACGCCCGCTACGACCTGGCCCTCGTCCTGCTGCGGCGCGGGCGGGACGAGCAGGCGGAGCCGCTGCTGCGGGAGGTCCTGGCCCGTCGCCCCGGGGACCGGGACGCGCGGCTGGCGCTGGCCGGCTGCCTGTTCCACCAGACACGGTTCGACGCGGCGGCCGACCTGTACCGCGGGCTGCTGGCGGACCGTCCCGGCGATCGCGACGCGGCGTACGGCCTGGCCCGGGCCCTGGACGCCGGCGGCCGCACGCGCGAGGCCCTGGCGGCCTGGCGGGCGTACCTGGCGCTGGACGGGGGCTCACGACGGGCCGACGAGGCGCGGCGGCGGATCGCGGCGCTGCGGGCGTCGGTGGATGCGCATTGAGCCGGGGCGGCCCGGCCGCTCCCGGTGACGAGGGCACGGGACGCGGGCACCCGGTTCCCGATCCCGCGACAGCGCAGGGAGTTGCACCGGACGTCCGTGTCGAGGGCAGGCGTCGTTCCGGTCGACCTTGACAGACCCCCACCGCGATTGGTACCTTCCACCCGTGCCCGGCCGTGTCCGGGCGACCACAGCAATCCTTTTAATGCGGCCCCGTGAGGCGCAAAAGGAGGCCAACCGCGGAACCACGGCATGAGTGCGCGCGCACCCGTGCCTTTTTTCGTGCCCCGAGCAGAGGAGACGGCATGTCCTTCGTCCAGAAGACCGTCATCATGGACAGCGACGAGATGCGGCGCGCCCTGACCCGCATCGCCCACGAGATCGTCGAGCACAACAAGGGAACGGACGACCTGGTCCTGCTGGGGATCCAGCGGCGCGGCGTCTCCCTGGCCCGGACGATCGCCGACGTCATCGAGCGCTTCGAGGGGGTCCGGGTGCCCCAGGGCGCGATCGACATCACCTTCTACCGGGACGACCTGTCGACGATCGGGCCCAAGCCGCGGGTCAACGAGACCTCGATCCCCATGGACGTGACCGACAAGAACGTCATCCTCGTGGACGACGTCCTCTACACCGGCCGCACCGTGCGGGCCGCCCTGGACGTCATCATGGACTGGGGGCGGCCGCGGGCCATCCGCCTGGCGGTGCTCATCGACCGGGGGCACCGGGAACTGCCGATCCGTCCCGATTTCGTGGGCAAGAACGTGCCCACCTCCCAGCGGGAGATCATCAAGGTCAAGGTGCCCGAGTTCGACGACGCCGAACTGGTCGTCGTGGGGGAGGTGCAGGGATGATCCTGCGGGGCAAGGACCTGATCGGCCTGGAGGACCTGACGCGCGACGAGATCCTGGGCATCCTGGACACCGCCGAGGCCTTCCGCACCGTCTTCGACCGGCCGGTCCGCAAGGTCCCGATCATGCGCGGCCGGACCGTCGTCAACCTCTTCTTCGAGCCCAGCACGCGCACCCGCATCAGCTTCGAGCTGGCCGAGAAGCGCCTCTCGGCCGACATCGTCAACTTCGACGCCTCCACCAGCAGTCTCAAGAAGGGCGAGACGCTGCGCGACACGGCCGAGAACATCCAGGCCATGAAGGTCGACATGATCATCATGCGCCACTCCTCGCCCGGCGCGGCGGCCTACCTGGCGCGGGTGCTGAAGGCGTCGGTCGTCAACGCCGGCGACGGGGCCCACGAGCACCCCACCCAGGGCCTGCTGGACCTGATGACGATGCGCCAGCGGCTGGGGAACCTGGCCGGCAGGAAGGTGACGATCATCGGCGACATCGCCCACTCGCGCGTGGCGCGGAGCAACATCTACGGCCTGCGCAAGCTCGGGGCCGAGGTGACCGTCTGCGGCCCGCCGACGATGGTCCCCGGGGCGATCGCCAGGCTCGGCGTCAAGGTGGAGTTCGACCTGCGCAAGGCCGTGGCCGAGGCCGACGTCCTGAACGTCCTGCGCATCCAGCTGGAGCGCCAGGGGCGGATGACCTTCCCGGGCAACCGCGAGTACCACAGGCTCTACGGGATCACCGAGGACGTCCTGCGGCTGACGAAGGACGAGTGCTTCGTCATGCACCCGGGGCCCATGAACCGGAACGTGGAGATCAGCAGCGAGGTGGCCGACGGCCCCCGCCAGGTGATCCTGGACCAGGTGGCCAACGGCGTCGCCGTGCGCATGGCCGTCATCTACCTGCTGTCGGGCGGCGATCCCGGCCAGCTCGCCCCGGCGGCCTGAAGGAGACGACATGGAGTGGAACTGGCAGCGGATCCCGGCCGAGTACCTGGTGACCAACGTCCTGCTCTGCCGCGGCGGCAAGCTGGCGCGGCGCCACGGCTTCCTCCACGTCCGCCGCGGCAGGATCGAGGGACTGGGCGTGGGGACCCCGTCCCGGGAGGGGATTCCCGTCCTGGACGGGGGCGGACTGGTCTGCGCCCCGGGCCTGGTGGACGTCCACGTCCACTTCCGCGAGCCGGGACAGGAGGAGAAGGAGACGGTTGCCACCGGGTCGCTGGCCGCGGCGGCCGGCGGCTTCACCTCCGTGGTGACGATGCCCAACACGGTCCCGCCCGTCGACACGGCGGCCACGGTCCGCTACATCCTGGACCGGGCCGAGGAGGCGGGGCGCTGCCGGGTCTATCCCACCGGCACGATCACCCGGGGCCAGCTTGGCGAGGAGCTGACCGAGTTCAAGGACCTGGTCTCCGCCGGCGCCGTCGGCTTCACCGACGACGGCCATCCGGTCTCCCACGGCAAGCTCATGCAGTACGCCCTGCAGTACGCCCGGGTCCTGGACGTCACGATCACGACCCACGCCGAGGACCGGACCCTCTCGGGCAAGGGGGTCATGCATTCCGGGTACTGGTCGGTCAAGCTGGGGATGGCGGGCATCCCGCGCCTGGCCGAGGACGTCATGATCTTCCGGGACGTCGAGCTGGCGCGGGCCACCGGGGGCCGGCTGCACGTGGCCCACGTCTCCACCCGCGGCGCGGTGGAGATCATCCGCCGGGCCAAGGAGCAGGGAGTGCGCGTGACGGCCGAGGTGACGCCGCACCACCTCTCCCTGGACCACTCCTGCTGCCGCGACTTCTCGCCCCTGTTCAAGATGAACCCCCCGCTGCGGGAGGAGGAGGACATCGAGGCAGTCGCCCAGGGGCTGGCCGACGGTGTCATCGACTGCGTCGCCACCGACCACGCCCCCCACACGGCCATGGAGAAGGAGCTGATGTTCGACCAGGCGCCCTTCGGGGTCGTCGGCCTGGAGACGGCGCTGGCCGTCTGCCACACCTACCTGGTGCGGGAAGGGAAGCTGGACCTGGGAACCCTCATCCACCGCATGACGGAACAAGCGGCCGCATGCTACGGTATACCGTCCGGCAGGCTCGAGGAGGGCGGCGCGGCGGACTTCATCCTGTTCGACCCGGACGAGGTCTGGACCGTCCTGCCGGAGCGGCTCCACTCCAAGAGCCACAACACCCCCTACGGGGGACAGCAGCTCCAGGGCCGGGTGAAGGCGACCTTCCTGGCAGGCCGTCTCACCTGGCGTGACGATGATTGACCCATGCCCCGACGGGAGCCGCCGGCCGGCTCCAGGGGACCGATGATGCAGCGATTCCCCAGGCGGTACGTTCTCGCGGCGGCAGTGCTCGTGGCGCTCGTCGTCGCGGCGGGCTGCGCCAAGTACAACACCTTCTACAATGCCCGCAAGGCGTTCGACCAGGCGGAGCGGATCCGCGAGGAGAAGCTCCGCAAGGGGGACGACGTCAGCAAGCCGACCCCCCAGCAGGTCCAGGCCTACCAGCGCGCCGTCCAGAAGTGCCAGAAGCTCATCAACGAGTACCCGGGCCACGGCCTGACCGACGACGCGCTGTTCCTGATGGCCAAGGCCTACCACCGGATGCAGTCCTACCGCATGTCCAGCAGCAAGCTGGAACTGCTGCTGCTGAACTTCCCGACGACCGAGTACCTGGAGGAGGCCCTCTACCTGCAGGCGCTCAACCACATGTTCATCGGCGACATCACCGGTGCCGACGACTACCTCGACAGGCTCCAGCGCGAGTTCCCGGGCAGCGAGTACCGCTCCGAGGCGCTGCGCATCAGCGGCGAGAACGCCCTCGGCCGGGAGCGCTGGCAGGAGGCGGCCGACGACTTCCGCTCCTACCTGCGGCAGTTCCCGGACGCGCCGGCCGTCGACAAGGTGCGCAGCGAGCTGGGACAGGCCCTGTGGCACCTGGAGGCCTGGCAGGAGGCCGATACCGTCCTGGCCGGGATCGGGGGGGCGAACCTGACACAGGAGGAACAGTTCCGCGCGCGGCTGCTGCGCGCCCGCTGCCTGGTCCGCCTGGGCCGGGACGGCGAGGCCGACAGCCTCCTGGATGTCATCCAGCCCGAGGCGGAGATGTTCCAGGCCGACGGACTGGTGGCCCTGGTCCGCGCGGAGCTGCTGATCGGCCGCGGGCAGGACGACGACGCCGCGGCCCTGCTGGAGAACATGCCCCAGGAGTGGCGCAACTCCGAGGTCAACGCCCGGACCGGCGAGCTGCTGGGGGAGATCTACCTGCGCCGCTGGGACCTGGAGGAGGCCCAGAAACGCTTCCGCGAGGCCATCCACGGCCGCAAGGTCCTCAACGATCCGGACAGGTGCGACCGCCTCAACAATGAGCTGGGCCGCTACCTGCTGCTCGACACCCGCCTGGAGACCGCCAAGGAACCCAAGGCCTCCCGGATGAAGCTCAGCCAGGCCAACGTCCTGCTCTTCGCTCTCGACCGGCCCCGCCTGGCCCTGGACCGCTTCCGCGAGATCATCGAGGTCGCCAGCGACTCCTCGGCCGTCGTCAGGGCCCTGTACGGTGCCGCGCTGGTCTACCGCCAGCATCTCTCCCTGCCGGACTCGGCCGCCCTCTACGAGCAGCGCCTGGAGAGCGAGTTCCCCGACTCGCCCCAGGCCTTCCAGCTGCGGCACGGACGGGGAGCCGACCTCTTCGGTTACCTCCGGCGGCTGCAGCAGGAGATGGTCGCCGCTGCCCGCGACTCGGCGGCCGCGGCGTCGGCACAAGCGGCGCCGGCACCCGACCAGGCGGCCGCGGCCATGCCGTCTCCGACCGGCTCCCCGGCGCCCGCCGACACCGTCACCGCCGACGTCGCCCCCGTCCCGGTGCGGCAGGACACCTCGACCGCCCCGCCACCCGCCGGCACCGGATCCACCGCCGTGGATACCAGCGGGGCCGGGGAAGGGACGCGCCCGTGACGACGCCGTCGCAGCCCCGGCGCTGGACCGCCGACGTCGTCGCCCAGCGTCCGGTCGCCGCTTCCCTGTTCCTGCTGGAGACGGCCTGGGACGAGGGGGAGGGGCCGCGCGACTTCCTCCCCGGCCAGTTCGTCATGGTCAATCCGGCGCGATCGCCCCTGGTCCTGCCCCGACCCCTGTCGATCCTGGACCTGCGTCCGGGGCGCCTGCGGCTGCTCTACCGGGTCGTCGGCGGCGGAACGGCCGCCCTGCGCGGGGTCGCCCCGGGCGAGAGCGTCGATCTGCTGGGGCCGCTGGGCCATCCCTTCCCGGCGCCGGGGCGCGAGGGGACCCTGCTCCTGGCCGGCGGCGTGGGCCTGCCCCCGCTGCTGGCGTGGGAACGGCGCTGGGGCCGGGCGGCGGACGCGTTCTGTTTCGGCGCCCGGACGGCGGCCGAGGTGCCGTGGACGCTGCTGGGGCGCCGCTGGCAGGTGTCGGTCGACAGCCCCGGCGAGGCGCCGCCCGGGCGGGAGGTGCACGCCGGGACGGTCGTCGCCCTGGGCGAGCGGCTGGCCGGGCGGGACCGGCGGTTCGGACGCGTCCTGGCCTGCGGACCGGTCCCCATGCTCCGGGCCGCGGCGGACCTGGCGGCGCGGTGGCGGATCCCGTGCGACGTCTCGGTGGAGCAGCGGATGGGATGCGGCTACGGGGCCTGCCGGGGCTGCATCGTCCCGACCGCGGACGGGCACCACGTCCTGGCCTGCCGGGAGGGGCCCGTGCTGCCGGCGGACCGGATCGACTGGCAGCGGTTCGGCGTGGCCGCGACCGCCGCGACCGAGGAGCGACGATGAGGCTTCCCGGCTGGTTGCCCCTGGACCCGGCGACGCCCCTGACACTGGGGCGACGCACCCTGCCGGGGCGTGTCTGGACGGCCTCGGGCTGTTTCGGCTACGGCCTGCCCGAGCCCTCCCCGGTCGACGCCGACGGCCGCTCGCCGCTGGCGGGCATCGGCGCGGTCGTCACCAAGACCCTGACGGCCTCCCCGCGGGCCGGCAATCCGGCACCCCGCATCTGGGACTGCGGCCACGGCGCCCTCAACTCGATCGGGCTGGAGAACATCGGCCTGCCGCGCTTCCTGGACGGGGTCCTGCCGCGCCTGGACGCGGCGGGGATCCCGTTCGTCGTCAGCCTGGCCGGGACCTCGCCCGAGGAGTTCGGACGCCTGACCGGGCGCCTGGCCGCCGCCGCCGCCGGCATGCCGGGCTGGCACGGGGTGGAACTGAACCTGAGCTGTCCCAACGTGGCCCACGGCGGTGTCGATTTCGGCCGCGATCCGCGGACCGTGCGGGCCTGCGTCGCCGCGGCCCGGGCGGAGGCGGGCGACCGGATCGTCCTGGCCAAGCTGACCCCCAACGTGGCGCGGATGGCCCCCCTGGCCGCGGCTGCGGCCGAGGCCGGCGCCGACGCCGTCACCGCCATCAACACCCTGATCGGAATGGATATCGACCTGCGGACCGGGCGCCCCGTCCTGGCCCGGCGCCACGGCGGCTACAGCGGTCCGGCCATCCTGCCCCTGGCGCTCGCCCGCGTCGACGAGATCGTCCGGGAGACGGGGGTTCCGGTCGTCGGGGTGGGGGGGATCCGGACGGTGGCGGACGCCTGGAAGTTCTTCGCCGTCGGTGCCGTCGCCGTCCAGGTGGGAACGGCCCAGCTGGCCGACCCGTTCACCGCCTCCCGGCTGGCCCGGGAGATCGGCGGCCGGCCCGGTGCCGGTCAGTAGTCCTCGCGGGGAGGGGCGAAGTCGTCCATGTCGTCCTCCTCGACCCCGGCCAGTTCCTCCTCGGGATCGGGCTGATCGCCCAGCAGCCCGCCCACCTCCATCTCCGCCGGCAGCCCCTCGGGGAAGTCGGCCTCGAGCAGGTCGATCAGGGAGTCCGTGTTCATCAGCAGCTGCTCGGCCAGCCTGGCTCCCAGGCTGGCGGCCTCGCTGGCCGGCCCGCGGACCAGGGCGTGGTTCAGCGAGTCGCCGTGCAGCGAGCCGACGACGCCGGTGATGACCAGGTCCTCGTCGCTGACCTGGGCCAGCACGCCCAGGGGGCAGTCCTGGTCGCTGCAGATCCGCTCGCGGAAGGCCAGCTCGCCGGTCAGCTCCTGGTGGGAGGCGATGGAGTCGATCAGCCTGGCGATGTCGATGGCCTCGGTGTCGTCGGCCCGGGCCAGCAGGGCGATCTGCCCCTGCCCGGCGCCGGGGAGCATCACCTCGGGGAAGAAGATCTCCGTCACCAGGTCCTGGACGCCGAGCAGCTCGGCGATGGCGGCCGGCATGACCAGGCAGTCCACTTCCTCGTTCTGGAGGTAGGCGTCCAGGGCGGCGACGGCGCCACCGTAGAGCAGGCGGGGACGCAGGCTGGGCCACAGGACACGGATCTGGGCCTGGGAGCGGAGGCTGAGCACGCCGACGCGGGTCCCCTCGGGCAGCTCGTCGGCGATCAGGCCGTCCTTGTGCAGCAGGGCGTCGTAGGGGGTACGGCGCTCGGGGACGGCGGCGATGACGATCTCCGGGGGCAGGGGACCGGTCAGGTCGTCGGCGGCGAGGTCCAGCAGGCGATAGGCGCCGGCGGCCAGGCGCTCGACCAGGACCTCCACCTCGGGCGGGGACTGGGCGCAGAACAGCTCGGCGCTGCTCTTGCGGTTGCTGATCGGGTCGACCACGGTCTCCATGGCGAAGACGGCCCGGGGAGCCGCCGCCTGGAGCAGCCGCATGATGTGCTGCGTCTGGGCCCGGTTCAGTCGCCCGTCGAGGGTGCCGATGGTCAGGGTCGGGCTGTTGGTCACTTCACGCTCCGCGGGTTCTGGATCACTGCTCCGTGGCGGCGATGTGGTCCCGGACCAGCTCGCCGACCCGCCGTGCCTCCTCCAGGGGCAGCGCCTGGTGGATGGGGAGGGTCAGGACGTGCTCGCCCGCCTGTTCGGCTCCGGTCATCTCGCCGTGGACCCGGCAGTACTCGGCCAGGGGATGCCGGTGCAGGGGCGGGGCGTAGTAGATGCCGAAGCCGATCCCTTCGCTCGCCAGCCTGGCCGCCAGTGTGTCACGATCGGCGACGCGAATCCAGTACTGATGATAGGTGACCCGTGTTCCGGTGGCCGGGGCCGGGTGGAGCAGCCGGTTGGCGGGCGGGATCAGCTCGTCGTAGATGCCCGCCACGACGTTCCTGTCGTGTTGCTCGTCGGCGAAGCGGGAGAGCCGGACCCGGATGGCCAGGGCCTGGATCTCGTCCAGGCGGCTGTTCCAGCCCGAGTGCAGCCGACCGCCGATCCGCACCGGCTCGTGCCCCCGCAGGCGGCGCAGCAGGGCGGCGTCGGTGGCGTCGCGGCAGACGATCATCCCGCCGTCGCCGATACCGGGCAGGTTCTTGGTGGGATAGAAGCTCAGGCAGCCCATCCGCCCGAACGACCCGGCGGGCCTTCCGTGGTAGTAGGTGCCGAAGGCCTGGCACATGTCCTCGACGATGTCCAGCCCGTGCTCGGCGGCGATGGCCGTCAGGGCGTCCATCGCGCAGGGGGCACCGAAGATGTGGACCGGCAGGATGACCCGGGTCTGGGGAGTGACCGCCTCGGCCACGAGGTCGGGGCGCAGGTTCAGGTCGCGGGGATCGATGTCGACGAAGACCGGCACCCCGCCCAGGCGGATGATCGCCTCGATGGTGGCCACGAAGGTGTAGGGGGTCGTGATGACCTCGACGCCGGGGCCGACGCCCGCCACCTGCAGGGCGAGGTAGAGGGCCGCGGATCCGGAGGCGACCCCCACGGCGTCGGCACAGTCGCAGGCCGTGGCGATCTCCCGCTCCAGGGACTGCACCTCGCGGCCCAGGATGTACTCGCCGGTGCGCAGCAGCCGATCGATTCCCGTCAGGATCTCCTCCCGGCAGGGGAGCATGGGCGTGACCAGGTCGTAGCGCTCCACACGCCGGTGGTGCGCGCCGGTCCGTGGCTTCTGGTCGTTCAACTCTCGGGCCTCCCGAAGCAGCGGTAGGCGAAGCCGTGCTCCGCCATCATCTGGTGGTCGTAGACGTTGCGGCAGTCCAGGAAGCGCCGGCCGCGCATGGCCTGTCCCAGGCGCTCCAGGTCCAGGTGTCGGTACTGGTTCCACTCGGTGACCAGGCAGACCAGGTCGGCGCCGGCGGCCGCGTCGTAGGGACCGTCGCAGTAGGCGAGGTCCGGCTCGATCCGGCGGAAGTTGGGCATGGCCACCGGGTCGTGGACCCGCAGCCCGGCGCCCGCCTCCCGCAGCAGCGTGACGAGGCGCCTGCTGGGGGCGTCGCGGATGTCGTCGGTGTTCGGCTTGAAGCTCAGGCCGAGCATGGCGACGGTGGCGCCGGTCAGGTCGGGCAGCAGCTCGCGTGCCTTGGCCAGGGCCGTCTCGGGCAGGGCCGCGTTGACGGCGATGGCGGCCTCGACGATGCTCATCCGCCGTCCCGCCTGCTGGGCGATGTGGACGATGGCGTTGGTGTCCTTGGGCAGGCAGGAGCCGCCGAAGCCGAGGCCGGCGTGGAGGAACTTGGGACCGATCCGCCGGTCCAGGCCCATGGCGCGGGCGATGGTGGCCACGTCGGCGCCGACGGCGTCGGCCAGCAGGGCCATCTCGTTGATGAACGAGATCTTGACGGCCAGGAAGGCGTTGCTGGCGTACTTGATCAGCTCCGCCGTCTCGATGCTGCCGTGGACGATGGGTGTCTCCAGCAGGTAGAGGGGCCGGTAGATCTCCCGCATGACCTGCTCGGCCTCGGGATTGTCGGTCCCGATGACGACGCGGTCCGGGCGCATGAAGTCCTCGATGCTCGATCCCTCGCGCAGGAACTCGGGGTTGCTGGCCATGTGGAACGGGATCGGCTCGGCCTGGGCCGCCTCGATGGCGGCGCGGACCTTGCGGCCGGTGCCCACCGGCACGGTGCTCTTGGTCACGACGACGTAGGGGCGGGTCATCAGCCGGCCGATGTCCTTGGCCACCTGCATGACGTAGGAGAGGTCGGCCTCGCCGTTCCCGGACATGGGGGTCTGGACGGCTATGAAGATGACGTCGGTGTGCTCCATCCCCTCGGCCAGGGAGGTCGTGAAGAAGAGCCGCCCGTCGGCCACGTTCTTGCGGACCAGGTCTTCCAGCCCCGGCTCGTAGATGGGCATGACGTTCTTCTTCAGGGCGCTGATGCGCTTCTCGTCGATGTCGACGCACCAGACCTCGTGGCCGAAGTCGGCCAGGCAGGCTCCCGAGACCAGCCCCACGTAACCGGTTCCGATCATGCAGATGCGACTCATGTCGTCTCCCTCGTCCAGTCCAGGAGTTCATGCAGCGCCGCGGCGATGCCGCGCTGCTGCTGCCAGTCGGTCTCGGCGATCAACCGGGTGGGATCGCCGACCAGGTACGGGATGTCGGCCGGGCGGACCCTCGCCGGGTCCGGGCGCAGGGTCACCGGGACCCTCGCCTGCTGCGTCAGCAGGGAGGCGGCGTCGTGCAGGGCGATCCCGCGGCCGGAGCAGATGTTGTAGACCCGGCCCGGTCGTCCACGGAGGGCCAGGGCCACGTAGGCCAGGGCCACGTCGGCCACGTGCAGGTAGTCGCGCCGTGGCGAGAGGTCGCCCACCAGCAGTTCCGTCGGCCCGCTCCCGCGCTCGGCGGCGACGATCTGGCGAGCCAGCGACGGGAACAGGAATTGCGGCGCCTGTCCGGGGCCGATGTGGCTGAACGGGCGTGCGACGACGACGTCCAGCCCGTGGGCGGCGTGGTACTGCCGTCCCAGCAGCGTGGCCGCCGCCTTGCTGGCGCCGTAGGGCGAGACGGGGCGCAGGGGCGCCCCTTCCGCCAGGGGGCGGGGCTGGTCCGGGGCCCCGTACTCGTCGGCCGAGCCCACGACGACGACGCGCGGCCGCCGCCCGGCTGGCAGGCGCCGGACGGCCTCCAGGACCGCCAGCGTGCCGCCGGCGTTCACGGCCAGGGTCTCCGCCGGCCGGGCGAAGGACGCCCCGGCGGAACTGCGGGCCGCCAGGTGGAAGAGATGGTCGGGCCGCTCGCTCGCCAGCAGCTCGTGGAGTCCGTCGGTGTCGGTGACGTCCCCCGCCAGGCAGGTCCAGCTGCCGGCCGGGCCGGTGTAGACGGCCCGGTCACCGGAATCCTCGCCGGTGAACCCCGGCAGCCGTGCCGGCAGTCCCTCCGGCGGCCGGCGCGACAGCCCCGTCACGCTCCAGCCGCGCTCCAGCAGCGCGGCGGCCAGCCAGGGGCCGGCGAAACCGGCCGCTCCGGTGATCAGTGCCCGGGGCGCGGGCATCAGCGCTCCCCGGCCATGCGCTGCCGCCACCAGTCCAGCAGGTCACGCAGCGTCTGCTCCAGAGGGATCTCGGGCTCCCATCCGGTGACCTCGCGGAACCGGGCGGCCGATCCGAGCAGGATCGGCACGTCCGACGGCCGCAGGCGGGCCGGGTCCTCCTCGACGCGGATCTCGACGTCGCTCAGCGCCAGCAGCCTGTCCAGCAGCTCGCGGATGGTGAGCGCGTGGCCGGAGCAGATGTTGTAGACGGCTCCCGGCTCGCCCTTCTCCGCGGCGAGCCGGTAGGCGCGGACCATGTCGCGGACGTCGGTGAAGTCCCGGCTCGCCTCCAGGTTGCCCACCTTCAGGACCGGCGGCTGCAGCCCGGCCTCGATGGCGGCGATCTGGCGGGCGAAGTTGCTGGTGACGAAGACCTCGCCGCGTCGCGGACCGGTGTGGTTGAAACCGCGGGTCCGCACGACCGCCAGGCCGTAGCTGCGGTGGTACTGCCAGGCCAGCAGGTCCTGGGTCACCTTGCTGACGGCGTAGGGACTGAGCGGTCGCAGGGGGGTGTCCTCGGTGATCGGGACCTCGTCGGGACGGACCAGGCCGTACTCCTCGCTGCTGCCGGCGATCTGGATCCGGCAGTCGACCCCGAGATCGCGGATCGCCTCGAACAGGTTGAGCTGGCCGCGGACGTTCGTCGTCAGGGTCGCGTCCGGTTCGTGCCAGCTCGTGGGGACGAAGGACTGGGCCGCCAGGTGGAAGACCAGGTCGGGGCGGACCTCGGCCACGATCTCGCGCATGCGGCGCGCGTCGGTGATGTCGCCGTCCAGCAGCGTGATCCGGCCGGCCAGGTGGCGGATGTTCTCCCGGGAGCTGCGCCAGCGCTTGAGGCCGAAGACCTCGTAGCCGCCGACGGCCAGCAGGTGGTCGGCCAGATGGGAGCCGGCGAAGCCGGTGATCCCGGTGATGAGGGCCCTGGTCATGTCGCCTCTTCCTCCCGCGGCGGATGATCAATCGTTGAGCAGCCGCAGCCACTCCTTGTAGATGCAGCGGTCCATGACGACGATCAGGCCGGCGTCGCGGGCGCGGAGCGCGGCCTCCTCGTTGCGGACCTCCTCCTGCATCCAGACCGCCTTGGCGCCCTTGGCGATGGCGGCCTCGACGATGGGACCGACGAACTCGCCGCGCCGGAAGATGTCGACGACGTCGATCTCACCGGGAATGTCGGCCAGCGAGGGGTAGACCTTGACGCCGAGGACCTCGTCGAGCTTGGGATTGACTCCCACGACCTCGTAGCCGCCGTGGAGCAGGAACTTGGTGATCCCGTGGCTGGCCCGGTCGGGGTTGTCGGAGATGCCGACGACGGCCACGCGGCGCATCGACTGCAGCAGCTCCCTGATGACGGCATCGTCCGGATTGGTGAAGGCGGTGGTGTCGGTCATCGTCGGTATCCTCCCGTGGGACGGTCCCCTGGGGCGATCGGGCGATCCAGAAAGGACCGGGGCTGTCGACCCGGTCCCGGTTGCCTGCCGAAACTCGACGGAAAAGCTACCCTCGCCGGAAAAAAATGTCCAGCGATTCCCGCATCCGCCGATCCTACCGGGGACCGCAGCGGCGGGGCCGGCCGATGGGTGAATGACCATTCATTCCGCTTGGCACCCTCCGGCCCCGCCGGTTATCCTTGCTGACGGAAGCCGCTGGCCTGATCGCACGTCGACCGTGGGAACGAGCGCTGCGAGGTGAACCGATGAATCCAGCCCTGATGACGATCCTGCTCCTGCTGGCCCTGGCCCTGTTCGCCAACACGATCGCCGGCCGCTGGTGGCTGTTGCGCGCCGCCGAGCCCGAGGCCCGCTGGGATCGCCCGTGGGAGCGGCTGGGCCGTCTGCTCGTCATCGGGTTCGGACAGCAGCGGCTCCGCTACGAGCGCGGGGCCGGCTGGATGCACACGGCCATCTTCTTCGGCTTCCTGGCCGTGGCCATCCGGTCGGTGACCCTCGTCGGCAGGGGCTACGATCCCGGTTTCCACCTGCCGCTGCTGGGCGGCGGGGCCGGCCTGGCCTACGCCGCGCTGAAGGACACCTTCGAGGTCGTCGTCGTGGTGGCCATCCTCTACGCCCTGTACCGGCGCCTGGTGCTCAGGCCCGCCCGGCTGCACCTGAACCTGGAGGGGGTGCTGATCCTGCTGTGGATCGGGGCGCTGATGGTGACCGACCTGCTCGGCGACGCCGCCCTGTTCACCCTGCATCCGGACCATCCCGAGGCGGGCTGGGCCTACGTGGGCACCGCCCTGGCCGGCCTGTTCGCCGGCCTGCCGGCGGCGAAGGTCGCCGCCTGGGAGCAGGGGCTGTTCTGGTCCCACGTGGTGCTGCTGCTGGGGTTCCTGAACTACCTCCCGTACGGGAAGCACTTCCACGTCCTGACGGCCCTGCCCAACGTCTTCTTCATGAAGCTCGACCATCCCGGCTCGCCGGCGCGGATGGAGTTCGAGGGGAAGGAGACCTTCGGCGTGGGCAAGATCGAGGACTTCCCCTGGAAGCGGCTGACCGACATGTACAGCTGCACCGAGTGCGGACGCTGCACCGTCCACTGCCCGACCACGGTCACCGGCAAGCCGCTGCAGCCGCGGGAGCTGATCGTCGCCGAGCGGGACCACCTCTACGCCATCGCTCCCCAGGTGGAGGAGGTGGGCAAGCTGAAGGCCGCCGGTCGGGACGAGCAGGCCGCCGCCGCGAGCGCCGCCATCGACCGGCCGACCCTGCCGGGCGGGGTCATCCCCGAGGACGTCGTCTGGGCCTGCACGACCTGCGGCTACTGCCAGACCGTCTGCCCGGTGGGCATCGAGCACATCGACCACATCATCGACCTGCGGCGCTACCTGATGATGACCGAGGCCAAGATGCCCCAGGAGCTGACCACGGCGCTCAAGGGCCTGGAGAACAACAGCAACCCCTGGAACGTCGGCGCCGCGGGGCGGGAGGACTGGATCGAGGAGTTGCCCGTGCCGCGCCTGCGCGACCGGGGGGAGGCCGAGTACCTCCTGTTCGTCGGCTGCGCCGGCGCCTTCGACGACCGCAACAAGCGTGTCCTGCGCAGCCTCTGCCGCCTGCTGGAGAGGGCCGGCGTCGACTTCGCCGTCCTGGGGACGGAGGAGGGGTGCTGCGGCGATCCCGCCCGCCGCATGGGCCACGAGTACCTGTTCGAGATGCAGGCCCAGCAGAACATCGCGACCTTCCGCAAGTACAAGGTCCGCAAGATCGTCACCGCCTGCCCGCACTGCTACAACATGCTGGCGGGCGAGTACCCCCAGTTCGACTGGGACGAGGCCGAGGTCATCCACCACACCGAGCTGCTGGCCGACCTGCTGCGCAGCGGCCGCCTGCGGGTCTCCCGCGGCGCGGGCGCGACGGTCACCTACCACGACTCCTGCTACCTGGCACGCCACAACGGGATCACCGACGCCCCGCGGGAGATCGTCGCCGCCCTCGGCGCCCGGCAAGTGGAGATGCCGCGCCACGGCCGCGACGGGTTCTGCTGCGGCGCCGGCGGCGCGCGGATGTTCATGGAGGAGAGCCTGGGCACGCGGATCAACCAGGAGCGGATCGGCGAGGCGGCCGGCACCGGCGCCGCCGAGGTGGCGACGGCCTGCCCCTTCTGCCTGACGATGCTCGGCGACGGGGTCAAGGAGACGGGACGGGAGGAGCAGCTCGATGTGCTGGACCTGGCCGAGATGATCGAGCGGCAGCTGGTCGACTAGGACAGACGCCCCTTGCCAATTCGGATGCGCCGCGTATGATATCACCGCCGCCCGACCCGGGCGGCGGTTCCCACATCCGGCAGGAGGCGTGACGATGCCCGGCACCGATCCCGTTCGTTCCACCCCGCGCCTGGACCGCGTCTGGCGGCGCGGCCAGGAGTTCTTCGGCAGCGAGCTGCCCATCATGTGCGGCGCCATGACCTGGATCTCCGACCCGCAGCTCGTCTCGACGGTCTGCAACCTGGGCGGTTTCGCGTCCCTGGCCGGCGGCAACATGCCGCCGGAGATGTTCGCCGAGGCCATCGACGAGACGCGGCGGCTGACCGACCGTCCGTTCGCCGCCAACATCATCGTCATCGCCCCCAACTACCGGGCGCACCTGGACATCTGCTGCCAGAAGCAGATGTCCCACATCGTCTTCGCCGGCTCGATCCCCCGGCGCAGCGAGGTGGAGCAGGCCAAGGCCAGCGGGGCCAAGGTCCTCTGCTTCGCCTCGACCGCCTCGATGGCCGAGCGGATGATCAGCTACGGGGCCGACGCCCTGATCCTGGAGGGAAGCGAGGCGGGGGGACACATAGGCCACGTCTCGACGATCGTCCTGGCGCAGGAGATCCTGTTCGACTACGGCGACCGGCTGCCCATCTTCGTGGCCGGCGGGATCGCCGACGGCCGGATGATCGGCCACCTCTGCCTGATGGGGGCGGCAGGCGCCCAGCTCGGCACCCGTTTCGTCGTGGCGGAGGAGTGCCAGGCCCATCCCCTGTTCAAGGAGTACTTCCTGAAGGCCCGGGCGCGGCAGGCCGTCGCCACCCCCCAGTACAGCTCGCGGCTGCCGGTGGTCGCCGTGCGCGCCCTGGCCAACGAGGCCATGGAGGAGTTCGGCAGGCTGCAGCTGGAACTGCTGGAGAGGATGGAGCGCGGCGAGATCAACCGCACCGAGGCCCAGTACGAGGTGGAGAAGTTCTGGGTGGGCGGTCTGCGCCGCGGTGCCGTCGACGGCGACGTGGAGCACGGATCGCTCATGGCCGGCCAGTCGGTGGGCCTGGTCCACCGGATCCAGCCCATGCGGGAGATCCTCCAGGAGCTGGTCGACCAGGCCGATGCCGCCGTCGCCGCCGTCGAGCGGCGCCTGGGATAGGCGCCGCCGCCGGTACGCCCGCCGGGCCGGTCCCGCGCCTCGCCCGTTCTAGCGGATGAAGACCGACCTCGCCCCGCTGAACGACCACGCCTCCTGCGGCGTGCCGGCGGGGAGCCCCTCGACCCAGAGCGTGTCCGGCGCGACCAGCCTGACCAGGATCAGCGGTTCCTCCGGCCAGGTGGCCCGGTAGGCGTAGGTCTGCCCGTCGCTGGTCACCTGGTCGAACGGGCGGTTCAGCTGCCCGCTCTCCTGCGTCTCGATGAAGTAGACCTGCGGGGGGACGGTCGCGCAGGCCCTGCCGCCGATGGCGATGATGGACCGGCGAGGGTCGGTGCTGAGGTGGGAGAAGGAGACGTCCCGGTCCTCCGCGTACATGCTCGCGTCCTCGGCCGGGAACCAGACCCCCTGCAGCGCCCCGGCGATGTCCTCGTGGAGCACGCCGCAACCGTAGTCGGTGTTCAGCACCTCGGCGGGGAGGGCCAGCCTGGCGCGCAGCTGCGACCGGACGGGCTCGACGAAGTACTCCAGGGGACAGTGGGCGTAGAGGTACCAGTCGCCGTCCCAGAGGGGGCTGGCCATGGTGGCGGGCGGCCGGGAGAGGTCGAACAGCCCCATGTCCACTCCCCACTGGTCCACGTGGCCGCCGCCGCGGCCCAGCCGTTCGCCCGCGGCGACGGGCAGGTCGTAGACGCGCCGCCACTGCCGCCACGTCGTGCCGCCCTCGGCGGACTCCTCCTCCAGCTCCCACTGCGCGAAACCGTCCAGCGGGCCGAACAGGGTGTCGTTCAGGGCGGTGACGTGGCCGAAGACGATGGCGATGTCGGCGCAGGCCACCAGGTCGATGGTGTATTCGACGAGGTCGGGCTCTCCCTCCAGGTACGGGCATGGCGGCGGGGTGGACCGCCGGGCTCCCGTCCCTGTCGTCGGCAGTTGCGCGCCGTCGTTGAGCCCGAACGACGAGGCGCCGGACCCCCGGGGGTCCGGCGCCAGCTCGGGACCGGCCTGCGGCCGATCGTTCAGTCCAGGTTCTCGACCGCCTCCTTGAAGGCGGGCACCACGTCGAACAGGTCGGCGACGATGCCGTAGTCGGCGGCCTTGAAGATGGGCGCGTTGGGGTCCTTGTTGATGGCCACGATGCACTTGCTGGAGCTCATCCCGGCCAGGTGCTGGATGGCGCCGCTGATGCCGACGGCGATGTAGCAGTTGGGGCTGACCGTCTTGCCGGTCTGGCCCACCTGGTGGCTGTGGTCGACCCAGCCGGCGTCGACGATGGCGCGGCTGGCACCGGCGGCGGCGCCGAGGGTCTCGGCCAGCTCCTCGATGAGCTTGTAGTTGGCAGCCTCCTTGAGACCGCGGCCGCCGGAGACGATGATCTCCGCCTCGGTCAACTCCACGGTCTTCTGCTCCGACTTGCGGACCTCCTTGACGACCGCCTTGGGCGTGTAGCCGTCCAGGCCCGGGTCGAAGGTCTCGGCGGTGGCGCTGCCGTCGTGCTCGGCCAGGGTGAAGGCGTTGGGCCTGATCCCGACGATCGCCGGCGAGGTCTGCGGGACGACGTCGGTGTAGCACTTGCCGGCCAGGATGGGACGGCGGACGGTCCAGCCGTCGCTCCACGACAGGCCGGTGCTGTCGCTGATGCAGGCCAGGCCCCGGCGGGCGGCCAGCCGGGGAGCCAGCTCCTTGCCCATCGTCGTGGAGCCCAGCAGCAGCAGGTCGGGCTGTTGCTGCTCCAGGAAGGAGCCGAGGGCCTGGGTCCAGATCTCGCAGTTGTACTGCTGCAGCTGCTCGCCGTCGGCGGTGAAGACCTTGTGGGCGCCGTAGCGACCGGCGTCGGCAGCCACGTCGCCCGGGCCCAGGTAGACGCCCCAGACCTCGCCACCGGCCTGGTCGACCAGCTCGCGGGCCTTGCTGATCATCTGCCAGGCGACCTTCTTGATCTCACCGTCGCGCTGCTCGATGAAGACGGCAATGTTCGGCATGTCGGTTCCTCCCGTCAGATGACCTTGGCTTCCTCGCGCAGCAGGCGCGCCAGCTCGCGGGCGGCCTCGGCGGGATCGTCGTTCTCGATGATCTTGCACTCGCCCCGTGCCGGCGGCGGGCTGTAGCTGGTGATGGTGACCGTGGCCGCGGGCGCCTCCATGCCCAGGTCGGCCAGGGAAAGGACCTCCACCGGCTTCATGTTGGCCTTCATGATGTTGGGCAGGCTGGGCAGGCGCGGCTCGTTGAGGCCCTTCTGGCAGGTGATGACCGCCGGCAGGGGACCGGTGACGATCTCCTGGCCGCCCTCGATCTCCCGGGTCGCCGTGAAGGTGCCGTCACCCAGCTCGAGGGCGGTGACCACCGCGGCGTGGGGCAGGCCCAGCAGCTCGGCCACCATGACGCCCACCTGGGCGCTGTCGTCGTCGATGGCCTGCTTGCCCGTCAGGATCAGGTCGTAGCCGTCCCGCTCGAGGACCTTGGCCAGGACGCGGGCGATCGCCAGGGGCTCGGCCTTCTCCAGGGCGGGGTCGTCGATGCGGATGGCCCGGTCGCAGCCGACGGCCAGGCAGTCCTTCTTGATCGACTCCATGACCCGCTCCGGGCCGACGGTGATGGCGACGATCTCGGTGTCGTCGCCCAGGCGCTCCTTGATCTGCACCGCCTCCTCGACGGCGAAGGCGTCGTAGGGATTCAGGACGCGGGAGAAACCGGAATCGTCCAGTTCGGGAACGGGACCGGGCAGGTTGATCCTGGTCTCCGAATCGGGGGTTTGCTTGACACAGACAGCGATCTTCATGGCGCCTCCCGTGGGGTTCGGTGGCTCGCTGCGCCGCGCGGCGCGGGGATCACGGGGAATCTGCCCCGCGGCGATACCATCTGCGAGGTTGCAGGATTGCGGGAAAGATAGGATGTCGCCGGGGCAGCGTCAATCGGGAGCGGCGCCGCGTGCCGGCGGTTTCCCGGCGAACGGTCCGGCATGCTCCAGGAGCCAGCTCGTCAGGGTGTCGGCGACGACGGCATGTCCGTCCGCCGTCCAGTGACGGTCGTGCGGGTAGGTGCAGGTGGCCCCCTGCCGCCGGGCCCGGACCAGGGCTGGCCCCAGCCGGAGTACGGGGATGCCGCGGCCCCGCAGGCGGTTCACCAGATCCCCCGTCAGCAGGCGGCCCTCCCGGTCATCTCCCGGCGGGATGATCATCACCAGCAGGGAGGCGCCGTCCCGGGTGACGGCTTCGTGCAGCCGGCGGAAGAGGCGCTCGGTCAGCTCGAGACGGCGCTGCAGGACCGCCGCCTCGTCGCCACCGCGTTGGCTCTGCCGGTCCAGCCGGCGGTAGTGCAACCGGGTCACGGCCCGCTGGAGGACATTCAGGAGACGGGAGTGCTCCGAGAGGAAGCGGTCGGGCACGTGGTGGCTGATCCACTGCGCGATCCGGGCCACGGGACGCGGGGCCCGGGTCCGCCGGAGGGTGTCGCCGGAGAGGGCGAACAGGCCGGCGGTCTCGTTGTCCCAGAAGTCGTTGGTCGGCAGGAAGCAGCAGACGACCAGGTCCGGGGTGAAGGCCCGGCCCTCCAGCTCGTACCACGCGACCTGGTGGGCCGTCCCGGTGCTGCCGACACCGGCGTTGATGACCTCCCAGGCGTCGCTTCCCGTGCTCCCCTGCAGCAGGCGCTCGGTCACCTTGGGGTAGGTCTGGTCGCGGGAGACGCCGTAGCCGCAGGTGAAGGAGTCACCCAGGCAGAGGATGCGCCGGCGGCCCGTCGGCTTGGGGCGGTGGTACTCCCTGTCCCGCAGCCCCTGGGAACTGATGCGCAGGTCCATCCTGTAGTCGCGGCAGGCGACGAACCCCCGCGCGCCGGGCCGCTGACGGATCCCCAGGCGGGGATCCCACTCGTTGACCGAGCACGAGGCCCCCTGCCGCGGTACCGCCAGGCGAACGATCCCCTCGGCCACCAGCAGGCCGATCAACAGGGCGATGGCCCTGCCCAGCAATCCCCCCAGGAACCGGGGGGGGCGACGATGATGGCCCACGGTATCTCCCTCCGAGCGAGGCGAGGATAGCACAACGTGGCCTGCGGGTCATCCCCGGGCGGGATGTGGAGGATCGCGCCTTCTGCTGGCCCGGGTCGGCTCGTCGCCCTATGATTCCCCCGACGATCCGATGTCCTGTCCCCCGGGGAAGGAGACGACGTGAACGAGCAGACACACGACCTGATCGTCATCGGCGCCGGGCCCGGCGGCTACACGGCCGCCCTGCGGGCGGCGCGGCTGGGGTTGCGGACCGCCCTGGTGGAGCGCGACGAGCGTCCCGGCGGCACCTGCACCCTGCGCGGCTGCATTCCCACCAAGGCGCTGCTGCAGGCGGCCCGCACCTGGGAGCTGTGCCGCAAGGGGGCGCGCACGTTCGGGATCTCCGTCGAGGGTGCGTCGTTCGACTGGCCGGCGGTGCGGCGCCGCCAGGAGGCGGTGGTCCGCAAGTCCAGCCTGGGCGTGGCGAAGCTGCTGGAGGACGCCGGCGTGGAGACGGTCCGCGGGCACGGGCGGCTGGACGGGCCGGGGCGGGTGGCCGTCGCCGCCGACGACGGCGAGCGGCTGCTGACCGCCCCGCGGATCGTCCTGGCCACGGGCTCGCAGCCGGCCGGCCTGCCGGGGATCACGCCGGACGGCGAGCGGATCTGGACCAGCGACGACGTCCTGGCCCTGGACTCGCTGCCCGCCTCGCTGGTGATCCTGGGCGCGGGCGCCGTGGGGGTGGAGTTCGCCGACGTCATGGCGACCTTCGGCGTCAAGGTGACCCTCGTCGAGATGTTGCCGCAGATCCTGCCGCTGGAGGAGCCCGAGTGCGCCGAGGTGGTGGCCAGGGCCCTGCAGCGGCGGGGCGTGGAAGTCCTGGCCGGGCACAGGGCCGCCCGGGTGGAGACGACGGACGGCGGGGTGCGCGTCGAGCTGGCGCCGGCCGGCGGCGGCGAGACCGTCGCGCGCGAGGCGGAGCGGCTGCTGGTGGCCGTGGGGAGGCGGCCCGCGACGCGGGACGTGGGCCTGGAGACGGTGCCCGAGGTGGTGGTCGACGGTCGCGGCTTCGTCCAGGTGGACGCCCACGGGGAGACGGCCGTCGCTGGGCTCTACGCCATCGGGGACATCGTGGCCACCCCCCAGCTGGCCCACGCGGCGTCGGCCGAGGCACTGGTGGCCGTCGACCACGCCGCCGGTCGGCCGCGGCCGCCGCTGGCGCTGGAACGGATCCCGTCGTGCACCTACTGCTCGCCCGAGGTGGCGTCGGTGGGCCTGACCGAGCGGCAGGCCGTCGACCGCGGCCATGCCGTCCGCTGTGGCCGGTACCCGTTCGCGGCCCTGGGCAAGGCGGCCGTCCTGAACGAGCCCCACGGGCTGGTCAAGGTCGTCGCCGACACCGAGAGCGGCACGGTCCTCGGCGTCCACATCGTCGGCCCTCACGCCACCGACCTGATCGGCGAGGCGTGCGCCGCGCTGGGACTGGGGGGCGGACTGGAGGCCTGGAGCCGGGTCGTCCATCCCCACCCCACGCTGACCGAGGGGCTCGCCGAGGCGCTCCAGGCGGCCGCCGGCGAGGCGCTCCATGGCTGACACGGCGGACCTGCTGCGGCGTCTCCGCCGTGCCCTGGGCGCTGCGAACGTCCTGGCCACCCCGGCGGCACGGGCGGTCTACGCCCGCGACGCCTCCCACCTGACCCTGGGCGAACCCCTCTGCGCCTGCCTGCCCGCGGACGAGCAGGGCGTGGCGGCGGTGCTGCGGCTCTGCCGCGAGGCCGGCGTGCCGGTGGTGGTGCGCGGGGCGGGCACCGGCCTGTCCGGTGGGGCGGTGCCGCCGGCAGGGGCGGTCGTCCTGTCGCTGCGACGACTGGACGGGGTCGCGGTGGACGCCGGCCGCTCGCTCTGCCGCGCGGGAGCCGGGGCGCTCAACGGCGTCGTCGACCGGCGCGCCGGGCGCCACGGCCTGACTTTCGCCCCCGACCCCGGCAGCCGCAGCGCCGCGACGATCGGCGGCAACGTGGCCGAGAACGCCGGCGGGCCCCACGCCGTCCGCGACGGGGTGACCCTGCACCACGTCCGCTCCCTGACCTGGTACGACGCCGCCGGGCGGCGGTGCGGGACCGGCGATCGGCTCGCTCCGTGGCCGGCCGTCGACCTGGCGGCCCTGCTGACCGGCAGCGAGGGGATCCTCGGGGTCGTCACCGCGGCGACGTTGCAGCTCGTCCCGGCGCCGCCGGAGGCGGTGACCCTGCTGGCCTACTTCGACGACCTGGAGGCGGCGGCCGACGCCGTGGCCAAGCTGCTGCGCAGCGGCCTGCAGCCGGCGGCCCTGGAGCTGATCGATCACGCCATGCTGGAGGTGGTGGAGGCGGCCTTCGGGTTCGGCCTGCGGACCGACGCCGCCGGGGCGCTGATCGTGGAGCTGGCCGGGGAGCGGTCCCAGGTGGCGGCGGAGGAGGAGACGGCCCGGCGGGTGCTGCGCGAGGCGGGGGCGGTCTCGGTGGACGCGGCCGCCGACCCGGCCCGCCGCGAGCAGCTGTGGCGCTGCCGCCGCCGCGCCTTCGGCGGCGTGGGGCGCCTGGCGCCGGACTACGTGACCATGGACGTCGTCGTCCCGCCCGGCCGGCTGCCCGGGCTGGTCGCCGCCGTCCAGGCGGCCGCCGACCGCCACGGGGTGCGGATCGCGACGGTCGGCCACGCGGGCGACGGCAACCTCCATCCGGGCGTCATGTTCGATCCCGACGTTCCCGGCGCCCGCGAACGGGCCCAGGCCGCGGCCGACGCCGTCATGGAGGCGGCCCTCGCCCTCGGCGGCAGCGTCACCGGTGAGCACGGGATCGGGATCGAGAAGCTCCACGTCGTCGCCCGCCAGCTCGATCCGGAGGCGCTGCGCCTGATGCGGTCGATCGTCCGGCTGGCCGATCCCCGGGGGCTGCTCAACCCCGGCAAGGGGCTTCCGCCGCAGGAGGAGGCGGGGACTCCCGGACCGCCGTCACCGGACGCGGCGCGGTTCGACTGGGATTCCCTGCTGGTCTCCGCGCCCGCGACCACGCCGCTGGCGGCGATCCAGCGCGAGGCGATTTCCCACGGTCTCTGGCTGCCGGTGGGCTTCCCGCCCGCCGGCCCGACCCTGGGCGAGCTGGCCACCTGGGGGCTGTCCGGCCCGGCGCCGCTGGCCGTCTGGCGGCTGCGGGACCTGCTGCTGGAGGTCTGGGCCGAGACCGGGGACGGGCGCCGCTTCCACGCCGGCCGGCCGGTCCTGAAGAACGTGGCCGGGCTGGACCTGGTCCGGCTGGTGACCGGCAACGGCGGGTTGCTGGCCAGCGTCGAGGCCATGACCCTGCGGCTGGCGCCGCTGCCGCCCGCCGTGGGGATGCTCTCGGTGGCCGACCCCACAGGTGCGGTGGCGCGGGAATGGTACCCGCTGCTGATCCGTCGGGCGGACCGACATCTCGCCCCCTGTCTGCTCCACGCGGAGGACGTCACGACGGCCTGCTGGCTGGAGCCGGCCGGACGCGGCGCGGGGGAAGAGCTGGAGAGGCGGCTGCGGGAGGCAGCCGCCGGGCGCGAGCCCCGCGCTACGCTGGCGCCGCCGGCGGAGCTGTGGGGACACCTGGCCGGTCTCGTGCCCGCCTGCGTCGACTGGTCCGTCCGTCCCGCGGTGAGCGGGACGGCGTTGCCGCCGGTGTCGCCGGGGATCCCGCTGGTCGTCACCGGTGGGGTCGGTCCCCTGCAGTGGCTGGCCACGTCCATGCCGCCCGTGGGTGCGGGGTGGTCTGTCCCGATCGAGGACGGCCGCCACCGGCCGCCACCACCGCCGCCACCCGACGTTCCCCTGTCGTTGCTCCGCGGGCTGAAGGACCTGTTCGATCCGGACAGCCGGCTGCTGTGCCCGGACTGGCTCGGGAAGGAGGCGTCGTGAACGGGCCCCCCGTCGACCGCCGCCGGGTCCGGGAACTGCTCCAGCAGTGTGTCCAGTGCGGCCTCTGCCTGGCGACCTGCGCCACCTACCTGGCCACCGGCGACGAGACCCTCTCGCCCCGGGGCCGGCTGCTGCTGCTGGCGGAGCTGGCCGACGGGGAGGGGCGTCTGCCGGAGACCCTGGAACCGTCGGTGCGCGAGGCGTTCGATCTCTGCCTGGGCTGCCGCGCCTGCGAGACCATCTGTCCCAGCGGCGTGCCGTTCACCCTGTTCGAGGCGGCCAAGACCCTGGCCGAGCGGCGGGATCCGCCGGCGCTGCACGTCGTGCGGCCGGAGCGGATGGGGATGTTGCGGCGCCTGGGCGGGGCCGCGGAGGCGGTGCTGCGCGCCGGTCTGGGCTCCCGCTGGCGGCGGCGCCTGGAACCCCTGCCAGCAGCGCGCCGTGCCGCGCGGCTGCTGGGCAGCCGACCCGCGGCACCGTCGGACCGGGAGCTGGTGCGGCTGCTGGACCGGCTTACCGGCCGCCGCAGCACCCTCGCGCCGCCGCCGCCGGCACCGCCGCGGGAGCGGGTCGTCCTGTTCCGGGGCTGCGCCAGCGGGGATCTGCTGCCCGACAGCCAGCGGCGCCTGCGCCAGCTGCTGGCGGCGGTGGGGGTGGCAGTCGACGTGCCCGACGGCCAGGTCTGCTGCGGTGCCCTCGACGCCCACGGCGGCCAGCCGGCGCGGGCGGCCCGATACCGGCAGCGCAATGTCGCGGCCCTGGCGCCGGCCGTCGCGCAGTCGCGGCTGCTGGTCGAGGCGGCGGGCTGCGGCCTGGAGCTGCGCACCTACCCGGAGTCCCTCGCCGACCGCGTGGTCGACGCGGTGGTCCTGCTGGCCGACCTGACGTTGCCGCCGCTGCGCGAGCTGCCGCTGCGGGTGGCCTACCACGATCCCTGCCACGCCCGCCACGGCCAGGGGATCGTCGAGGAGCCGCGCCGCCTCCTGCGCCGCCTGCCGGGCGTCGAGGTGGTGGAGCCGGAGGAGGCCGAGGTCTGCTGCGGCAGCGGCGGGCCGTACGCCCTGCTCCACCCGGAGCTGTCGGCGGCCATGGGGCGACGCAAGGCGCGGCACCTGGCGGAGACGGGGGCAGACCTGGTGGTCACGGCCAATCCCGGCTGCCTGGGCCAGATCCGCGACGCCCTGGCCCTGGAGGCACCCGAGCTGCCGATCCTGCCGCTGACGGACCTGGTCTGGTACGCCGCCCTCGGCGATGCCGGGGGGGACACGTCGTGCACGGTTGACATGGGGCAAGAGTATTGATAGCTTTATGGTGATGTAGCGATCAACGGCTGCCTCCCAGGAGCCTCACGTGACCACGATCCACGCCGGACCGGCCACCCACTTCCACATCGTGGCCGATGCGAACCGCCTGCGGATCCTGCGCCTGCTGCGCGGCGGCGAGCTGACCGTCCGCGAGCTGGTGGCGATCCTCGGCCTGAGCCAGCCGGCGGTCTCCAAGCACCTGGCCCTGCTGCGCGGGGACGGCTGGGTGACCGTCCGCAAGGAGGGGACCTGGAGCTGGTACGGCCTGGCCGCGGCGGAGGACCATCCCGCCGGGCCCGGCTTCGCCCGCACGGTCCTGGAGCAGGCGGCCCGCATCCCGGAGGCGCGGCGGGACGACCGGGCGCTGCAGCAGGTCCTGGCGGAGCGGCAACGCCAGGCCGGCGACCTGTTCGCCGCCGTGGCCGAGACCTGGGACCAGATCCGTCCCGACCTGGTGGACCCGGAGATCCAGGCGGGGGCCGTGGCGGCCCTGGTGCCGCCGGGACTGCCGGTCCTGGACGCCGGCACCGGAGGCGGGGCGCTGCTGCCGCTGCTGGCGGCCGCCGGCGCCCGGATCACGGCCGTGGACCGCAGCGCCGCCATGCTGGCGCGGGCGCGGCGGCTGTGCGAGAGGGAGGGGATCGCCGACCAGGTGGCCTTCAGACAGGCCGATGTGCAGGAGCTGCCGCTGGCCGACGCCAGCTTCGCCGCCGTCACCTGCACCATGGTCCTGCACCACGTGGCCAGCCCGGCCGCGGCGGTGCGGGAGATGGCGCGGGTGCTGCGGCCCGGTGGGCGGTTGGTCCTGGTGGCCTTCACCCACCACGACCTGGGCTGGATGCGCGATGCGCTGGGCCACCTCTGGCTCGGCTTCACGCGGGAGGAGATCGACCGGCTGCTGGCCGACGCCGGGCTTGACGGACGCCGCTACCTGCGGCGCGAGCTGGGCGAGATCGAGCGTGCCCGGGCCATGCTGCCGCCCGGGCTGAAATCGGGAGACATCCACTGGCCGGACCTCTTCCTGGCGGTGGGCGAGAAACCCATCGCCGGCGGTGCCGGCGGACAGACGACACGGGAGGAACCATGAGCGAGACACTGGCCACCGGAACGAACTACAAGGTCCGCGACCTCGGCCTGGCCGACGCCGGGCGGATGCGGATCGACTGGGCCGAGAGCCGCATGCCGGTCCTGATGGCCCTGCGCGAGGAGCACGCCAAGCTGCAGTCGCTGAAGGGGATGCGCATCGCCGGCTGCCTGCACGTCACCAAGGAGACCGCCGTGCTGGTGGAGACCCTGGTGGCCGCCGGCGCCGAGGTGGCCTGGAGCGGCTGCAATCCCCTGTCGACCCAGGACGACGTGGCCGCGGCCCTGGCCGCCGCCGGCGTCTCCATCTATGCCTGGCACGGCATGAGCGTCGACGAGTTCTACTGGTGCATCGACAAGACCCTGGAGATGCGCCCCACCCTCACGCTGGACGACGGCGCCGACCTGATCTTCTCGGTCCACAACCGCCACCCCGAGCTGGCCGAGACCATCCTGGGCGGCACCGAGGAGACCACCACCGGCATCCACCGCCTGCGCGCCATGGCCGACGACGGGGCCCTGCGCTACCCGGTGATCGCGGTCAACGACGCGGAGACCAAGTGGGACTTCGACAACGTCTACGGCACCGGCCAGTCCAGCATCGACGGCATCCTGCGGGCCACCAGCGTGCTCCTGGCGGGCAAGAATTTCGTCGTCGCCGGCTACGGCCACTGCGGCAAGGGGTGCGCCCTGCGGGCGGCGGGCATGGGCTCCCACGTCATCGTCACCGAGGTCAAGCCCACCGCGGCCCTGAAGGCCACCCTGGAGGGCCACGAGGTCATGCCCATGGACGAGGCGGCCAAGATCGGCGATGTCTTCATCACCGCCACCGGCATGAAGGACGTCATCGTGGGCCGCCACTTCGACGTCATGCGCGACGGCGCCATCGTCTGCAACACCGGTCACTACGACTGCGAGATCAACATCGGTGACCTGGAGGAGCGCGCCGTCGGCAAGCGCGAGATCCGGCCCAACTGCGAGGAGTACACCCTGAAGGACGGCCGCCGCATCTACCTGCTGGCCCAGGGCCGGCTGGTGAACCTGGCCGCCGCCGAGGGGCACCCCAGCGAGGTGATGGACATGTCGTTCGCCAACCAGTTCCTGTCCATGGTCCGCCTGGCGCGGGAGGGGAAGGACCTGGCACCCGGCGTCCACGAGATCCCCGAGGAGCAGGACCAGCAGATCGCGACCATCAAGCTGCGGACCATGGGGCTGTCCATCGACACGCTGACCGAGGAGCAGATCCGCTACGCCACCGACTACGCGGCTGGCACGTAGGACCGCGCAGCGATCGCGAAGACGGCCGCCCCCACGGGGGCGGCCGTCAGCTATGCCGGGCCTCGACGCGCTAGATGTTCCAGATCATCCCCAGCGAGAACGACAGCATGTGGGTGTTCGTCCAGAAGAAGCTCTCGTTCTCGGCCTGGAAGCCCTCCCACTTGATCTCGTCGCCGGTCAGGATGTAGTTCCAGATCAGCTGCAGGTCCAGGGAGATACGGCGGCCCAACCGGTACTCGGTACCGAAGCCGGCCCCCACGCCCCAGTCGGTGCCCTCCATGACCTTGTCCTGCCAGACCAGCGGCGAGCCGTCGCGGCCGTTGTCGAGCATCGCCCAGTCGATGTAGAGCACGCCCGCGGTGATGTAGGGGTTCAGCCGCGACTCGGGCATCAGGCCGTTGCCGATGTAGGCCGAGACCATCACGTAGCCGCCGTCCAGGCGCAGGTAGGCGTCCGGGGTGAGCTGGTGCTCGGGGGGCAGCTTGTTGTTGATGAGGGCCATCTCGCCCGGCTTGCTGTCCAGGAAGTCGTATCCCCCGCGGGTGCCGCCGAAGGAGATGGAGAGCTGGTCCAGGGGATAGATCCGCAGATCGCCGGAGACGGCGAAGCCGTAGGAGGTCAGGTCGTTGATGTCGTAGACCTCCTCCTTGAGGATGTGCACCGGCAGCAACAACCTGGGCGCGGCGGAGACGGCGAACAGCGAGGGGTGCTTCAACCGCCCGTGCGCGGCGGCCTGTCCCGTGTCGGCCGGCGCGGTGCCGATGGTGCCGAGAGCCGGTGTCTGCTGGGCCAAACCGGAGCCGACCAGCGGCAACAGGAAGAGGCCGCTCAACAGGAGGATGCCGACGGTCCGGAGTGGCGGCTGAACCTGACGCATGGATGCACTCCTTCTGCGAAGGGGGTGACAAAGGCGCCTGGAATATACAGCTTCCCCACAATGATGTCCAACAGTTGTGGCCCCGGCACGGTCGGCGCGGGAATTGTGCCCTTGATCCCCGCCTCCGGGCCGGGTATCATTACACGCTGAAGGCGCAAGCCTGACAGCGTGTCGATGCGGTCCGACGCAGCATGACTCGCGGCTGCGGCGCGATCGCGCTGGAACGGTGAAATGAGTCGCCACCGTTCCCGACGGACCTCGCCCGCATCGGCGCTTTGCACTATCCTGAGCCAGTGTGTCGACACCTGGCTCAGGATTCCTTCTATCTGGCCGCCACGCGAGGGAACTCATGAACGTCGCGCCGGACACCCTGCCGGATCGGGCCCTGCTGCGGGCCTTGCCCAAGAGCGAACTGCACGTCCACCTGGACGGGTCGCTGCGCCCGTCGACCGTCCGCGAGCTGGCCGCCCGCCGCGGGCTGCCGTTCGACTTCCGCACCGATGCCGACGTGGAGGCCGTCTGCGTCGTGGGGGAGCGCTGCCGGAGCCTGGAGGACTACCTCAAGGTCTTCGACATCACCCTCCAGCTGATGCAGTCGGCGGAGGAGTTGACCAGGATCGCCTTCGAACTGGCCGAGGACGCCCATCGGGAGAACGTCCGCTACCTGGAGGTGCGCTACTCGCCCATGCTCCACACCCGCGAGGGGCTGGAGCTGGACGAGATCGTCGAGGCCGTCCAGCTGGGACTGGACAGGGCGCGGTCCCGCTACGGGATCGTCACCGGACAGATCATCTGCGGCATCCGGCACATCTCTCCCGAGTCCTCGCTGGAGCTGGCCCGCCTGGCCGTCCGCTGGAAGGGCAGGGGCGTGGTCGCCTTCGATCTGGCAGGCGCCGAGAAGGACAACCCGGCCAAGGACCACATCGAGGCCTTCTACACCGTCCTGAACGCCAACCTGCCGGTGACGATCCACGCCGGGGAGGCGTTCGGCCCGGCCTCGATCCACCAGGCGCTACACTACTGCGGTGCCAACCGGATCGGCCACGGGACCCACCTCGCCGAGGATCCCGACCTGATGCAGTGGGTCAACGACCATCGCATCCCGGTGGAGGTCTGCCTGGCCAGCAACCTGCAGACCCGGGCCATTCCCGACCTGGCCAGCCATCCCATCAAGCGCTTCCTGGACGAGGGGCTGCGGGTGACCCTCAACACGGACAACCGCCTGGTCTCCAACACCTCCCTGACCCACGAGTTCGAGCTGGCCGTCACGAACTACCAGCTGAACGTCGACCAGGTCTGCAAGATCGTCCTGGACGGGTTCAAGAGCGCGTTCCTGCCCCTGGTGGCCAAGGCCCGGCTCATCGACCGCGTCCTGGACGAGCTCTCCGCCCTGGGGATCCACTACCGCGGCGCCATCGACAAGCGCTGGCGCGCCCACCTCTGAGCCGCTCTCACCAGCCGGCCCCAGGGGCGCAGAAACGCGTTCCCACGACGGCCAGATCGACCACCGCCCACACCCACAGCGCCGCCTTCATCCCTCGCGCGTGGTCGACGGGGGACATGGTCCCCGCCCGTCCCAGCCACCCGACGAGCAGGGCCAGCCAGAGCACCAGGGCGATGCCGAGCAGCAGGAGATCGCTCCCCCAGCAGGCACCCGCCCGGAGCAGACACCAGGCGGCGCCGGCTCCCAGCAGCATGGCCAGCAGCAGCGAGCGGCGGACGCCCAGGGCCACCGCCAGGGTCCGGTCGCCGCGACGCCGGTCCGCGTCCAGCTGGTAGATCTGGGTCAGCGGGTAGAAGGAACCGAACAGCAGGGCGAAGCCGGCGCAAAGCCAGCGGTCCGCGGCGGTCAGGACCAGAGGCGCGGAGGCCGCGGCGGCGGCGACGGCCAGTCCGGCCAGGGTCGTTCCCCCGCCGTAGCCGACCATGTTGATCAGCAGGTCGAGGCCGGGGATCCCCTTGGCACGGGTCCGGGGATGGCTGTAGAGGACCGAGAGCAGGACGCAACAGCCGGTCAGGACGGCCAGCGTGGGGGAGACCGCGGCGGCGACGCCGACCCCGGCGAGCATCAGCACCAAGGCGAACCGGGCCAGGCCAGGCGGCGGGGGCGGCGGGTCGTCCAGGTAGGCGATGCTCTCCTCGTCCCGGTCCCAGGCGCTGTTGTAGGCCAGGGTGCCGCCGTTGAGGCCGACGACCCAGGCCAGCCAGGCCAGCAGGAGCCTTTCCGGCCGGCCGCCGGGCCACGTGATCCACGGCAGGGCGGGCGAGGCCAGGACCCCGACCGCCAGCTGGACCGTCAGGATCGGCCACTGGCGGGGGCGCAGCAGCAGGAGATAGTCCAGGCGGTGGCCCAGGAGCCTATAGCCCAGCCTGCGCATGCGAGACATGGCCCTCCTCCCGTCGGGGCTTGCCCAGCAGGGAGCGGAGCTCGCCCTCGAACCAGGCCAGGTCGAAGTCGGCGTCGACGCACCGCCGGTGCATCCCGGTCAGGGGGGAGAGCAGCGCGGGGATCTCCGGCACGCTGCGCAGGGCCTTCAACAGCCGGTCCTCGCACGCCGAGGCCAGGATGAGGTCGGGGCGGCGCTCCCGCGCCATGGCGAAGGCGATGTGGCTGCGGTAGGCGACCAGGGCCTCGACGCCTTGGCGTCGGGCCAGCCGGGCCAGGTCGCCCAGCCGGCAACGCCGGCAGTCGAGACACGGCTCGAGGGTGCCGCTGCGGTCGACCTCGCAGCAGCCGCGCTTGACGCAGCGGGGCAGGATCAGCAGGACCGAGCGCACGGGTCGACCGGCCAGGTAGCGGTGGACCCGGCGGTTGTTGTCGGCGACGACGGCCCGCAGCAGCGGGGTCTCGTCCCGCCCGAGCAGCCGCAGCAGGCGTCGAGCCGTCTCCAGGCCCGCCACGGCCCAGCGGTGCCGCCAGGGGGAGCGCCAGCTCACGGGCCCTCCTCCCGGGCGGCGAGCCAGCGGCGCCGCAGCTCGAAGGCCAGCACGCCGAAGCTGACCGCCACGTTCAGGGAGCGCTTGGCCCCCGCCATGGGGATCTCCACGGCGGCGTCGACGGCCTCCAGCACGGCCGGCGAGACGCCGCGCACCTCGTGCCCGACGACGAAGCAGACCGGGAAACGGTACGGGAACGCCAGGTAGTCCGCCGCGTGCGGGGTCTGCTCCAGGGCCACGACCTGGACGCCGTCTGACCGCAGCCGCTCCAGCAGCGGCACCGGATCCTCCCAGTAGTCCCACGGGACCGTCTCGGTGGCGCCCAGGGCGGTCTTCTCCATGTCCGGCCGCGGCGGCGTGGCCGTCACCCCGCAGAGGTAGAGGCCGCCCAGATTGACCGCATCGGCGGTCCGGAACATGGACCCCACGTTCCAGACGCTGCGGATGCTGTCCAGCAGGCCGAAGATCGGCAGCCGGGGGCGGCCCCGGATCTCGGCCAGGGAGAGGCGGTTGCCGGGGCGTGTCGTCGTTCGCTCCATCTTCTCGCGGTCGTCGTGGTGCCGGGGTCGGGGCGTGGCTGTCAGCAGGACAATCATGGCGCAGGGTCCGCGGCCCGGCAACCCCTCTTCCCCTGCCGCGACTCGCGTGGTCACGGGGCGGGATCGCGCTCAACCGCCGGTGTCCGCCGCCGATACACCAGACGGAGGGGGTAGCGACAATGGTCCGGCGGCCCAACAACCGAGCAGGCAGGTGCTTGATCCATGAAGCGCAGCACGGTCTCTCTCTGCATCATCGCCCGCAACGAGGAAGCCTCCATCGGACAGACCATCAAATCCGCCCTTGCCGTCGTCGACGAGATCGTCGTCGGTGATACCGGCTCCGACGACAATACCCGCCTGATCGCCGAGGGTTACGGCGCCCGGGTCAGCGACGTTCCCTGGCAGGACGACTTCGCCGCGGCCCGCAACACCGTCCTGGCCGAGGCGCGGGGGGACTGGATCCTGGTCCTGGATGCCGACGAGCGTCTCCACCCGATCCGTCCCGTGGAGTTCCAGCGCCTGCTCGCCGACGCCCGGGTCGCCGGCTACAGGGTGGATGTCGTCGCGGAACCGGCCGCGGGGCGGCAGCTTCCCGACCGGCGCCAGGTCCGGCTGTTCCGCAATCACCCCTTCGTGCGCTTCGTCTACCCGGTCCACGACACGGTCGAGATCGCCCTGGCGAACTGGGCCTCCGGTCGGGGGCTGGAGATCCGCGACGCTCCCCTGAAGATCCTGCACGATCTCTCCGATCCGGCGCGCCAGCGGCGGGCCAGGCAGCGCAACCTGCGCCTGCTGCGCCGGGCCTGCGGGGAGTATCCCTACGAGCCGTTCTTCGCCTGGCGGCTGGCCGACGAGACGGTGGTCCGCCTGGAGGACGAGGTCCTGCCGGTCGCCGGCCTGGCCCGCACGACCGAGCTGCTGGAGCGGGCCTGGCGGTTCGTCGCGCCGGCGGAGCGGCGCGATGCGCCGCAGCCGCCGTTCGCTCCCCAGCTGGCCGAACTGCTCGTCCACTGCCTCCTGGCGCAGGAACGGACCGGCGAGGCCCTGGGGATCGCGCGCGAGGCGACGCTGCGCTTCCCCGACGACGAGAGACTGTCCCTGGCCAGGGCGGTCGCGCTGGTCCGGCACCTGGAGCTGGGAGGGGGTGGTGCCGGCGCCGCGGACCTGGTGGCGGAAGCCCGCGCCTGCCTCGATCCCCTGGTGGCCACCGCCCCCGGCGCGACGGAACGGTGGCGCTGGGTGGTCCCCCTGCGCTATCTTGGACGACTCGAGCTGGTCGACGACGCGCCGGCGGAGGCGGAACGCCACTTCGACACGTTGCTGCGGCGCGATCCGCTGACCTCCTGTGCCTGGTCGGGCAAGGGCGACTGCGCCCTGCGGCTGGGGGAGAGACGCCGCGCCCTGGCCTGCTACCTGCGGGCGGTGACACTCGACGAACACAACCTGCAGGCCTGGTTGAGGGGCAGTCTCCTGCTGAACCGGCTCGGCTTCCGGGACAACGCCCGGACCTGGTTGCAGCGGGTGGAGACTCTCTTCCCCGAGTACCCCGTCTTCCAGCAGCGCGGTGAACTGACCCAGGAAATGCTCGATGCCGAACCGATGAGTGTCTAACGGAACACGGGTCCCATGGAACGCCCCCCGCAACCCAGCGCCGATCTCGTGGCGGCGGTCAGGACCGGCGACCTGCCGGCGGCGCGCCGCGTCTTCACCAACCGGAACCTCCGGCTGGAGACGATCGAGGCCATCGGCTTCGACATGGACCACACCCTGGCCCTGTACCGCCCCGAGGTCTTCGAGCAGCTCTGTTTCGACCTGGCGGTCGACCTGCTCGTGCGCGAGAAGGGATACCCCGAGCGGTTGCGCGACGTGGTCTACGACCGGACCGCGGTGACGCGCGGCCTGGTCATCGACAAGCGACACGGCAACATCCTCAAGCTGGACGCCTACGGCTACGTGGCCCGCGTGCGCCACGGCCGCCGGCGGCTGGACCGCGAGCAGCGCCGCCGCGAGTACAAGCGGGGCCGGATCCGGCTCAGCCCCGGCCGCTACCGGATCGTCGACACCCTCTTCGACCTGCCGGAGGGGTCCCTCTACGCCGCCCTGGTCGACCTGCACGACAGGGAGCCCGGCCTGCTGCCCGGCGGCTACCACCAGCTGTTCGACGACATCCGCGACGCCATCGACACGATCCACCGGGACGGGACCCTGAAGCGGCTGATCGTCGCGGACCTGGACCGCTACTTCGTCCCCGATCCCGGGCTGGAGGAGACCCTCGTCCGCTTCCGGGAGGCCGGCAAGAAGCTCTTCCTGCTGACCAACTCCGAGCCGGAGTACACGGCTGCCGTCATGGACCACCTGCTCGGCGACGGGCGGGGGCACTGGACCGAGCTGTTCGACCTGATCATCTGCTCGGCCGGCAAGCCCGACTACTTCCTGCCCCGCGGCAAGGGCGCTCCCGTCCCCCGCGACACGTTGCCCCTGCTGCCGAACCACCGCGGCAACTGCTACACTGGCGGCGACGCCTTCTTCCTGGAATCGAAGCTGGGGGTCATCGGCGACCGGATCCTCTACTTCGGCGACCACACCTACGGCGACATCCTGCGCAGCAAGAAGAGCGTCGGCTGGCGGACCGCCATGATCGTTCCCGAGCTGGAGGAGGAACTGGCCGCCCTGGCACCGGTCCGGGACCTGATCCGCGAGCTGGAGCAGATCGAGGACACCCTCGAGGACCTGACCAGCGAGCGCGACCTGCTGGCCTCGCGCCCGGCCCCCGACCCCGAGGCGCTGCAGGTCCTGGAGGAGTACATCCACGCCAGCCTGGCCCGCCGCTCCTACCTGCGCCGCCGGATCCAGGGGGCGACCAATCCCTTCTGGGGCTCCCTGTTCCGCGAGGGCCGCGCCCCCAGCCGTTTCGGCGCCCAGATCCGCGACGTCGCCTGCATCTACACCAGCCGTGTCAGCAACTTCGCCCGCTACCCGGTGGACAAGTTCTTCGTCTGCGCCCGCGAGCGCCTTCCCCACGAGGCCGTCCTGCTGGAGCGGGACTGAGATCCGGCGGGTGACACCGTTCCGCCGGTCGTGATATCATCCCCGGCGTTCGGTTCTCCGCGGTCGAGGACATGGTCGCCCCGCGTGGGCACGGCAGGAGGAGCCAATGCAAGGCACGAAGAACGTCCTGGTGGTGGGCACCGGAACGATCGGTGAGCCCCTGGTGGGTCTGCTGACCCATTTCAAGGATCAGCTCGGAATCGACGAGGTCCTGTTCCACAAGAACACTCCCCTGAAGACCGATCGCAGCAAGGTCAAGGACCTGATCCGCCGCGGCGCCCGCATGGTGGCCCACGCGGACCGGATCGACGGCTTCCGGGAGCTGGGAATCGAGGTCAACATGACGACCGAGGAGGCCCTAGAGTCCGCCCGGGTCGTCGTGGACTGCACGCCCATGGGCAACGAGATGAAGGAGAAGTGGTACCGGAAGTACGAGGAGAACACGGACCTGTTCATCGCCCAGGGGAGCGAGTTAGGTTTCGGCAAGCAGTACGCTCGCGGGATCAACGACGACGTTCTCGATCGCGAGCAGGACAAGTACATCCAGGTCGTCAGCTGCAACACCCACAACCTGTCGCTGATCATCGACCTGTTCGGCCTGGGCGACGAGGGCCCCGACAACCTGGTCGAGGGCCGGTTCGTCTGCATCCGCCGCGCCAACGACATCAGCCAGGACGGGAAGTTCGTTCCCAGCCCCGAGGTGGGAGGGCACAAGGATCCCCGTTTCGGGACCCATCACGCCCGCGATGCCTGGCACCTGTTCCGCACCAAGGGCTACGACCTGGACCTCTTCTCCTCGGCCATGAAGCTCAACACGAACTTCATGCACGTCCTGCACTACCACCTGAAGGTGCGCAAGCCGGTCACCCACGACGAGCTGATTGCCCGCTGCGAGGCCAACGACCGGGTGGCCATGACCTACAAGAAGACGGCCAACGCCATCTTCTCCTTCGGGCGCGACCACGGGTTCTACGGCCGGATCCTCAACCAGACCGTCATCCCCTACAACGGGTTCCACGTCTCGGAGGACGGCACCCGGATCACCGGCTTCTGCTTCACGCCCCAGGACGGCAACAGCCTGCTCAGCTCGGTGGCGGCCACGGTCTGGGCCCTCTACCCGGACACCTACGACAAGATCGTCCAGTGCCTGCGGCCCTACTTCTTCGACGAGGTCTAGGGCGCAGCGTACGGACGGGAAGAGCGAACCTCACGATCCGCCGCCGGACGGCGCCTCCCGGGTCCCGGGGGGCGCCTTCGCCATGCGGGCCGACAGGGCCCGGAAGTCCGCGACCAGCGGCAGGTCGTCGTCGGCCTCCGCGACCAGCGGCCGCAGCCGGGACAGGTCGGCCCGGGCCGTGGCCGTGTCGTTCAGAGCCAGGGCGGCGCGGGCATGCAGCAGGAGGGCCTGCATCCGGGCGGGATCGTAGGCGAGGATCGTGTCGGCCAGGGCCAGGGCCGCGGCGGGATCCCCGCAGTCCAGCTCGGCGTTGCCCAGCCGCCAGCGGATGGCCCAGCTCTCGTGGGGGGCCAGGTGGGGGGAACAGCTCAGCAGGGCGCCCCAGGCCGCGCGGGCGGTCGCCGGGTCGCCCCGGCGCTCGGCCAGGACGGCGTCGAGCTGCTGGCGCATCATCGTCAGGTAGCCCTGCTTCTGCTCGCCGCCCTCGCTCAGTTTCCGGCTGAGGGCCCGGAACGTCTCGCGGGCGCGGGTCGTGTCGCCGGTGGCCGCCTCGGCGATGGCCAGGAAGTAGGTCAGGCGCCGCCGGTCGGGGTGGCGGCGGACGAGGGTGTCGGTGACGGCGCGGGCCCGGTCGTAGAGCAGCTGGTTGTAGTAGATGCGGAGCATCGTCTGCCCCAGCTCCAGGTCCAGCGGCGTGCCGGCGATCAGGCGGTGCAGGTCGAACAGGATCCGCTCGCCGCGGCGCACCTGGCCGCGGTCCATGTAGAGGGCGCCGAGGTGGATCCGCGACCAGGTGAAGTCGGGCTGGATCCGCAGGGCCGTCAGGAACTCCCGCTCGGCCTCGTCGCGGCGCCCCGCCCACCACAGGATCTCGCCCAGGGAGTCGTGGGGGTTCGCCTGGTCCGGCGCCAGGAAGGCGTAGGTCTTCAGGTCGTCGATCGCCCGGGCGTAGTCGCCGCGGGCGGCGGCCAGGTAGCCCAGCAGGTTGTAGGCGGGGGCGTAGTTGGGATCGATCTCCAGGATGCGGTGGAAGGCCGCCTCGGTCTCCGGGTCGCGCCTGGCGAACAGGCGCTGCGCGCGGACCGTCAGGGCCATCAGGTCGTCCGGGTCACGGGAGAGGATCCGGGCGACCAGGGAGTCGACCCGGGCGGCGCTGCCGGAGCGCCCCTGCAGGAGGATCAGGGCGATCCGGTCCCTTTCCAGGGGATCGGACACGCGGGCCCGCAGGCTGTCGGCGAGGGCCGCCTCGGCAGCGGCCCGGCCGGTGTCCCCCAGCTGGCGGAGGATCCCCGAGCGCAGGGCGTGGGCCGCGGCGAAACCGGGGTCGTCGAACAGGGCCAGCTTCAGCAGGGAGTCCGCGGTCGCGTAGCGGAAGGCGTTGACCTCCTGCCTCGCCTGCTGGAAGAGCTCGTAGGCGCGCCGGGAACTGGTCGTGTAGTCACGGCGGGAACCGCCCAGCAGCATGACGAGCAGCAGGGCGACCAGCAGGACGGGCAGCAGGACCAGGGTGGCCAGCAGGGGCTTGCGCATCAGGTGACACTCCTGTCGTGGCGCCGGGAGGCGGCGGCGCTCTCCTGGTCGCCGTCGCGGGCGACCGGCGCGGGGTGGATCTTCATGACGATGAGGGTCACGTCGTCGTCCAGGCGTTCCTGGCCGCAGTAGTCGTTCAGCTCGCGCCTGATGGTCGCCAGCAGCTCGCCGGCCGGCAGGTCGCGATGACGGCGCAGGAGCTGGCGCACCCGCGCGTCACCGAACTCGACGGCGCGGGTGTCGCGGCTCTCGGTCAGTCCGTCCGTGTACAGCAGCAGGGTGTCGCCGTCCTCCAGGCCGACGGTCTGTTCCTCGTAGCCAACGAAGTCGAAGGCGCCCAGGGGCGGGCCGCCGTGATCCAGCTCCACCAGGGAGCCGTCGGCCCGCAGCAGCAGCGGGGGGTTGTGGCCGCCGTTGCTGTAGAAGAGGGTGCGTGCCGCGGGATCGTAGAAGGCCAGGAACAGGGTCGCGAAGTGCTCCGCCTCGGTGTTGCGGTGCAGGTAGAGGTTGAGCCGGTGGAGGATGGCCGCCGGGGAGTCCAGGTTCTCGCAGTGGGCCCGCAGGGCCGCCTGGAGGTTGGAGGCCAGCAGGCTGGCGGGCACCCCCTTGCCGCTGACGTCGCTGATGACGATGGCCAGCCGCCCGTCGGGCCGCTCGATGACGTCGTAGTAGTCGCCGCTGACCTCGGCGCTGGAGATGTTGCAGGCCGCCAGGTCGACGTCCTCGCGGCGGGGCAGCTCGCGGGGCAGCAGGCGGCTCTGGATGGTCCGGGCCAGGGCCAGCTGCTGCTCCAGCCGCTGCTTCTCGAGCTCCTCGGCGTAGAGGCGGCTGTTCTCCAGCTGCAGGGCCATCTGCCCGGCCACGGCCTGCAGCAGTTCCATGTCCTGCAGCTGGTAGTCGTCCCCGGTGCGCTTGGCCGGCAGGGCCAGGCAGCCGACCAGGCGTTCGTGGACCCGCAGGGGAACGAGCAGGGCGAACCCCGCCGCGGCCAGGCGCTCGCGCTCGCGGAGGCGGCTGGCCAGTTCGACCTGGGACGGCGTGGCGGCCGCCGGCATCTCCAGGGGGGCCGTCCCTCCGGCGACCCAGTACGGCTCGTCGGCCTGGACCAGCCGGCGTGCCGTCGCCGCCAGATGGAGCCGCTGGGGGCAGGGGGCCGGTTCCCGCACGTCGTCGTCGCCCTGGCGACGGTGGACGACCGACCTCGCCAGGACCCATGCGTCGTCGCCGTCGGGGACGTAGAGGCCCAGCCGGGGGATGTCGAGCAGCTGGCAGAGCCGTGTCCCGACCCGGTCGACCAGGTCCTCCAGCTGGATGAGGCGGGGGATCTCCTGGCCGATCTCCCGCAGGACGCTGGCCAGGTTGCTCCGGCTGCGGAAGAAGCGGCGGTCCAGGTCGCCCTGGATGGCGCGGCGGGCCGGCCAGAGCAGGGCCGCGGCGGCGATCGTCACCAGGACCGACACCAGCTGGTTGCCGGGGCCCAGAAGCCGGGACAGCTGCAACCCCAGCCCCAGGACCAGGGCCAGGTAGACGGCCAGGACCAGGCCGCTGAGCAGGTTGTAGAGGAGACTGCGGCGCAGCAGCCACTCGATCTGCATGACCCGGTAGCGGGCGATGCTGTAGGCGAAGCTGAGGGGGACGGCGATCATCGGGGCGATCCCCAGGAAGGCCACGTCGCTGGTGACCCGGCCGGCGGGCAGGACGGTGAACACCAGGAACGGCAGGACGCCCCCCAGGGTGCCGATGGTCAGGATGCGCAGGCGGTTGCGCTGCAGCGGGTCGCGCAGGTGGAGGTAGCTGTGTAGCAGCGCCAGCACGCCGCCCGAGAAGTAGATGCCCAGCACCAGCCAGCGCGTGTTGTAGATCCGGGGCGCGTGCTGGCCGACGAACTGGTCGACGGTGAACCTGAAGTAGAACAGCAGGGGGACGGCGTAGAGCAGCGGCTCCAGCCACGGCCAGCGCGTCAGGGCGATCTTCCGCTCCGGGAAGACGAGGAAGAAGTGGAGGAACAGCGCCGGCAACAGGAAACGGGCCAGGGCCCCGATGTTCTGGACCAGCAGGTCGCTCCAGAAGTAGCTGGCACCGCCCAGGTTCGTCATGAAGAAGACGGTGAACAGCAGGCACATCCAGAAGAAGAGCTGTGCCGCCGTCCGGTCGCGGCCCCGCCAGTAGACGAGCAGGCCGATGATCCAGTAGGCCAGGGCCAGGAAGGTGTAGTACAGGTAGTAGCGGTCGCCGGTGTGGAATCCCGTCAGGTGGACCGGGACGCGCAGCAGCCGGCCGTCGCGCCGGACCAGGTAGGTGACGGTCGTGCCCACCTTCTGGCGATTCAGGATGCGGGCCGCCTCCTGGGGGGAGTGGACCAGGCGGTTGCCGATGCCGAGCACGACGTCGCCCGCGCGCAGGGGAGAGGGCGGCAGGCCGGGGCGGGGCGGGACCTCGCGGATGATGACCTCGGGCCGGCCCAGCAGCCAGACGGCGCCGTCGCTGGGACGGGTCCGGCCGGCGTCGATGCCGGCGTCGAGACAGACCGACAGGATGACCAGCGCCGCCGCCAGGTGCAGCCAGCGCTGTGGCTGGGGGAGGGGTCCGATGGCTAGTGCGCTCGTCGCCGTCCCAGGCGCTGTCGTCGTGTCCGTCATTCCGGGGGTCGCCCTCCGTCCCTTTCGGTGGCAGGATCGCGGGGATCCACTGCAGGGTACCAGAAAAACGCAGAACGTGCTGCAAGGTTGCGCGAAGGGGGCACGGTGGCAAGAAGGGAGCGACCATGACCGTCCGGGGTTGCTGGGAGACGGGAGAGGGACGGACCGCCGTCCGTTGCGAGCTGTACCTCCTGGGCGACGATCCCCTGCTGGTGGTCACCGGCGGTGGGGCCCACGTCGGGGCGGTGGCCACGGCCCTGCCGCCGATCGCCGGCGGGGGTGTGGAGCTCACCGTCGTGCCGGGACACCGGGAAGGTGACCTGGCCCGGGAGGGGGCACGGCTGCTGGCCCGTGCCAGCGGCCGAACGGCCGTCGTCGTCGTCGGGATCCACCAGGACGGCGCCACCCCCGCGGAGATCGCGGGGATCGTGGCCGCCGTCCGCGAGGGGTTCGCCAGGGCCGCCGCCGTGTTCCGCGCGGCGGAAGCGGATCAGAGGTAGAGAAGCGAGAGGGAGCCGTCCCCCAGCAGGCCGTAGCGCAGCCAGGTCGGGTCGCCCCGGTCGCGGAGCCGGCGGGCCGTCTCGTGCCAGGCCAGGGCGGCGCTGCGGCCGCGGGCCAGCTCGCGGTAGAACAGGCCGGCGAAGCGGCGGGCCCCCTCCGGGGGGACAGGCAGGTGGGGTGCGACGACCAGGTCGCAGCCAGCTTCCAGGAACCGCGCTCCCAGGCGCGTGAGGTGACAGCAGCCGTTGGAGAAGACCAGCGGGGGAACGGCGCCGCCGGCGGCCAGGGTCTCCGGCGCCAGGGGACCGTCCGGGAGCAGCCAGCAGGCGGCTGCCGCGGTGGTGGAGACCGCCGCCGGCCGGTGGAGGCGGCCCGCGGCGGCCCGCTCCTCCAGGCCGTCCAGCAGGGCGGTCACCATGTCGACGCCCACCGGCTCCAGCTCGTCCTCGTCGGGCCCGGTCGCCAGCGGCAGGGAAGCCGGCAGCGGCGACGGGTCGTCCAGCGCGGGTTCCGAGGCCGTGGGCCCGCAGTAGTGGAGTCCCTGGTAGCCGGCAGCGCGCCGCAGCAGGCGGGAGGGCGGCTCGGCAGCCGGCGCCGGGACCGCCCGGGCCAGGCGGCGTCCGGCCGTCACGGCGGCCAGGCCGTCCTGGACGACCGCCAGCTCCTGGGCCGTCAGCTCGCCGTCTCCCTGGTCGTGCCCCAGGACGAGGATCTCGGGCTCGCCGCAGGCCTCCGGCCGGAATCGCTCCAGCACCTCGGCGGCCGCGAGGGACCCCAGGGAGCGGGACAGCAGCAGGTCCCGGCGGCGGCGCTGCCAGGGGGAGGGCGGGTTCGGGCCGCCGCCCCCCAGCGGACGGGGACCGATCGAGAGGACGGCCCGCTCCAGCAGGTGGTGGACGCCGTTGTGGAGGCAGCCCCAGGGAAGCTCCAGCAGGGGAGGCGGCAGCAGCAGGTGGTAGCCCGTGGCCGGGGCGACGGGGTCCGCTTCCCGGGGGAGCGGCTCCACCAGACCGTCGGCGACGGGAGCGAAGGCGGTCGGCGCAGCGGCCAGGACCGCCTGGAACAGGAGGGAGCCCACCTGCCGGCTGCCCTCGACCACGGCTCCGTCGTCGTCCGGCCTCTCCAGTGCGTGCCGCTGGAGGCGCCGCCAGGCGGCAGCCGCCTCCTCCGCCAGTTCCCACAGGCGGGGAGGTGACGGCGTGCCTGTCAGGTCGATCGTCTTCCACACCAGGGGCATCGTGGTCTCCCGTGTCTCCGGCTGGTCAGCGGCGTGTCCTGCCGCTATTGTTTTCGGCGAGGTGACGCGCAACCTGAGGCTCAACGGCCGGAGGTGGAGGATGCGGGGACGGTGGTTCTGTACGGGAATGCTCCTGCTGGGGCTGGCCCTGCTGGCCGGATGCGGCGGACGCGAGGCACCTGCGGACCGGCAGCTGACCCTGATCGGTCTGGACGCGGCGGACTGGTCCCGGATCGATCCCCTGGTGGCGGAAGGAAGGCTGCCCAACCTGGCGGCCCTGCTGCAGCAGTCCACCTCGGGGACGAACATGAGCTTCGTCCCGCTGCAGAAGTCGCCCGTCATCTGGGCGAGCATGGCCACGGGGCTCGACCCCCGTCGCCACGGGATCGCCGGTTTCCTGGACGCCGGCGGGAAGCGCCTGACCCGCAGCAGCGACTGGCGCTCGCCGGCGATCTGGGACATCGCCGGCGCCTCGGGGCTGCAGAGCTGCGTGCTGGGCTGGTGGGCCACCTACCCGGCCCGACGGATCGCCGGCGTCATGGTCGGCGACTTCTTCAGCTACACGCCGGCGGGGGCCCGTCCCGTGGAGGGGATGGTCCGGCCCGATTCCCTGGCCGGCCCCCTGGCGGCGCTGATCGTCACGCCGCAGATGATCGGGGACGAGGAGCTGGCCCGCTTCGTCGACCTGGACCGACTGCAGGCCTCCTCCCACGACCACACCGCCGACCTGGACGAGCTGCGGGCCATCATCGCCGGTGACCGGACCTACGTCCGCCAGGCCTGCTGGCTGGCCGAGCACGGGGTGTTCGACCTGTTCGCCGTCTACCTGCGGGGGATCGACGTCGTCTGCCACCGCTTCTGGCGGTACATGGAACCCGACAAGTCGCCGCGCGAGCTGGATCCCGACGAGATCGCGGCGCTGGGGCGTGTCGTTCCCGAGTACTACGTCTTCACCGACGAGCTCGTCGGGGAGCTGCTGCGCCGCTTCCCGGCCGACCGGGCCGTCGTGGTCGTCTCGGATCACGGTTTCCACGGCCCACGGCACCGCAAGCGGGGCTGGGTGCTGGGGACGGAGGAGCACCGGCCCCAGGGGATCTTCATGGTCCGCAGCGGGATCTTCCGGCCGGGGTTCCGGTTCGAGCGGATGGGGATCCTCGACGTCGCCCCGACCCTGCTGGCCCTGCTGGGGTTGCCGGCCAGCCGGGAGATGCCGGGGCACGTCCTGACCGAGGGGCTGACCGGGGCCGGCCGGCGCTACGTGGCCCGGCTGGAGGAACAGCGCGTGGCGAGCTACGCCTCCCTGGCGCCGGCGGTGGCGGACAGCGCCGCGGGGGACTCGCTGTCGGCCGTCGACGCGGCCCTGGAGCAGCAGCTCCGGTCCCTGGGTTACATCCACTGAGCGGGAATGTCGGGGAAGCGGGGAGATTAGTGGTGTGGTGCCCGGGGGGAGACTCGAACTCCCACGAGGAATTCCTCACTACGACCTGAACGTAGCGCGTCTACCAATTCCGCCACCCGGGCAGCCACCCTGGTCGCAGGAGCGGTGGGCCGACGGCCCGTTGCTCCGCGGCGCCCCAATCTAGAGGGTGGTCGCGGGGCTGTCAACCTCGGAGACGGAAAAAGGCGCCGGTTGTTCGCAACGCGACCGCATGCTAGGTTCTGGCGTCCGGCGCCCCGGTCGCGGGCGTCGCGCGGAGGTCCCGAGCGGGAGAGACACGTCCATGGTCGCGCGCAAGAAGAAGAAGGTCGAGAAGGAGGCGGGGCTGCTCGTCGTCGCCCGCAACCGGCGGGCCACGCACGAGTTCGAGATCCTGGACCGCTTCGAGGCCGGCCTCGTCCTGCAGGGGACGGAGGTCAAGTCGCTGCGCGCCGGGCGGTGCAACATGGGCGACAGCTACGCGGCCATCAAGGATGGCGAGGCCTGGCTGCTGAAGCTCCACATCTCCCCCTACGAGCAGGGCAACCGCCAGAACCACGACCCGTTCCGCAAGCGCAAGCTGCTGCTGAACCGCCGGGAGATCCGCAAGATCGTCCCCCGGCTCCAGGAGCAGGGATTGACCCTCGTGCCCCTGCGTCTCTACTTCAAGCGCGGCTGGGCCAAGGTCGAGCTGGGGCTGGCCAAGGGGAAGAAGCTCTACGACAAGCGCGCCGCCACGGCGAAGCGGGACGCCGAGCGGGCGATCCGCCGCAGGATGGGACGCCATTGAACGCGTTGGGTGGACATGCGGGCCTGAACGGTCGGGGAGCGGCGTTGCTGGTGGCCCTGGTCCTGCTGCTGTCGTCCGTCCAGGGGCGCGGTGGCGAACCCGCCACGGTGGAGCTGCAGGTCCTGTTCGGGGAGGAGGTGGCGGGGCTCCCGGTGACGGCCCGTCTCCTCGCCGCCCCGGAGGCGGGAGAACCGTTCCTCCGCTCGGCCGACGTGGCGGCCGCCTTCCGCCTCCGGCGCGGCTGGCAGCCCCGGTCCCGGAGCGTCGTCTTCTCGAGCGGCCAGCGGCGGATCACGGCCCGGGCCGACAGCCGGGTCGTCACGGTCGACACCGTCGACACCCTGCTGCGCCTGGCACCCCGGTTCAGCGACGGCGAGCTCTGGCTGCCCCTGGAGTTCGTCGCGCGCGTCCTGGCCCCCGCCGTCGGTCAGCGTGTCGTATGGGAGCCGGGCCGGACCGAGCTGCGGATCGTCACCGAGGCCCCGGACGTCGTCGGCCTGTCCATCCACACCGGCCCCCGCCGGACCGTGCTGCGCCTGCGGGCGCGCCGCCGCCTCCGCTGGCGGGTCGACAGCCCGGCGCGTGGTGTCCTGCGCCTGACGGCCGACGGGGCGGCCCTGGATGCGGCGGCGGTGACCCGCACCCGCCAGACCGGCCTGGTCCTGTCGGTGACGCCGCGTCCCGATCCGTCCAGGGCCGTCGTCGACGTCGCCTTCTCGCCCCTGGTCTCCACCTACCGCACCTCCAGCGACGACAGGGGGCGGACCCTGGTGGTGACCCTGCTGGAGGAGGAGAACGGCGCCGTCCCGCTGCCCGAGGCCCGCGGCAGCCGGTCGGCACCGGCGATGGCCAGGGAGACCGCCCGCCCCGTCGGAACGGTCGTCATCGATGCCGGCCACGGCGGTGACGACCCCGGTGCCGTCGTCGGCGACACTGCGGAGAAGGACGTCGTCCTGGAGGTGGCCAGGGAGCTGTACCGGCGGTTGCGGCGGGAGGGCCTGGAGGTCGTCCTGACCCGCGATGCCGACACCGCCATCGGCGACGAGCAGCGGGCGGCCCTGGCCGACTGGGCGGGAGGCGACCTGTTCCTCTCCCTCCACGCCGACTGGTGGCCCGATCCCGCGCGCAACGGCGTCACCGTCCGGATCCTGCGCCCCCTGTCCGGCGGTGGCGAGAGCGGCGACCTGTTCGTGCGCTGGGAGCAGGTCCAGCAGCCCTACCTGGAGCGCAGCGCCGAGCTGGCCGGGGCCGTCGTCGACGCCCTGGCCGCCGCCGGCCGCCCGACCCAGGGCGTGCGGCGTGCGGACCTGCCCCTGCTGCGCGGAATCGACATGCCGGCCGTTCTCGTCGAGTTGGGGTACCTCTCCAGCCCCGGCGACCGGCGGGTCCTGACCCGGGAGGGCGGACGGCGGCGCCTGGCCGACGCCCTGGCGGAGGCGGTGCTGGCCGTCGCCCGTCGCTGGCAGCCGGAGGCGGAGCAGGAGGTGCCCCGATGACCCGTTCCCGGGCTACGGCGACTCCTCGCGGCGGCGGCCACGGGTTCTGGCTCGCCCTGGTGCTGCTGGTCGTCGTGCTGGCCCTGCTGGCCGTCGTCCTGGCCTGGTACCTGAGCCGCGGGCGCGGCGCGGCCCAGGCCGTCGTCGAGCCCCGCGCGGGCGAGCAGCAGGTGACGGCGAGCGTGCGCGGGGCCATCCTGGTCTTCCTCTCCCCGGACGGACGGCGCCACCTGACCGAGCAGCGCCAGCTGCCGGCCCGCGACCTGTTCGAGCTGGAGGTCCGCGACGTCCTGGACGCCCTGGTCGCCGGCCCCTCCCGGTCCGACGCCTTCTCGCCCCTGCCGCCGGGGAGCCGCCTGTTGAGCGTCTTCCACGACCCGCAGCGGGGCGCGCTGGTCCTGGACTGGAGCGGCGACCTGCTGACCGGGCTGCCGGGCGGCTCGAGCCTGGAGGAGGCCGTCCTGGACGTCGTGCTGCGGACCGTCGCCCTGAACTTCCCCCGCCTGCGGCACTGTACCCTGCTGGTGGAGGGAGCCCCGGTGACGACCCTCGGCGGACACCTGGCCCTGGACCGACCCTTCGACCTGGCGGAGTGGCGCTGATGGGACCGATCGGCGTCTTCGATTCCGGGATGGGCGGGCTGACCGTCCTGCGGGCCCTCCACGAGCGGTTGCCGGCCGAGGACCTGCTCTACTTCGGCGACACGGCCCGGGTCCCCTACGGCACCAAGGGTGCGGCGACCGTCCGCCGCTTTGCCCTGCAGGACGCCTCTCTGCTGCTGGAACGCGGCGTCAAGATGGTCGTCGTGGCCTGCAACACGGCCTCGGCCTTCGCCCTCGACCACCTGCGCCGGCGTCTGCCGGTGCCGGTCCTGGGGGTCATCGAGCCGGGTGTCGAGGCGGCCGTGGCCCGCACCCGCGGCGGTCCCGTCGGCGTCATCGCCACCCGCGGGACGGTGGCGTCGGGGCGCTACCAGCAGTTGCTGGCACGGCGCCTGGGGGAGCAGCGGGTCCTGGCCCGGGCCTGCCCCCTGCTCGTCCCCCTGGTGGAGGAGGGGATGCTGGACCACCCGGTCACCCGGCAGGTCGTCGCCGAGTACCTGGCACCGCTGCGGGAGGCGGGGGTTGACACCCTCATCCTGGGCTGCACTCATTATCCCATGCTGCGGGAGCGGATCGCCGCTTTCATGGGTCCGGACGTCACCCTGGTCGATTCGGCGGTGACCCTGGCCGAGGCGGCGGCGCGGACCCTCGCCGAGCAGGGGATCGCCAGGGCCGACGACGGGACGCGCGGCGAGCTGACCTTCTACCTCAGCGACCTGCCCTGGCGTTTCCGCGAGGTCGGGGAGCGCTTCCTGGGGCGGTCCATCACGACCGTCCACACCATCGACATCGACGAGCTGGACCGGCCGTCCCGGTCGGCCACAGGGCGAAAGGACACAGCGTGAACCAGAGGGCCGACGCTCGCCGAGCGAACCAGCTGCGACCGGTGCGCATGACCCGCGACTACCTGCCCCACGCCGAGGGATCGGTCCTGGTGGAGACGGGACGGACCCGGGTCGTCTGCACCGCCACCATCAGCCACGGCGTGCCGGCTTGGCTGCGGGGCAGCGGCCGCGGCTGGGTGACCGCGGAGTACGGGATGCTGCCGCGTGCCACCGAGGAGCGGACCCGTCGCGAGGCGGCCGGCAACGGCCAGAGCGGCCGGACCATGGAGATCCAGCGGCTGATCGGCCGCAGCCTGCGGGCGGTCACCGACCTGGCCGCCCTGGGCGAGCTGACCGTCACCCTGGACTGCGACGTCATCCAGGCCGACGGGGGGACCCGCTGCGCGGCGATCAACGGCGCCTCGGTGGCGCTCTACGATGCGCTGCGCCGGCTGCGCCTGCAGCGCCATCCCATGCGGTCGCTGGTGGGGGCGGTCAGCCTGGGGGTCGTGGGCGGGGAGATCCTGCTCGACCTGGACTACAGCGAGGACTCCCGCGCCGAGACGGACATGAACGTGGTGATGGACGAGCGCGGCGGCATCATCGAGATCCAGGGAACGGCCGAGCGGAAGCCGTTCTCGCGCGAGGAGCTGGACCGGATGCTCGACCTGGCGGGCGCCGGCATCGCCAAGCTGATCCAGTTGCAGAGGGACGTCCTGGAGGCGTGAGCATGAGCCGAGGCAGAAGGATCGTCGTGCTGGCCAGCCGCAACCCGGACAAGCTGGCCGAGCTGCGGGAGCTGTGCGCCGACCTGCCGCTGGAGCTGCGCTCGGCGGCCGACTACCCCGGCCTGCCCGAGGTCGTGGAGGACGGCACGACCCTGGAGGGGAACGCCGTCCGCAAGGCCCTGGTGACGGCCGCCTTCACCGGCGAGATCGCCGTGGCCGACGACACGGCCCTGCGGGTCCACGCCCTGGGGGACCTGCCCGACGTCTTCTCCGCCCGCTTCGCCGGTCCCGGCGCCGGCTACGAGGACAACCGCCGGCTGCTGCTGGAGCTGATGGCCGACGTCCCCGACGACCGGCGCCAGGCCTGGTTCCAGACCGCCGTCGCGTGGGTCGATCCCCGGCCGTCGCTGTCCGGCCTGGCCGACGCGCCCGTGGCGCCCCTGATCCGCCGGCGCTGGGTCTGGAACCCGTTCCACCGGCCGGTCCACGTGGCCGATCCCGCCGAGGAGCTGGCCTTCTGGAACGAGCTGGCCGATCGCGGCGCCTTCTGGCGCGACTACGTGGCCCGGCACCAGCAGTCGGGCACGGTCCCCGGGGTCGACCGGAAGCGCCTGGACGCGATCCTGGCGCGCCTGACCGAGGGCCTGGTCGACGGCGGCCTGCCGCCGGAGACACCGCAGGGGGCGGTCCGGTTGCCGGACGTGCGGCTGTGGACCGTCACCGGTCCCGAAGTCACCGAACGGGACCTGCCGACCCACGTCTCGCCCGGCGGCCTGCCGGCCGACGCCCCGGGGCGGGAGACGGTCGAGGGCGTCTGGTGCGAGTTCGTGTCCGAGGGCCGCGTCCTGGGGGAGATCACCCGCGCGCCCCTGGGCACGGGCGGTTTCGGCTACGACCCTGTCTTCCGGCCCGCGGAGAGCGAGCTGACCCTGGCCGAGATGACCGCCGCCGAGAAGCACGCCGTCAGCCACCGCGGCCGCGCCCTGCGCCGGCTGCTCGACGCCGTGCGGGACGTCTACGCCCTCCAGGCGTGAACGGGGATTGACAGCCACCGGGCGCGTGCCTATCTCTGGGCTGGCGATGCCGGCGGCCTGTGGCCCTCGCGGCGGGTTTTTCCACGGTCGGGCAGGTGTGGCGCGGTCCTTGCCGTCCCGGCTGCGGGTACCGGGCCCGCGCGGGCACGGCGTCGCGACCGCCTGCGGCGGGTCGGGGTGTGGCGCAGTCCGGTAGCGCACCTGCTTTGGGAGCAGGGAGTCGGAGGTTCGAATCCTCTCACCCCGACCAGACGCACCGTCCGGGCGCGGTCGCTTGACAGCCCGCCGCCGGTGGGCCATTATACCGGTCCTCCCCGCCGGGGAAGGTGAGCGCCTGGAAGGACGACGCGCCTGTAGCTCAGTAGGATAGAGCATCGGACTTCTAATCCGGCGGTCGCAGGTTCGAATCCTGCCAGGCGCGCCACGGACACAGCGGCGAAGATGGTGGTGGGTATAGCTCAGTTGGCAGAGCCCCTGGTTGTGGTCCAGGTGGTCGTGGGTTCAAGTCCCACTACCCACCCCAGTCCGCTTCCGGACAGCGGTCCGGTGTCATGAAGGCAGACGGCCCCGGCAGGGGCCGTTCGCGTCCGTGGCGGGACGACCGGCCGGCGTCGACGGCGCCGCAGCGGCCCGGATGACGATCAACGGCGGCGCGACGCCGCAGCGACAGGAGGATGGCAGATGGCCGGAGTCAACAAGGTGATCCTGATCGGCAACCTGGGCCGCGACCCCGAGATGCGGTACACCCAGAACAACACGCCGGTGGCGAACTTCACCGTCGCGACCAGCGACCAGTGGACCGACCGCAACGGCGAGAAGCAGGAGCGGACCGAGTGGCACCGCGTGGTGGCCTGGGGCCGGCTGGCCGAGATCTGCGGCCAGTACCTGCAGAAGGGGAAGCAGGTCTACATCGAGGGTCGGCTGCAGACCCGCGAATGGCAGGACCAGAACGGTCAGAAGCGCTACACCACCGAGATCGTCGCCCGCGAGATGCAGATGCTCGGCCGCCCCGGCGACGCTCCCGCCCAGATGGCGGCCAGCAACGGCAGCCCCGCCGTCCAGGACGAGGGACCGGCCGCGGATGCCTTCCCGCCGGCCCCGGCGGCGACCCCGGACGACGACGACCTGCCGTTCTGAGCTCGCCCTGCGACCAGAGACCGGCGGCGCCCTCTCCACGACGGAGGGGGCGCCGTTCGCTTGCGGGGTGTTGTCCGCCGGCCCCGCGCGGCCGTATCCTGACGGGGAAGGCGCGCCCGCCGCGGCGTGCCCGGGAGGTGGACCGTGCGCCGATCCCCGCTGCTGCCGCCGCTGCTCGCCTGCCTGGCGCCGCTGGTCGCCGTGACCGCGGTGACGGCCGTTCCCTGCGTCGACTACACCCAGCACCTGCGCTGGCTCGACCGGCGGGTCTATCCCGCCGCGGTCCAGGACCTGGCCGGCGACGCCGGGTGGCTGCTGGCGGGAACGGCGGACGGGGAGCTGCGCCTGCTCGACCTGGCCGATCCCGGTGATCCCTTCCAGACCTGGAGCGTCGTCGTGGATACGGTCGTCGCCTGCGCCCTGGCGACCGAGAGCGGCTGGGTGGTCGACGGCACGGGCCTGCGGGCGGTGGACCTCGCCACGGCGTTCCTCTCGCCGCCGGTGGCGGTGGCGGCGGCACCGGGCCGCCTGGCGGCCACGACGGGAGGGGTGGCGGCCGTCCTGGCGCCGGCGCCCGGGGGCAGCGCGCTGCGCCTGTTCGCGCCCCGCCCCGACGCGGCCCCGGCCCCGGTCGACTCGCTGGCGCTGCCGTCCGGGCTGGCGCGGCTGGCGGGCGGGGGCGACCTGCTGGTGGCCGTGGGGACGGGCGACACCTCGCTGGTGGTCCTGCGGGTGGACGACGCCGGTGCGGCGACCGTCCAGGCGACCGCTTCCCTGGGACCGCTGACCGCGGTGGCCCTGGACGGCGACCGGCTGGCCGTGGCCGGTGAGGGCCGGCTGGCGCTCTACGACCTGTCCGATCCGGCCGCGCCGCGGCTGCTGGCCTCGGCTGACGACACTGTCACCGCCCGGGATGCGGCCTTGGCCGGGGTGACGCTCCTGGTCGCGACGGGGGAGGAGATCGTCGCCTACCGGCCCGCCGGAGCCGTCCTGGTCCCTGCCGGTCGGGTGCCGGCCGCTGCCGGCCGCCTGGCGGCCACCGGCGGTTGGCTCTACGCCGGCGACGCGGCGGGCGACCTGCACCTGGTGGCCCTGGGCGACGGGACGGCCGTGGCGCCGCCT
>CAYTEO010000014.1:0-53759 GCA_964436825.1 uncultured Fibrobacteraceae bacterium | reverse complement strand
GCCGGCGGCCGGCAGCTTCCAGAACAGGTCGGGGTCGGGGCGGAACCGGCCCGCCCGCAACGCGGCGCGCGTGTTGCGGCCGAAGCTCAGCTCCGGCGTCACCCGCCCGAATCCCGTCAGCCGCAGGGCTCCCTCGGCCGCGGCCAGGGTCAGCAGGGTCGCCAGCAATGCCAGGAGGATCTTCTTGAGCATCGGCCGGCCATCCTTTCCGGTTTGTCGCGCCATCGGCCCGGAACGTGCGAGTCTACCCGGCCCCGCCGGACCGCGTCAACGGACCCTCCGACGCCGCTTGTCCAGCAGCAGCCACAGGAAGAAGGGCCCGCCCAGCAGGGAGGTGACGACCCCCACCGGCAGCTCGGCCGGCGCGGCGATCAGCCGGGCGACCGTGTCGCACAGGACCAGCAGCACCCCGCCCAGCAGGAGGGTCGCCGGTCCCAGCCAGCGGTGGGACGCCCCCACCAGCAGCCGCCCGATGTGGGGGACCATCATGCCGACGAACCCGATGGGCCCGCAGGTCGCCACGACGGCCGCCGTCAGCAGGGAGACGACCAGCAGCAGGATCGTCCGGGCCCGCCAGACCGCCACGCCCCTTCCGGCGGCCAGCTCGTCGCCCAGGCTCAGCAGGTCCAGTTCCCGGTGCTGGGCGAGGAGCAGGACGACACCGACCAGGACGACCGGCGCCAGGCGGGCCGGTGCCGCCATCCCCACCACGTCCAGGTGTCCCATCAGCCAGCGGACGATGTTGAACGAGCCCGCCAGGTCGGACGTGTAGTGGATCAGCAGGATGAGGCTCGAGCAGGTGAAGCTGACCGCCACACCCGCCAGCAGGAGGGTCACCACCGACCCGTCCCGGGCCCGCGCCGCCACGGCGAAGACGGCCCCCACGGCCAGCAGCGCCCCGCCGAAGGCCAGCAGCGTCACCGCAGGCACCCCGAGCACGGCGAAGGCCAGCCCCAGCCGGATGGCGAGGGTCGCCCCCAGGGCCGCCCCGCCGCTGATCCCCAGGGTGAACGGCGTCGCCAGGGGGTTGCGCAGCAGGGCCTGGAAGGCCATCCCGCCGGCGCCGAGGGCCATCCCCGCCAGCAGGCCGGTCATCACCCGGGGGACCCGCAGCGACCAGAAGATCCGCCTGGCCGCGCCGGTGCCGGCAAGCACCTCGCCGGGCCCGATCCCGCTGCTGCCCACCAGCGGCGCGGTCACGATGACGACGACGGCCGCCAGGACGAGGAGGGCCAGCACCAGGGGACGTCTCATGGTCGGATCACCTCCGGCAGGATGATCGGCCCGCCGGTCCGCGGGTGCTCCCCGACCAGGAACGGGCAGCCGAAGACCTCCTCCAGCACCGCCGGGTCGGCGAACTCGTCCGCGGTCCCCTGGAAGACGAGCCGGCCATCGCGCAGGGCGATGATCCGATCACTGCCCAGGATGGCGGCGTTGAGATCGTGGGTCACCTCGACGATCGTCGCCCCCTGCTCCCGGTTCAGCCGCTGGAGCAGCTGGCGCAGATCCCGGTCGTAGTGGGGATCGAGGAACGAGGTCGGCTCGTCCAGCAGGAGGATCCGCCCCCCCTGGGCCAGGGCGGCGGCCAGCAGCGCCTTCTGACGCTCGCCGCCGCTGAGCGTGTCCAGGCGGCGGTCGGCCAGCGGCCCGCAACCGGTCACCGCCAGGGCGTCCCGGACGATCTCCTTCTCGCCCGGGTCGATGGGGCGCAACGGCGTCTGGTACGGGTAGCGCGCCATCTCCACCAGCTCACGGACGGTGAACGGCGGCAGCGGCCCGGTGAGCTGGGGGACGTAGGAGACCAACCGGCCCAGCTCGCGCTGGCTGAAACCGGCCAGGTCCGCGCCCAGGATCTCGATCCGTCCCCACCAGTTGCGGTGGATCCGCAACAGGCAGCGCAGCAGCGAGGTCTTGCCGGCGCCGTTGGGACCGACGATCGCCACGTATTCCCCGTCGCTGACGGTCAGGGAGACGTCGTCCAGGATGCGCACGCCGTCCAGCTCCAGGCGCAGGTCGGCGATCCTCAGGGCATGGTCCAGCAGGTCGTCAGTGGCGCGCGGCACCGATGGCATGGGCGAACAGCTCCAGGATGTCGACGACATGGGGGCCGGGCACGGCGGCGTCAGGATCGGTGACCACGACCACGTGACCGTCGCGCACGGCCGGCAGATCGGTCAGCTCCGCCCAGGCCCGGCGGCGCCGGGCGAGCCTGCCGGGATCGTCGGCGCAGTCGGGCGCCAGGTCAAGGACGACCGCCGGCCCCGCCGCCAGCAGTCCCTCCACGCCCAGGGTCGGGTAGCGGACCGCCTGGCCCGGCAGGACGTTGCGCCCACCGGCCAGCTCGACCAGCTCTCCCAGGAAGGTCCCGGCCGATGCCGCGAAGACGCTCGTGATCCGACCGGTGGCGTCCTCGACCCCCACGACGACCAGGACCGGGGGCCGCACCCCGCCGCTGTCGGCCGCCACGGCCGCGATCCGCCGCTCCAGGGCCCGACGCAGCGAGTCGGCCCGCGCCGCCGTCCCGCAGACCTCCCCCAGCCGGGTCAGCGAGGCCAGCATCCCCTCCAGGGTCCGGTGCTCGACGGCCAGGACGGTCAGGCCCAGGGCAGCCAGCTTGTCACGCGCCTCGGCGTGGGCCGTCTCGACGACGATCAGGTCCGGCTGCAGGGCGAGGATCCGCTCGTAGTCCGGATCGAGGATCCCGCCGACGATCGTCCGCGACCGCGCCGCCGGGGGCCGACGGCACCAGCGGGTCACCCCCACGACCTCGTCCCCCGCCCCGATGGCGAAGAGGCACTCGGTGATGCTCGGCGCCAGGGAGACGATCCGCTGCGGCACCGCCGCCGGGGCGACCGGGGCATCACGCCCGCCAGCGGCGGCGGGGGCAGCCCCGGCGACCGGACCGGCCGGCAGCACGAGGACCGGCAGCACCAGGAGCAGGAACCGCCGGACGACGGCGCTGCCGCGCCGCATGCGGTGCGGATAGGGGCCGCCCATCGTTACCGTGCCAGGACGACGCGTCGGGTCGCCACCTCGCCACCGGCCCGCAGGCGCACCAGGTAGGTCCCCGACGGGACCTCCCGCCCCCCGTCGTCGCGTCCCTGCCAGACGGCCTCCCAGCGGCCCGCCGCACGGGACCCCTCCACGAGGGTGCGGACCAGTCGCCCGGCCAGGTCGTAGATGGTGAGCTCGACCCGCCCGGGGCCGGCCAGCCGGTACGGGATGACCGTCCGGGGGTTGAACGGGTTGGGGCGATTGGGTTCCAGGACGATCCGCGCGGCGGGCGGGGTGTCGACGCCGGTGATCGTCGTCTGGAACCTGTCGCAGAGGATCCAGTCGTCGGGATCCAGCTCCACCGACAGGACCGTCCCGGCGCAGGGGATGAGATATCCCTGCAGGCGGTAGCTGTTGGCCACCAGGGTATCGATCACCCCGGCGGTCGTCGTCACCCGCAGCGGCACGAGCATGGTGAACAGGCCCGTACCGGTCTGCTCCTGGGAGATCCAGACCTGGACTTCCTGCTCGCCGGCGTGGTCGATCGTCTGCCACGACCAGTGGTAGACCGGGTAGTACTCGCCGTAGATCCACTGCTGGAAGAAGTCGTCCAGCTCCAGACCCGAGGCCGCCTCCATGACGTCCCGGAACTGCTCGGTGGTGGCGCTGCCGTAGCCGTACTGCTGCCGGTAGAGGCGCAGGCCGGCGAAGAAGTCGGCGTCCCCCATCATCCCCCGCAGCATGTGCACCACCCAGGACGCCTTGTTGTAGCTCAGGTTGCCGTCGAAGATCTCCCAGATGCCGCCGGACGTGTCCTCCACGAAGATCGTCCCGGGCCCCTTGTAGGCGGCGGCCATCATCTCGTCGTGGTAGCCGCTCCAGCCCTCGTTGACCTCCCGCCAGTAGGCCTCGCACCAGGTGGCGAACCCCTCGTTGAGCCAGATGTGGTGGAAATCGGCGCAGGTGATGTCGTCTCCCCACCACTGGTGGCTCAGCTCGTGGGCGATGACGAACTCCCACCAGCCGCCGCTGAGACTCGTCATGGTCTGGTGCTCCATGCCGCCCGCCCAGGGGAAGGTGACCTCGGCGTGCCCGTACTTCTCGTCGACGAACGGGTACTCGCCGAAGACCTGGGCGAAGGCGTCGATCATCGAGGCGGTCTTCTCGTAGTTGGGCAGCAGGGAGCTGTAGTGATCGGGGAAGACGTAGAACTCCAGCGGCATGGGGTCGCCGCCGTCCTGGGGCGTGTACCAGTCGGTCCAGGTCTGGTAGGGGTAGACGGCCAGCGACACCAGGTAGGTGGTGATGGGATAGCGGCACTTCCACCAGACGGTGTGGGTCCCGTCGCCGTTGTCCGTGTCGGCCTGGCGCAGGCCGTTGGAGGCGACGATCAGCGGCGACGCGACCGTCGCCCGCAGGTCGAGCGAGTCGGGCTTGTCCGTGTTGAGGTCCTTGCACGGCCACCAGTCGCGCGCGCCGAACGGCTCGCTGAGGGTCCAGATCATCGGCTGGCCGGCGTAGGTCGACCAGCCGAAGTACTCGCCGGACGGATCGCCGCCGTAGGTGATCGTGGCCCGGACCGTCTCCCCGGCCAGGTAGGTGCGGTCGAGATGGACGGTCAGCCTGCCGGCGGTGTGGATCCAGGTCACCGGCTGCCCCCAGACGGTGACGGCGGAGACCGTCTCCTTGGCGTCGTTCAGGTCCAGGACGAGATCGACCAGCGAGTCGCCGGTCACCGTGGCGGTGACGGTGACGACTCCGTCCAGCCGGTGGGCCGCCTCGTCCAGGACCAGGTCCAGGTCGTAGTGGCGGACGTCGTAGAGGAACTGGGCGGGATCGGCCTCCTTCTCGGCGGCGAGGAGCTTGGTCGCCAGGCGGGCCTTGCCCGCCGCCTCCCGGAGGCGCCAGGCGGCGTGCTCCAGGGCCTCGGGCGAGGGCGACGGCGGAGCGGCGAGGGCGCCGGCGGCCCGGACCAGCACCACGATCAGCAGCCACGACAGCCGGTGACGCAACGGTGTTCTCACGGTCTCTCTCCCAGGTAACCGGCCTTCAGCTCGCCCCAGTGCCGTCGTTCGGTCGCCACGGGGGCGGTGCAGCATTCGAACTCGGCCCAGAGGGTCAGGTCGTGGAGGAACCCGACGTCGGCCACCAGGTCGTACCAGCCGTGTCCCCAGTCGTTGTAGGTCCGGCAGGGGGTGGCCTGACCGCCACCGACCAGGTCCAGGCCGGTGGCGTGATCGTCCAGGAAGTCGATGGCGACGAAGTAGGGAGCGATCGCCTCGGCACAGGTGAACTGGACCGGCAGGGCCAGGTCATGGCAGCCGTCGGCGGCCACCGGCGGCAACGGCATGACGGCCGATGTCTCCAGGGTCGTGCCGGGGATCAGGCAGTCCCCGTTCCCGTCCGCCGCCAAGAGGCGGATCCTGACCAGGGGTCCGTCGTCGGGACCGATCTCCAGCACCAGGTGGACGGTCCGCAGGGCGACCCCCAGGTTGCAGTCGCAGCTCTGGCCGCCACGGGGATCGACGAGCCAGGCGTAGCTCTCGTATCCCTCCCACCAGCCGCTGTAGGCGGCGGCGATGCTCGTGTTGCCCAGCAGGCAGCCCCGCACCCCATCAGGTGCGACGGCGCCCGGGTCCAGGGGGACGGGTGTCGGCTGTTGCCTTTCCGCGGCGACGACCGTGGCTGCGAGGGCCAGGATCAGCACGAGGACAGGCAGGAAACGGGTGGGATGCATCGGCAGGTTCCTCCTGTGGGCGGTTCGGACCCCGGAACCAGCATTGTATCACATCCGAGGCCTGGATGCACGCGGGCGGGGCCGGAAGGCCCCGCCTTTTTGCCGCCGCCGCAGCTGGAACGTTTACCGGTACAGTGACTTGACCTGCCCCCAGGAGGTCCGTTCGTCGGCGATCGGATCCTCGCAGCAGTCCAGGTCGGCCCACATGATCAAGTCGCCGTATTCGCCGAAATACTGGTAGAGGTCGATCCAGCCTGCACCCCAGTCGTTGAAGGCGACACACGGGGTGGGTGTGTCGTCGAGGATGATATCCGCGTTGACAGCATCCATGAAGTGGATGGAGACCATGTAGACGTACGGCATGCCGCTGGCATCGAAGAAGTAGGCACAGTCGCAGCTGATGGGCACGGCGATGTCGTACAGACCGGGTTGTTCGATGGTGATCGTCACCGGCTCGGAGACGCAATCCTCGGGGCCGGGCCACCAGCAGCCAGTCAACGAATCGAAGACAGCGTCTTCCAGGTCAGCCACGAGGGTGAAGGTCTGGGGCACCTGCAGCTCCGAGAACTGCAGGAGGATGTGCACCGCCCGCATGCCGAAGCCCGGATAGTTTGCACACTCCGGACACTCCTCGCCTGGGACGATCAGGTACTTTTAGGCCTCGTTGCCGATGACCCACCCGGTGACAGCCCAGGCGGGCTGCTCCAAGTTCCCCACCACGCAAGCCGGGCGCTCTGCGGGCTGGGTCGGGATGACGGTGACGTCGCCGAGCCTGGTCGCCGTGAACGTCTTGGCGCTCAACGGGAACGCGATCAGGATCACGACGGCCGCAATGAGCAGGGACATGAGCACGCGTTTCATAGAGTAACCCCCTAGTTTTGGCACCGGCACCGGAGATGGGAACAGGCGGCGGCGACCCACGGGTGCCGGCGATGGTACCGGGCCGGAAGGATAGGGAGTTGTGGTGGGCAGAGATGACTGACGAGCCTGGGAATCCGGCCCGGGATGTGGGCGCAGGCTACCACGTTCAAATCTGTGTGTCAAGTGAAAAACGCAGGGGGCTCCGTCCATGGACGGAGCCCCCTGCGATCGGTGCGATCGGCTCTCGCCTCAGTTCAGCGAGTCCATCAGTTCGAGCAGGTCGACGACCCGGTTGGAGTAGCCCCACTCGTTGTCGTACCAGGAGATCGTCTTGACCAGGTTGCCGTCGACGACGGCCGTGTACTCGGCGTCGAAGATGGAGGAGTGGGGGTCGCCGACGATGTCGCTGGAGACGATCGGGTCCTCCGAGTAGCGGAGGATACTGCGCAACCGCTCCGTCTCGGAGGCGGCACGCACCGCCTCGCGGACCTGGTCGGCCGTGACCTCGGTGCTCAGGACGGCGACCAGATCGACGACCGAGCCGTCGGGCACCGGTACGCGCATGGCCATCCCGTCCAGCTTGCCGGCGAGCTGCGGCAGGACCTTCCCCACGGCGCGGGCGGCGCCGGTCGTCGTGGGGATCGTGTTCTCGGCCGCGGCCCGGGAGCGGCGCCAGTCGGTGTGGGGGACGTCGGCCAGGCGCTGGTCGTTGGTGTAGGCGTGGACGGTCGTCATCAGCCCGTGCTCGATGCCGAACTCCCTGTCCAGCACGTAGGCCAGCGGCGCCAGGCAGTTGGTCGTGCACGAGGCGTTGGAGACGATCCGGTGCTCGGGCTTGAGTTCCTCGTGGTTGACACCCATGACGATCGTGGCGTCGATCTCGTCCTTGGCGGGCACGGTCAGCAGGACCTTCCCGGCACCGGCCTCCAGGTGCATCTCGATCTGCTTCCGCTTGCGGAAGCGCCCGGTGGACTCGATGACGTAGTCGATCCCCAGCTCCTTCCACGGCAGCTCTGCCGGATCGGGGATCTCCAGCATCTTCACCTTCTGGCTCAGGGTGATCATCATGTCACCCTCCATGCGCGCCTCGCCCTTGAACGGTCCCATGACCGTGTCGTGGCGCAGCAGGTAGACCAGGGCCTCGGAGTCGGCCAGGTCGTTGACGGCCACGACCTCGACACCGGGCTTGCTGTTCAGCAGGCGGAAGACGGCGCGTCCGATGCGCCCGAAACCGTTGATGGCGACCCTCATGACCGCACCTCCTCGCGGGCGTGGATCAGCTGGGCGACGCGACGGGCCGTGTCCAGCAGGCGGTAGGCGTAGGCCCAGCCGTTGTCGTACCAGAGGATGAGCTTGACCATCCCGTTGCCCAGCGACAGCGTCGCCTGGGCGTCCAGGACGCAGCTGCAGGAGTTGCCGACGATGTCGCTGGAGACGATCGGCTCGTCCGTGTAGCCGATCAGGCCGTTGTACGGCCCCTCGGCCGCCTCGCGGAACAGGGCGTTGACCTCGTCGGCCGACAGCGGCTGCTCCAGCTCGCAGGTCAGGTCGATGTTCGAGCCGGCCGACACCGGCACGTTGAGGGCCATCCCGTGGAGCTTGCCCTGCAGGTCGGGAATCAGCCCCTGGACCGCGTCGGGCGCCCAGCTGGTGTTGGGAATGATGTTCTCGGCCGCCGAACGGCTCCAGCGCAGGTCGCCCCGGGCGCTGTCGCTCAGTTGCTGGTCGCTGGTGTAGGCATGGACCGTCGTCATGGTCGCCCGCTTCACCCCCACCTTCTCGTGGAGCAGCTTCATGGCCAGGGCCAGGGCGTGGCAGCTGCTGCTGCCGTTGGAGACGATCCGGTCGTCGGCGGTCAGCTCGTGGTCGTTGACGCCGTTGATGACCAGCCGGTCCACCTCGCCGATGGGCGGCGTGGAGAGGATGACCGCCTTGGCTCCTGCCTTCAGGTGCTCCTCTAGTTCCTCGCGCCGGCGGAACTGGCCGGTGGCCTCGATGACGATGTCGGCACCGAGGACGTCCCAGGGCACGTCGCCCGGGTGGGTGCCGTGGACGACCCGGGTCACCTGGCGGCCGGCCATGATGTACTGGCCCTCGCGCCGGATCTCCTCGTGGAAGGTCCCCTCGATCGTCGTGTACTTCAGCAGATAGGCCAGCGTCTCGATGTCGGCCAGGTCGCTGACGGCCGCGAACGTGATGTCGGGTACGTCGTAGCCGATGCGGAACATGTTCCGGCCCAGCCGGCCGAAACCCATGATCCCGAGTTTGACTGACATGGTCACCATCCTTGTTCGGGTCCCCGATTCCGGGGCGTCATAATGGGCACGCCCCTGGGACAGGACAACCTCCACCCGGAACAATGGTACCGGCGCGTTGTTCCCGCCACGGAAACTTGCCCCTGTCCCGGGGGGTTACCATCTTGCCCGTTGCGCAGCTGGACAACCGGATCGTACCCACCCAGCGAGGAAAGGGGGGTTCCATGCCGACATACGAATACGAGTGCACCAAGTGCGGTCACACCTTCGAGCTCGTCCAGTCGATCCACGACGCACCCCGCCAGCGCTGTCCCCGCTGCCGGGGCAAGGTCCGCCGCCTGATCGGCAGCGGTGTCGGGATCGCCTTCAAGGGATCGGGGTTCTACGTCACCGATTCCCGCAAGAGCAGCGGAAGCAGCGGGAGCAAGGGGGACTCCGGCGCCTCGTCGGCCAAGGAGAGCGGCAACGACGACTGACCCTTCCCTCCGCTCCCGCCCGGGACTAGAATCGAGCACCGGCGCCCCCGCGGCGCCGGTGCCCTGTTACCAGGAGAACCGGTCATGACGACGCATCCCGCCCGCGTGACGATCGAGGGCCGCGAGGTCCGCATCGAGCCCGGCACCCCCGTCGCGGAGGCGCTCGCCGCCGGCGGCATCGACGGAGACCCCTCCGACCCGGTCGTCATCGCCGTCGTCAACGGGCTGCGCACCTCCCTCCACGAACCGCTGTGGGGTGGCGAGAACGTAGGCCTGATGCGCTGGCACCACCCCAAGGCCCACTCGACACTCGTGCGGACGCTCGTCTCCGTGCTGGCCGAGGCGGCCCTGGAGCTCTTTCCCGACCATCCCCTCGTCGTCGACTTCGCCCACGGCGATGGCTACTACTGCTTCCTCCGGGGGCGACCGGTGGACGAGGACGACCTGGGCAGGCTCGCCGCCGCGATGGCCCGCCTGCGGGAACGGGACCTGGAGATCGTCCCCCAGGTCTTCGGCCAGCGCCAGCTGGTGCGACGCCTGGAATCCCTTCCCCACGACCGTGCCCTGCGCGCGGCCCGGCACCTCTACCGGGGCGGCGATCGCGTCTACCAGGTGACCGGCGGTAAGCTCCTGTTCCACGGCGTCCACTTCCCCCGCACGGGCCTGATCGGTGCCTTCGACCTGCTGCCGCTGCCGCCCGGCTTCCTGCTGCTGCCCAGCCGTCCCGGCGAACCGGAGCGGCTGGCCACCCCCACGCTCCAGCCCCCGCTGCTGGAGATCATGCGCGAGGACTCCGCCTGGACCGAGCGGCTGGGCGTGGCCGACCTGGGCGCGGTCAACGCCCTGATCGCCGACGGGCGTGCCAAGGAGCTGATCCGTCTCTGCGAGGCACGCCACGAGCAGCAGCTCGTGGCCATCGCCCGGCGCGTGGCCCAGATGCCCGAGGCCGGGCGGCTGGTCCTGCTGGCCGGCCCCTCCAGCAGCGGCAAGACGACCACCGCCAAGCGCCTGGCCCTCCACCTGCAGGTGCTGGGGCTGCAGCCCTTCGCCCTGTCGCTGGACGACTATTTCGTCGACCGGGAGCACACGCCGCGGGACGAGCGGGGCGACTACGACTTCGAGACCATCGACGCCCTGCAGCTCGACCGCCTCAACGAGCACTTGGCCGCGCTGCTGGCCGGCGAGCCGGTCCGGCTGCTGCGCTACGACTTCGCCAGCGGCCGCAGCAGGGAGCGGGAGACGCCGACGGTCCTGGAGCGGGGAGCGCCCCTGATCGTCGAGGGGCTGCACGGCCTGCATCCCCGGATCGGTACGCTGGTGGCGGCCGACCAGGCCCTGCGGCTCTACGTCTCGGCGCTGGGCCATCCGAACCTGGACAGCTTCTCGTTCCTCCCCCCCCACCTGGAGCGGCTCTACCGGCGGATCGTGCGCGACTCCCAGTTCCGGGGCTACACGGCCAGCGAGACGCTGCGGCGCTGGCCCAAGGTCCGCGCCGGGGAACTGCGGCACATCTTCCCCTACCAGGGGCGGGCAGACGTCTACTTCAACTCCTGGCTACCGTACGAGCTGGGGGTCCTGAAGCTGTGGGCCGAGCCGCGCCTGGCCGCCGTGGCGTCGGACGACCCGGCCTACGGCCCGGCCCGGACGCTGCACGACCTGCTGGGGCTGGTCCTGCCGGTGGACCCGCGGCTGGTACCGCCCACCTCCCTGCTGCGGGAGTTCATCGGCGAGAGCGGATTCAGCTATTGAGGCGGCCGGCGGCGGCGCTCAGGGGAGGACGAAGGTCTCGCGGATGGCCTGGCGGGCCTGCTCCAGGTCCTGCTCGTCGATGAGGCACGAGACCGTCGAGACCGACGTGCTGATGGCGTGGATGTCGATCCCGCGACGCGCCAGGGCGTCGAACATCTGGCCGGCGATCGACGGGCGCTCGCTGAAATGGGGACCGTAGACCGAGACGAGGCAGCAGTGGCGCCGGACGTCGATCCGCTCGGCCTCGATGTCCTCCTTGACCTGCTGGAGCAGGCCCAGCGCCTGGTCCAGGTCCTGGGAGCCGATGGCGATGGTCAGGTTCTCCCTGCCGGAGGAATCGGGCGAGGAGACGACACACAGGACGTTGATGCCGTGCCGGCCCAGGGACGACAGGGCGGCCCCGGCCACGCCGGGTCCCCGCCTGGTCCCCTGGACCATGACCATCACCAGGTCCCTGGTCTCGAGCATGCCGCCGACGGCGATCCTGGACATCGTCTTCTCCCGGAAAAAGCGATCCGGACAGCTCACAGGTCAAAACTATGCCCTCCGCCGACGTGTCCAAGAGAAATGTGGCACCAGCGCTCTCCCTCTTGACAGGGGATGGGGCGGGCACGACAATCGCGCTCCACGAATACGCGACAAGGGGGTGGATCGAATGAAACGAATCGCCGTGATCCTCAGCGGGTGCGGTGTCTACGACGGCGCCGAGATCCACGAGGCCACCGCCACGCTGCTGGCCCTGGACCGCGCCGGGGCCGAGGTGACGATCGCCGCGCCTCGCGGGCCGCAGATGCACGTTGTCGACCACCTGACCGGCGAGGTCGTCGAGGGCGAGCGCCGGGACATCCTGGTCGAGGCCGCCCGCATTGCCCGTGGCCAGATCCGGGCCGTCGCCGACCTGGACGCCGCCGACTTCGACGCCGTCATCCTGCCGGGCGGCTTCGGCGCCGCCAAGAACCTCTGCACCTTCGCCACCCAGGGACCGGACTGCACGGTCAATCCCGAGGTGGAGTCCTTCCTGCAGGCCATGCACGCGGCCGGGAAGGTCGTCGGCGCCATCTGCATCGCACCGGCCCTGGTGGCCCGGGTCTTCGGCCGCGAGGCGCCGGTCAAGGTGACCATCGGTACCGATCCCACGACGGCCGACGCCATCCGGAAGATGGGTGCCGAGCACGTCGACACCGCCGTCGACCAGGTCGTCGTCGACCCGGAGCACCGGATCGTCACGACGCCGGCCTACATGCTGGCCGGCCGCATCTCCGAAGTGTTCGACGGCGTCGAGAGGCTCGTCGCCAAGGTCCTGGAGCTCTGCTGAAAGCGCATCCCCGCCGCAACGACAGGAGCGACAGTGATGTCCATGTACCCCCCCGAGGGGAACGATCCCTCCGCCCCTCTCCATGACCCCTGGGGGCTCTCGCGCGCACGCGTCCTGAGCTTCATCAGCCAGAAGGGCGGCGTCGGCAAGACGACCTCGGCCGTCAACCTGGCGGCCTGCTTCGCCCTGTCCGGCCACCGCGTCCTGCTGGTCGGCACCGATCCCCAGTGCGGTGTCTCGCGCAGCTTCGGCTACACCCCGGACCGCCTGCGCGGCGGCCTGCGCGACGTCATCCTCTCGGGCCTGTCCCTCGACGAGGTGGCCCACCCCACCGAGCTGGACGGCCTGCGGATCGTCGTGCCCGACGTCTGGACCCTCCCGGAAGAGCAGCAGTACCGCAAGCTCATGGAGGAGCGTCCCGACGCCCTGGCCGCCGCGGTGCACGCCTCCTCCCCGGAGTACGACACGATCCTGATCGACTGCCCGCCGGGCTTCGGTGTCGAGACCCAGGCGTCGCTGCGCGCGTCGGACGCCTACCTGGTGCCGGTCCAGGCCGAGGAGCTGTGCCGCGCCTCCCTGGACCGCCTGCTGCGGTTCGTCGACGAGTTCGCCGCCCACCACTGCCCGCGGCTGCAACGCGAGGGGCTCTTCCTGACGATGACCGACCACAGGACCCGCATGAGCCGCCGCGTGGCCGACCTGCTGGACGACGAGTTCGGCCCGGACCTGCTGGACACGTCCGTCCCCCGCAATACCCGCCTGACCGAGATGGCCCAGCACGGCAAGCCGACGGTCATCCACGACCGCCGCAGCCAGGGCAGCCGGGCCTACTTCGACCTGATGGACGAGATCGTGCTGCGGTTCCTGAAGGCGGACCGGTCGCAGGCCACCCAGGCGCAGGAGCCGGACCTCCCCGTGGAACCCAGGGAGGAGATACCGGAACCGGCTTCCCTGCAGGCCGCGACGGCCGCCGCGGGATCCCACCGGCTGCTGCGGGAGCTGTTCGCGGCCACGCGCCGCGTGGCCGCCCCGGCCGCCGGCGACGGCTCCTCCTCGCTGCTCGATCTCGAGCCGGAGGCTTCCCCCGACGAGCCCGATTTCATCTCCCTGGACGAGCTGGTGGCCGAGGAGGAGCGCGGCGAGCGCGACGACCGCTACGACTTCTGGGGTTACGGCGACGACGACTACGATACGGTCAACTGACGCCGGCGCTCCCACCGCGCCGCGAGTTCCATGCGGGCCCCCGCCCCGGCGGGGGCCCGCTCCGGTTGATCCTCCCGACCGGCGGTAGTACCTTGGACCCCGCGCCCGCGCATCGACGCTGCGGGCGCGGGCCACAACCCCGGAGGGACCGCCGATGACCGACACGATGCGGGCGCTGGTCTACGACAAGGCGACCATGCCCTGGGACACGACCCGCGGCTTCCGCCTGCAGGAGATGCCCCGCCCCGTCCTGGACGAGTCCGCCGACCCCGAGGACGCCGACAACGTGGTGGTGAAGATCATCTTCGCCGGCGTCTGCGGGAGCGACCGCGGCATCTGGTACCGCTCGGCCTTCAAGGGCTACATCTTCGACAGCCTGAAGAAGGAGAAGAAGACGACCCGGATCATCGGCCACGAGATGGTGGGCGAGATCGTCCAGGTCGGCTCGCGGGCGGCCGCCCGCCACGGCTACCGGCCCAAGGACATCGTCTCCACCGAGTCGCACATCGTCTGCGGCACCTGCTACCAGTGCCGCATCGGGCAGCACCACATCTGCGCCCGCAACCAGATCATCGGCATCACCCGCGACGGCTGCTTCGCCGAGTACATCAAGCTGCCGGCCGGCGTCCTGTGGCCCACCGACCACCGGAAGATCAAGCTGAAGGTGGCCGCCCTGCAGGAGCCGTTCGGCAACGCGGTGCACGCCTGCACGACGGCCGACCTGCGGGGCAAGACCGTGGCCGTGTTCGGCTGCGGGACCATCGGCCTGTTCGTCATCCTGATCGCCAAGGCCCTGGGCGCCACCCGGGTGATCGGCGTCGAGCCGGACCCGCGCCACCGGGAGATGGCCCGGGAGCTGGGTGCCGACGAGGTGGTGGAGGTGGACCTCAGCCACGCCCCCGCCCACGGCTACGCCGCCGACAAGGAGGTGGTCCGCGCCGTGCGCGAGGCCGCCGGCGGCCAGGGGGTGGACGTGGCCATGGAGATGGCCGGATTCAACAGCAGCGTCAACAACGCCATCCAGGCCACCCGTCGCGGCGGCGAGGTGATCCTGTTCGGGCTGAAGCAGGGCAACTTCCAGATCCAGAACTTCGACCGGCTGATCGTGGGCGGCCTGACCCTGCGGACGGTCATCGGCCGGCAGGTCTTCGCCACCTGGTACGTCACCCGCAACCTGCTGGAGGACCGCTCCAACCGGATCCAGGAGCGGATCCACGACGTCATCCTGGGCGGCGGCACCGAGACGGTCGTCCCGGTCGAGGAGTTCACGCCCGAGTCGTTCGAGAAGAAGCTGGCCGCCTGGCCCAAGCTGCTGATCCGGTTCTGAGAGGAGCGACGATGCACACCCTGTCCATCGAGTACTGCAAGGTCTGAAACTACGAGCCCATCGCCGTCGGTCTGGCGGCGGAGCTGCAGGAGGAGTTCGGCCTGGCGGCCGAGCTGATCCCGTCGGCGGGAGGCGTCTTCGAGGTGACCCTGGACGGAGAGCTGGTCTTCTCCAAGAAACGCCTGGGACGCCACGCCGAGCCGGGCGAGGTGGCCGGCCTGATCCGGGAACGTCTCCGGTGACCTGGACCTTCCTGTTCGACACCGACGGCACCCTGCTGGACAGCCGTCGGGCCATCGTGGCGGCCGTGGCCGAGGGGCACGCGGCCGCCCGTGCCGATCTGGGCCTCCCCCCCGCGCCGCCCGACCTGGCACGCATCGCCGACAGCATGGGCCTGCCGTCGGAGCAGTACTTCCGCGAGGCGTTCGATCCTGCGTCCGTGCCGCCGGCGTCGCACGAGCGGTTCGCCGAGCGGTTCGCCGCCCGCACCGCCGAGGCCGAGGTGCGGGCCATCGCCGCCGGCGCCACGGCGCTCTACCCCGGCGTGGCCGACACCCTGGCCGAGCTGCGCCGCCGCGGCTGCCGCCTGGTGGTCTTCTCCAACGCCGGCAGCGTCTACTTCGAGGCCCTCGTCGAGGCCCACGGCCTGGACCGGCTCTGCGATGCGACCCTCTGCCTCCAGCAGGCCCGCGAGCGCGGGATCGCCGCCGACAAGACGGGGATGGTCCGGGCGCTGATCGACGACCCGGCCCGCAGCGTCGTCGTCGGGGACCGGATCCACGACATCACCGCGGGCCGGGCCTGCCGTGCGCGGACCGTGGGGTGTCGCTACGGGTTCGGCGAGGCGGTGGAGTTTGCCCGGGCGGACTGGGTCATCGACGCCTTCCCGGAGCTTCTGGACATCCCGCTGTGGACCGGGCCGGAGCGGCCGCAGGGAGGTCACGACCGCTCCTGATCCCTGCCCGGAAACCGGGCCGACGGGCCCGGTGGCACACCGCGCGGAGGATTCCCACCATCACCGACGGGGATGTCGTGGGGCGATCGATCATTCGCCCCTTGACGTGTCGTCATTGCATGTTATATTAGTTATCAATCACTAACCGAGAGAAGCCACACCAGTGAGCGATTCGCGCAAACATCTCATCCTCGACCAGGCCATGGACCTGGTCATCACCAACGGCCTGGGCGATCTCACCATGGGCAAGGTGGCCCGGCGGGTGGGGTTCACCGAGCCCGCCATGTACCGGCATTTCAGGAACAAGCGGGACCTGGTCATCCACATGATTCGCCGGCTCAGCGACGGCTTCGACGAGGTGTTCCGTCGGTTCTCCCTGGACGATCCCCCCGACGTCTTCTTCCCCGCCTATTTCGACGCCCTGCTGGACTACCTGCAGCGGGTGCGAGGGGTGACGTTCCAGTTCCTGTCGGCATCCGCCTACAACAGCGACCAGGACATCCGCCAGGAGCTGCTGTCCCTCTTCCAGGGGCAGCTGGGGCGCATCACCGCGTACCTGCAGGGCGCCGCCGCCAGGGGAGAGATCCGTCCCGGGGTCGACCCCGAGGCGGCGGCCCTCTGTTGTCTGGGCATCGGCCAGGCTCTCGTCACCCGCTCCCTGCTCACGTCCTGGCAGGTCGGGAGCCGCGACGGGAGCCGGCGAGCCCTGGATATCTTCCTGAAGGGAGTGGTCGGATGAAACGCACCGCGGGAACCGTGATCCTGGTCTGTACCCTGCTACTGGCCGGCATCGCGACGGCCGGAGAGGCGGGGGCGGTCCGCCTGTCCCTCGAGGATGCCCTGGCGCGGGCCATGGCGGCCAATCCCCGCGTCCGGTCCGCGGAGACCGACGCCCGGGCCCGGGACCGCGCCGCCCGGGCCGAGAAGGGACGCGGGCTGGGCGAGCTGCAGCTCAACGGCGGGCTGGTCCGAAGCAGCGACCAGACCCTGATCAGGCCCATGACCCCGGAGCTGCTGGCCTCCGGGGTGCCCAACATGCCGTTCGACGACCAGTACACCTTCTGGTCCCTGAGCTACCGGGTTCCCCTGCTGGGCTGGGGAACCGTCAGCGGCGCCCGCGAGTCGGCCCGCCTTGCCGCCCGGGCGGGATCCGACGCCGCGCGGCGGACCGCCCTGGAGATCCGTCACCGGGTGCTGGCCACCTATGTGGGCCTGCTGTCCCTGGACGCCCGCATCGCCGCCCTGGAAGAGGAATTGACGGCCCTGGACTCCCTGGTCGGGCACATCGAGCTGGGCTGGAAGACCGGCCAGTACTCCCGGGTGGATGTGCTGAAGGCCAGGGTCGACTACCAGACGACCACCACGCGGCTCAGGGAGCTGGAGGCGACACGGCAGGGACACTACGCTGACCTGATGGCCCTGCTCGGCGAGGACGAGGTCGCCCCCGGACGCTACCGGCTGGTACCGATCCGGTTGGCCGACACCGACACCGTCCTGCCCCCCCTGGCCGACCTGGTCCGGCAGGCGCTGCACCGGCGCAGCGACCTGCAGGCGGCCCGCAGCGCCGCGGCCGCCCGGCGTGCCGCGGCACGGATCGCCAGCGGCAGCAGACTGCCCCAGGTCAGCATCGGTGGCAAGCTGACCGGCGTGTACGCCGGCACGATCGACTACGACGACACGTACTGGTCCGTGGACGCCATGGTCAGCGTTCCGCTGTTCGACATGGGACGGCGGAAGAACCTGGCCCGGAAAGCCGACCTGAACGCGCGCAGTGCCGAGCTGGACGTCAAGGAGCTCGAGGGCCGGATCCGCGCCGAGGTCGCCGCCGCGCTGGCCGACATCGAGCGTGCCCGCAGCGCCATCGCCACCCAGCAGACGGCCCTCGCGCTGGCAACGGAAGTCAGTCGCCTGGAACAGTTGCGGTACGACTCGAATCGGGGCGACATCGACAACCTGCTGCGGTCCCGCGCGCAGCGCCGGCTGGCCGAAGCATCCCTGATCCAGGCCCGCCACGATTTCGTGATCGCCCTGGACAATCTGCAGCTGGTCATCGAAGGAGACGAGCGATGAAACGCCGAATCATCATGGGAGCGGTCCTGGTCCTGGTCCTGGCGGCTGCCGTCCGCCTGGTCCGCCTCCGCAAGCAGCAACTGATGAGCCAGCGGGCGATCTCCGCAGCGGTGATTCCCGTGGCCACCGGCCGGGTCACGCGGGGGGATTTCCAGGGCAGCCTGGTCTGCTATGGCGTGATCTCCTCGGACCGGCAGGCCACCCTGCGCGCCCGGACGGGCGGCGTGGTCAGCCGTCTGCTCGCCCGCGAGGGTGACGCCGTCGCGGCAGGGGATCCCCTGCTGGAACTGGACGGGACCGCTGCTGCCCCCCGAGACGGTCGGGCAGCCGTCGCCGCCGCCGTGGCCAACCTGGAACGCTCGATCGCCAGCATGGAGCGCACCGTGGCCAATCTCAAGGCCACCCTGGACAACGACCGCATGCTCCACGCGCACGAGGCCATCTCCGCCCAGCAGCTGGAGGCGTCCGAGAACCGCTACGAGGAGGCGCGGATACGGCTGGCCGGCCTCCGGAGCGAGCTGGCGGCACAGGAAACGCAGCTGTCCTACTTCACGGTGCTGGCCCCCTTCGCCGGCAGGGTCACCGACCTGCTGGTGGAACTGGGCGATGTCGTGGCGCCCACCCAGCCCCTGCTGAGGGTGGAGAACGCCTCGCCCTGCCGGGTCCGGGTCACGGTCGCCGCGGCCGACCTGGCCCGCATCACCCCCGGCGGGCCGGCCACCCTGGTCCACGCCGGAAGGACCCTGGCCGCGACGGTGGGACGGATCCATCCCTCGGCCGGGACGACCGGCACCGGCACCGTGGACATCCTGCTGGAGGAACCACCGTTCGGCCTGCCCCTGGGCGCCTCGGTCGAGGTCAGGCTGGGGATCGATTTCCTGCCCGATGTCCTGCTGGTGCCGGCCGCGGCCGTTCTCGCCGGAGCCGCGTCCGCGCGGGTCCACGTGGTGGAGGCCGACACGATCCGCGTCGTGCCGGTGGAGGTTCTCGCCGGTTCCGACCAGACCGCGGCCGTCGCGGGCGACCTCTCGCCCGGAGAGGTCCTGGTGCTGGGCAGTGATTCGCTCCTGATGCGGCTGGCCAACGGCGTCCGCGTCGCTCCCCGGGGAACATCGCGATGAACAACAAGAACTTCATGGACTGGGTCTTCGGCAATCCCCACCTGGTGGGCGTATTGTCGCTGCTGACCCTCGTGCTGGGCGTCTACGGCAGCATGGCCATCAAGACCGACCTCTTTCCACCGACGGCGCGACCCACCGTGGCCGTGCTCGTGGCCGAGCCGGGCGCCTCGTCGGGGGACGTGGCCGCCTACGTGGTCCGGCCCATCGAACGCGCCTGCCAGTCGTCCAGCGGCGTGCGGAAGGTCTCGTCGGTGAGCAGGGACGAGGTCGGCGTCGTCACCGTCGAGTTCGAGTACGGCAAGAGCCTCCAGGAGGCCGTCACCGACGTCATGGCCGCCCTGGACCGGGTCCGGGCCCAGCTGCCGGCCGACGTGATGGACCCCCAGGTCTTCAAGATCGGTGACTTCAGCGCACCGGTGATGACCCTGGCGGTGCGTCCGGCGCCGCAGTCGCACCTGGACCTGCCCCTGACCCGCCAGCTGGTGGACAACGACCTGAAGGACGTCCTGCTGAACCTGCCCGTGATCGCCGACGTGGAGGTGTTCGGCGGGGGCGTGCGCGAGATCTCCATCCAGGTGGATCCGGCGCGTCTGGCCGCCCTGAACATCCCCTTCTCGGTCCTGATCGACGCCATCCGGGCGGGCAACCGCAACGTCCCCGACGGCTTCCTGCTCAACGAGGACTCCCAGATCGTCATCAAGACCAGGGGCGAGCTCGACCGGGTCCGGCAACTGGGGGACATCCCCATCCCGCACGACGGCGGGGTGGTGCACCTGCGTGACGTGGCCACCATCGCCAACACCGTCAGCGATCCCGCGTCGGCCTTCCACTTCAACGGCGAGCCCGCCGTGGCGATCAACCTGCTGCGCCACGAGGACGCCAACGCGGTGGCGACCATCAAGGCCGTCAAGGGGCTGCTGCCGGAGATCCAGCGGCAGTTCCCGCAGCTGCGCATCGAGATCGCCGACTCCCAGGAACGGATCATCAACCAGTCCATCGACAACCTGATCCGCTCCCTGTTCAGCACCATCCTGGTCACCGTGCTGGTGATCTTCCTGCTGATCGCCGACATCCGGTCGGCCCTGGTGTCGGGGATCTCCATCCCCTTCACCTACTTCCTGACCTTCACGGTGATGCTGCTGACGGGCATGCAGTTCGACATCGTGACCATGACGGCGGTGATCCTCGCCCTCGGCCTGCTGGTGGACAACGCCATCGTGGTGCTCGAGAACATCGAGCGGCAGTACCAGCTCAAGGGCGGTGACCTGCGGACGGTCGCCCGCGAGTCGACCAAGGAGATCATGCAGGCGATCTTCTCCGGGACCTTCTCGACCATCATCGTCCTGGTCCCCATCATGTTCCTGGGGGGATACGTGCAGAAGGTCATGTTCCCGCTGACCGTGGTGCTGACCATCGCCCTGCTCTCGTCGTTCGTCGTCTCGGTGACCATCATCCCGCTGGCGGCGCCCTACATCATCCGCAACACCAAGAAGGACGAGCGGCCGTTCCTGGCCTTGCTCAACCGGCTGGCCGGCCGTTTCCAGGGCGCGTTCGTGGACCGGTCCCGCGACTTCTTCGCCGGTGCCTTCGACGTCGTGAACAGGCACAAGGTGCTGTTCCTGGCGGGGATCGTGATCCTCCTGCCGGTCTCCCTGCGCCTGATGGGGATCGTCGGCAGGGACCTGATGCCGCCCATGGACACGGGGATCGTCAAGGTGAAGGTGGTGACCGAGTCCGACTTCCCGGTCTCGCGCACGGAGAAGCTGCTGTCCTCCATCGAGGCGCTGGTGGAGCGGCAGGACGGTCTGCTCGCCGTGCTGTCGTACATCGGCAGCGAGCCGGGCCTGATCTCCTTCGGCAGCGGGCGCACCGGCCAGCAGATCGACATGACCGTCAACTTCGTCGACCGTTTCCACCGCGACGAGACGGTCTGGGAGATCGAGGATGTCCTGCGCCGGGGAATCCAGCGCCTGGAGGGCGTCAAGTACGTGGAGGTCACCGAGTTCGGCGCCACGCCGCTGTCGAGCATCGCCGCCACGGTCGACGTGCAGATCTCCGGCAAGGATTTCGAGACCCTGGACCGGGTGGGCGCCGAGGTGGCCGCCAGGCTGGCCACCCGGCCGGGTTTCACGTCCGTCACCCGCTCCTGGACCATGGACCGGGCCGAGTACCACCTGCTGTTCGACAGCCGGGAATGCGCCCGGTACGGCCTCACACCGGTGGACGTCTCGTACCAGGTCGCGCTCGCCGCGCGGGGCGTCCCGGTCAGCGTGATGCGCATCTTCAACCAGGACGGCATCAAGGTGCGCTTCCGGATGGTCGAGACGACACGCCGGTCGGTGGACAGGCTGCTGTCCATCCCCATCCAGACCCCCCGCGGTGTGCAGGTGCCCCTGCGTGCCCTGGCGCGGGCCGAGAAGGTCTTCGTCCCCTCGATCATCACCCGCAGCGGGCTGACCTACACCACCAACGTCTACGGGCTGCGCTCCTCCGCGCCGGTCTCGTTCCTGTACGACCAGCGCAACGCGGCGGTCGCCATGATCGACCTGCCGGCCGGGGTCACCGTCTCGTCCGAGGGCGAGATGAAGCAGATGAACGAATCGTTCGGACGGCTGGGCAAGGCCCTGGCCGTGTCGATCCTGCTCCTGTATTTCACCTTCGTGATCATCTTCCGTTCCTACCTGGAGCCGGTGGTCATCATGCTGACGATCCCCTTCGCCGCCATCGGGGGCGTCTGGGGGCTGCTGATCATGAACCGGCACGGCTGCATGCCGGCCTTCATGGGGTTCATCCTGCTGACCGGGGTGATCGTGAACAACGCCATCCTGCTGATCGACTTCGTCAAGCTCTACCGCAAGGAGGGCCACCCCCTGCTGGAGGCGGTGCGGATGTCCATCCGGGTGCGCACGCGGCCCATCCTGATGACCGCCACGACCACCATCGTGGGCATGGCGCCCATCGCTGCCGAGCGGGCCGTCGGCCTCGAAAGGCTCTCGCCCCTGGCGGTGGTGGCCATCGGCGGGCTGATCATCGGCACGTTCCTGACCCTGATCTACATCCCGGTGCTGTACATCCTGAAGGAGAAGCTCGTGGCGAGGTTCCAGGCGGGGGGAGCGAGGTGACGGGACGGGGCCCGCGCCGGCGGGAGCGACGCGACCCGTCGCTCGCGGTCGGGCTGCCGGACCCGCCGCCGTGGGACGGGCAGGAGCGGCCGCGCCTAGATCGCGACCGCTCCTGATCCCGGCGCCCCGGCCCTCGCCGGACCGGGGCACCCGCACACCGACCGGCTCAGTGGCGTGCCCGCCGGCGCACCTCCCGGAGTTCCTTCTCCAGGTCCTCGATCTGCCGCTGCAGCTCGTCGAGCTGCGCGCGGAGCTGCTCGATCTCCTGCCGGTCCCCTCCCGCGGCCTGGACGCGGCTGTGGTGGACGGCGTCGATCTCCCCCAGCGAGGCCAGCGCCCGGCCCACGCCCTGGACGATCGCCCCCAGGTCCAGCTCCACCTCCGAGTCGCCCCGGCGGAAGCGGACGACGTTCTCGTCACCGCCGAGCTGGACGGCGAACTCCGCCTCCTTGAGCTCGGCCAGCGCCTCCTGGACCTCGCGGGCCGCCTCGACCATCTCCTGGCGCAGCTCCTGCAGGTCCAGGCGGCAGACCTCCTCGCCCTCGTCCAGGTCGACGACCCACAGGCCCTCCCCCTCCACGAGGTGGATCTCGAAGTGGTGGCCGTCGTCGGTGGCCACGGTGACGGTGCGGTGTTCCGGCTGCTGCGGGCTCTCGTCGGCCGGCACGGCCGCGGCGGCCAGGGGCAGGACGGCCAGGGCGGCTGCCAGCAGGATGGTCGTCACGTGTCGCATGGGGTACCTCCCGGTCAGGCGTGTTCACTGCAGGGAGGATACGGGGAGGGAGGGGGGTGGGTTGCAGGACGGTGTCAGGCGTCCAGCGCCTCGTCGATGTTCTCCGAGATCTGCCGGGCGATGTCCCCCTTGGTGTACTTGGTCTGGCTCTGGTCCAGCTCGCCCACCAGGTCGGCGCGGATCGACACGCTGAGCCTCGCCAGCGCCCGGGAGATGGCCTCGCTGTCGGCCAGGGTCACCTGGCCGCTCTCGCTGGGGGCGTCCAGGGTCTCCAGGAAGTTCTCGAACTCCACCAGCACGTCAGGGCTGGCCACGATGGCCAGACGGTGGGCGTGGAACTGCAGGCGCACCTTGTCGTCGGGGGTGACCCGGGAGGACAGCAGCAACTGCTCGATGTAATCGATCAGCCGCTGGTAGATCTCCGACTTCAGCTCGATGAACTTGACGCTCTGCTCCTTGCGCAGTTCCACCTCGGTCTGGCGGTTCAGCAGCAGCGCGGTGATGAACACCGTGGTCAGCGTGCCCAGCACCAGCAGCACCAGTTCCTGGGTGAACGGCAGCCCGTCGGCCACCCGGAAGGCGTAGCGCAGGAAGGCATACCCGCTGACGAAGATGGCCACCGTGGCGACACTCAGAACCAGGCTGTTGCGCCAGACCTTCATCTCTGCTCCTCACTCCGTTCGCTGGTGCCGTCACGGCACCGCCCATCACCGGAACTGCAGGTCGTACAGCATCCGGTACAACCCGTCCCTGTCCTCCAGCAGCTCGGCATGCGTCCCGACCTGCACGATCCGCCCCTTCTGCAGGACGTAGATCCTGTCGGCGTTCTGGATCGTGGACAGCCGGTGGGCGATGACCAGGGCGGTCCGCCCCTCCATCAGGCGGTCGATGGCCTCCTGGACCAGCAGCTCGGACTCGGTGTCCAGGGCGCTGGTGGCCTCGTCGAAGATCAGGATCGGGGGGTTCTTCAGGATGGCGCGGGCGATGGAGATGCGCTGGCGCTCCCCGCCCGAGAGCTTGATGCCGCGGTCGCCGATGAAGGTGTCGTAGCCGCGGGGGAGGCGGGCGATGAAGTCATGGGCGTTGGCCGCCCGGGCCGCCGCCTCGATCTGCTCCGGCGTGGCCGACGGGTTGCCGTAGGCGATGTTGGCCGCCACGGTGTCGTTGAACAGGATGACCTCCTGGGTGACCACCCCCACGGCCCGGCGCAGGGAGCGGAGGGTCACCTCGCGGACGTCGATCCCGTCGACCAGGACCCGGCCGGCGGTCGGGTCGTAGAAGCGGGGCACCAGGTCGACCAGCGTGGACTTGCCGGCGCCGCTGGGACCCACCAGGGCCACCGTCTCCCCCGGGGCCACCTCCAGGTCGATCCCCTTGAGGACCTCCGGCTCTTCGGGGCCGTAGGCGAACCGGACCTCCTCGAACCGGATCCGCCCCTGCACGTCGCGCAGCTCGGCGGCGTCGGGCCGCTCGACGATCTCGGCCGGGTGGTCCAGGACGGCGAAGATCCGCTCGGCGGCGGCCAGCCCCTCCTGGATCCCGTTGTTGACCTGGCTGAGGGCCTTGATCGGCTTGCCCACCGAGAAGATGCAGAACAGGAAGAGCATGAACAGGTGCGGCGGCAGCTCGTCGCCGGCCAGGACCTGCCGGCCGCCGTACCAGAGGATGAACAGCCCCACCGAGATGGAGAGCTGCTCGGTCAGCGGCGAGGAGAGCCGCTGCATGATCGAGATCTTGAACAGGTCCCGGAACAGCCGCTGCGACTCCGCGCGGAACCGCGCGTTCTCCCGCTCCTCGCTGGTGAAGGCCTTGACGATGCGGATGCCGCTGATCGTCTCCTGCAGCCGCGTGGTGATGTCGGCCATCTTCTCCTGCTGGCGGCGGCTGTACTTGCGCAGCTTGCGCCCGATCCAGAGGATGATCCCCAGCGAGAGTGGCAGCACCAGCAGGGCCAGCAGGGTCAGCCGCCAGCTCAGCAGGACGGCCAGGCCCAGGTACATGAAGATCAGCAGCGGGTCGCGCAGCGTGTTGGTCATGCTCATGTTGACGCTGCGGTTGACCACCAGCACGTCGTTGGTGGCGCGGCTGATCAGCTCGCCGGCCCGGTGGGCGTGGAAGTAGGAGAGCGGCAGGCTGGTGAACCTGGCGAACAGCATGTTCCGCAGGTCGCGGATGAAGCTGTGCTGGACGTAGTCCAGGAACAGGGTCTGCAGGTAGCCGGCCACGTTCTTGACCAGCATCAGCAGGAAGAAGACCACCACGATGCGCCACAGCGCCTCCATGCGCGTGCCGCGCAGCAGCCACGCGTTGAGCCGCTGCTCCAGGTCGTCGCGCAGGCGGGTCAGGGAGAACCGCCGCTGGAGCTGCTCGACCTGCTCCAGGCGCGCCTTGCCGCCCTCGCCGGCGGTGTCGCCGTCCGTCACGGCACGGGCGGGAACGGCCGGCCCGGCCCCGGCCACCGCGACCACGCTGTCGGCAGGCGCCTCCCGCACCGCCACCACGGCCGTGCGGTCCTTCTCGAACAGCGCCTCCAGGAACGGCGCGATCATCACGATGCTGAAGCCGCTCAGCAGCGAGAAGACGACCATGAACCCCATGGACAGCAGGATGTGCCGCAGGTACGGCCGCACCAGCCGCAGGACGCGCAGGTAGGTCTCCATGCCGCCAACAGTAACCGCTGGGCGGTGGAGGTCAACGCCCGGACGCGGCGGGGAGCGCCCGGGCGTCCGGCGGCGGTCACCCGGTGAGGTGTCCCGCCCCGTGGGTCAGCTCGGCGCCCAGGTACCCGGTCACGGTCACCAGCGCCGCCGCCAGGACCAGCACGACCAGGTAGGCCCTCCTCAGCCAGGACGTGCCGTGGCGGAGCCAGGCGCCCCGCAGCAACCAGGCCAGGATGGTCGCCACGGCCGTCTCGATCCCGAAACCCCGGTGGCGGATCAGCAGGCCGCCCGGCTCCTCCCCGCTGCCGGCCGCCAGGCCCAGGGCGACAGCGCCGACGGCGCCGGCGACGGCGCCGGCCAGCAGCAGGCCGATGGCGGTGTCGTACCCCGGTCCCCCGCCCACGAGGCGGCGGGCCGCCTCCAGCACCGGCAGCAGGAGCAACAGCGCCACCGGGAAGTGGACGACCAGGGGATGGAAGCGCCCCAGCCGTGCCCGGGCGCCCGGAGCGGCCGTCCCGGCCGCCTCGGCCACCGGCTGCGCGGCATCGGAGGCGTGCCCGGCGCGGGCCGCCGCGGCGACGGTCGTCTCCGGCGGGGTGTGGTCGACGTGGGCCGCGGCCTCGCCGGCCGCCAGCAGCAGCCCCAGCAGCAGGATCAGCATCCTGGTCGTCATGTGCTCTTCCTCTCCCGCACCGACCTCTCGGCGCGCAGGCTGTAGAGGACCGGCACGATCAGCACCGACAGGATCGAGACGAGCATCCCCCCGAACGACGGGATGGCCATCGGCACCATGATGTCCGAGCCGCGGCCGGTGGAGGTCATCACCGGCAGCAGGGCCAGGATCGTCGTCGCGGTCGTCATCATGGCCGGCCGGATGCGGCGCTGCCCCGCCAGCAGGACGGCGTCGCGGACCTCGGCCCGGGTCCGGGGCTTGCGCTCGGCGAAGACCTGGTCCAGGTAGGTGGCCACGATGACGCCGTTGTCCGAGGCGATGCCGAACAGGGCGATGAACCCGACCCAGACCGCCACGCTCAGGTTGACGGGGTGGACCTGGAAGAGACCGCGCAGGTCGATCCCCAGCGGCGCGACGTCCAGGAACCACGGCTGGCCGTAGAGCCAGATCAGCAGGAACCCGCCGGCCCAGGCCACGAAGATCCCCGAGAAGACCATGGCCGTCGTCGCGGCGGACCCGAACTGGAAGTAGAGGATCAGGAAGATGACCAGCAGGGCCAGCGGCAGGACCACCTGCAGCCGCTTCTGGGAGCGGACCTGGTTCTCGTAGCTGCCGGCGAAGGTGTAGCTGACGCCGGCCGGCAGGACCAGCTCCCCGCTGTCGATCTTCTGCTGGAGGAACGCCGACGCCTCCTCGACGACGTCCACCTCGGCCTTGCCGGGTTTCTTGTCGAACAGGACGTAGCTGACCAGGAAGGTATCCTCGCTCTTGATGGCCTGGGGACCGCGCACGTAGCGGATCTCGGCCAGCTCGCCCAGCGGGACGGCCGTCCCGTCGGGGGCGGTGACGATCGTCTGCGCCAGCCCCTCGATGCTGTCGCGGCGCTCCCGCGCGTAGCGGACCCGCACCGGATAGCGCTCCCTCCCCTCGACGGTCATCGTCAGGGGCCGGCCGCCGATGGCCGCCTCGATGACGTCCTGGACGGTCCGGATCGAGAGGCGGTAGCGGGCGATCGCCTCGCGGTCGATGGCGATCTCCAGGTAGGGCTTGCCGACGACGCGGTCGGCGATGACGGCCGACGGCTCCACCGACGGCACCTGCTTGAGCAGGGCCTCGAGCTGCTGGCCGACCCGGTCGATCGTCTCCAGGTCGGGTCCCTTGACCTTGATCCCCATGGGGGCCCGCATGCCGCTCTGGAGCATGACCAGGCGGGCCGAGATGGGCTGCAGGCGGGGCGCCGAGGTGACCCCGGGCAGCCGGGTCGCCTTGACGATCTCGTCCCAGATGTCGTCGGGCGAGTGGATGTGGTCGCGCCACTGGCGGAACGGCTTGCCGTGGGGATCGGGAATCAGCTCCCCCTGCTCGTCGCGGACGAACTCGCCCTTCCTCTTGTCGTAGCGGAACCGGAGCCGCCGACCGTTCTCGTCGACCCGGTACTCGGGGACGTAGTTGATGATCGTCTCGATCATCGAGATCGGCGCCGGGTCCAGCGGCGTGTCGGCGCGGCCCAGCTTGCCGACCACCGACTCCACCTCCGGGATCTGGGAGATGGCCATGTCCAGCTTGGCCAGCACGTCGGTGGCCTCGCCGATCGAGGCGTGGGGCATCGTCGTGGGCATGTAGAGGTAGGAGCCCTCGTCCAGGGGCGGCATGAACTCCTTGCCCAGCCCCTGCCAGACGAACCAGCCCGCCGTGAGCAGCCCCAGCGGCACGGCCGCGAACAGCGCCTTGTGGGCCAGGCACCACCCCAGCAGCCGGCCGTAGATGCGCTGGAAGAACGAGAAGAACCACAGCAGCAGGCCGAGGACGACGACGACGAACAGCAGGTTCGCCAGCAGGCTCCGCCCGGCTCCCAGCGGCAGCCAGTGCTGCGCCAGCAGGACGGAGACCACGCCCAGGACCAGGATGTTGGACCAGGTCGCCTCCGACGGGAGCCCGCGCCCGTGCAGCCTCGGCAGCAGCAGCATGCCGGCGCCGGCCAGCGCCAGGGCGGCGCCGATCAGCGGCGACAGGTACCATGCCGCCGCGGCACCGACACCGATCAGCAGCCAGGGACGGTACAGCCCCAGGCGGCCGCGGCGGCCGTCGCCGCGGCGTGTCAGCAGCAGCTCGGCCGCGGGCGGGATGACCATCAGCGCCACGACGATCGAGGCGAGCAGGGCGAAGGTCTTGGTCCAGGCCAGCGGCTTGAACAGCTTCCCCTCGGCCGCCTGCATGGTGAAGACGGGCAGGAAGCTGACGATCGTCGTCGCCACGGCCGTGGTCACCGCGGAGCCGACCTCGCCGGCGGCGCGGTGGATGACGTCGCGGCGCGGTTCGTCGGGCGGGGCCGCGTCCAGGTGGCGCAGGATGTTCTCGACCAGCACCACGCCCATGTCGACCATCGTCCCGATGGCGATGGCGATCCCGCTGAGGGCCACGATGTTGGCGTCGACGTGGAAGAGCTTCATCCCGATGAAGCACATCAGGACCGCCAGCGGCAGCAGGCCGGAGACCAGCAGGCTGCTGCGCAGGTGGAAGAGCATGACGATGACGACGATGATCGTCACCAGGATCTCGCCGGTCAGGGCGTCGTCCAGGGTGGCCAGGGTCTCGTGGATCAGGCCGCTGCGGTCGTAGAAGGGGACGATCGTCAGCTTGCTGACCGTCCCGTCGGGCAGCGTCTTGCTGGGCAGCCCCGGGGTCAGCTCGCGGATCTTCGCCTTGACGTTCTCGATGACCTGCAGGGGGTTCTCCCCGTAGCGGACGACGACGACCCCGCCGACGGCCTCGGCTCCCTCCTTGTCCAGGGCGCCGCGGCGCAGGGCCGGCCCGGTGGTGACCGTCGCGATCTCGCCCAGGGTCACCGGCTGGCGGTCGGGCGCCGCGACGACGACCTGCTCGAGGTCGGTCACGGACTTCACGAAGCCGAGGCCGCGCACCACGTACTCGACCCGGTTGACCTCGATCGTCCGCGCCCCGACGTCGATGTTCGACTGCCGGACCGCCATCAGCACGTCCTGCAGCCGCAATCCATGGGCGCGCAGGGCGTCGGGGTCGACGTCGATCTGGTACTCGCGGACGAACCCGCCGACCGAGGCCACCTCGCTGACCCCCTCGGCGGACATCAGCCCGTAGCGGACGTACCAGTCCTGGACGCTGCGCAGCTCGTCCAGGTCCCAGCCGCCGGTGGGGTTCCCGTCGGGATCGCGCCCTTCGAGGGTGTACCAGAAGATCTGGCCCAGGGCCGTGGCGTCGGGGCCCAGGGCGGGTTGCACGCCCTCGGGCAGGGTGCCGGGCGGCAGGCTGCCCAGCTTCTCCAGGATCCGCGAGCGGGAGTCGTAGAAGTCGGCTTTCTCCTTGAAGATGACGTAGATGCTGGAGAAGCCGAACATGGAGTAGCTGCGGACCGTCTTGACGTCGGGCAGCCCCAGCAGCGCGACGGTCAGCGGGTAGGTGATCTGGTCCTCCACGTCCTGGGGCGAGCGGCCGGGCCACTTGGTGAAGACGATCTGCTGGTTCTCCCCCAGGTCGGGGATGGCGTCCACGGGCACCGGATCGCGCGGGAACCAGTCGATGTTCCAGGCGAAGGGCGCGAAGACGATCCCGGCGGCCAGGAAGACGGCCACGGCGATCCCCACGATCATGGGGTTGTCCAGGAAGTAGCGGATGGCCCCGGCGATGGGTCCCTTGGGCGCGTTCATCGCTCACCCCCGTTGCCGTCGGCCGCAGGGGCCAGCGCGGCCTTCTGGTCGCCGCAGCGGAGCATGGCGGCGCCGTAGAAGGGATTGGCCGTCTGCGGCGAGGTCTGGATCCAGTCGGCGCCGCCGTCCCCGTACATGGGGCAGTGGAAGCGGCGGAGAGTGTCGGCCGCGGCCGCGCCGAAGCGCTCCAGGACGGCCCACAGGTCGTCGGTCAGGCCCGCGAACGCCTGCCGTCGCTCCTGGAGGTCCCTGGCGTCGCGGACGGCGGCGGCCACCCGGGCCAGGGGACCGGAGCGCTCCATCCAGAAGGCGTGGTCGTCGCCGAAGACCGCCATCGGCACCGCGCCCAGCGCGTCGGACAGTGCGGCTGCGGCCTGGGAGGAGGCCGCGTCGTCGTCGCCGGCCAGGGCCTCCTGGAGCTGCAGGTAGGCGGTCACGACCGGCGCCAGGGCGGCGGTGATGCGCGGGTCGCGGGCTGCGTGCGGCGCGGAGGTTCCGGTGCCCGTCCCGGTCGCGGCCGGCGCCATGGCGGTGCCGCCGCCATGGTGGTGCCCGGGCGCCGGGCCGCCGCCGGTCGGGTTCATCATGCTGGGCTTGGCCTGGATCTGCAGGGCGCTGTCGATCTTGAAGTTCCCCTTGGTGACCACCAGCTCGCCCTCGCGCAGGCCCGACAGGACGACGTAGCGATCGCCGGCCCGCGGCCCGAGGACGACCTCGCGGCCGGTGAACCGCGGCGCGTCGCCCGGCTCGCGGACGTAGACGACCGCCCGCGTACCGGTCACCAGCGGTGCCGTCGCGGGGATGGTCAGCGGCGGCTCCGCGCCGTCGGCGGCCGGTCGGCCCTCGGCGTCGAGGGAGGCGTGGACGATGCCCTGGACGAACATCTCCGGCAGCAGGGCGCCGTCCCGGTTGTCGACGGCCAGGCGGACCGTCGCCGTCCGCGTCCGCCGGTCCAGGACCGGATCGATGAAGACGATCCGCCCCTCCCACCGCCGGCCGGGACGGGCCCGGGTGGTGAACGTCGCCTTCTGGCCGACCCGCAGCAGCGGCAGCTCGGACTCGAAGGCCTCCAGGTCGACCCAGACCTCGTCCAGGTCGACGACCCGGTAGAGCGGCGTCCCGGTCTTGACGTAGGCCCCCTCCACGGCCCCGCGGTGCACGACGACACCGGAGATCGGCGCCGGGATCGTCACATGGTCCCGGGCCACGCCGGAGCGCTCGACCTCGGCGATCCAGTCCGCGGGGAGGCCCCACTGGCGCAACCGCTCACGGGCCGCCTCGAGGGTCCGCAGGCTGGTGGCACGCATCAGCTCCGTGCCACGGGGATCGGCCGCGGCCGACGCCGCGGACAGCAGCTCGGTCTGGGCGGCGTAGAGCCTGGGACTGTAGATGGAGACCAGGGGTTCGCCGCGCGAGACCCGCTGCCCCGTCGTGTCGACCCAGACGGTGTCGAGCCGGCCGGCGACCCAGGCCGTGATCTCGCGGTAGCGGCTCTCGTCGAAGACGACCTTCCCCTCCAGGCGAACCGTCGCCGCGACCGGGGCGCGGGTCACCGGCTCGGTGGCGATCTCGGCCAGGGCGGCGGCGGCCTCGCTCAGGACCAGGGTCCGCGGGCCGACCGGTTCGTCGCCGCCGGCGGCGCCGGCTTCCAGCGGGATGAGGTCCATGAAGCAGATCGGGCACTTGCCCGGCTTCGGCAGCTTGATCTGGGGATGCATCGAGCAGGTCCAGAGCGTCGGCTCGGCGTGTCCGGCGTCGGTCGGCGCGGCCTCGGTGCCGGCCCGGTCACCCGTGGCGACCGCGGGACGGAAGGTGCGCCCCGCCAGGAAGGCGAGACCGACGATCAGCAGCAGGGCGATGCCCCCGCCCAGAAGGCGGAGCTTGGCGGAACGGGTCGTCATCGTGACACCTCGTCGTTCAACAGGGGTAACAGGGCCGTCGGGGCCCAGGCGCCGCCGGTCAGCGCGACGATGTCGGCCTCGGCACGCCCCTGGTCGGCCAGGGCGCGATCGCGGTCGAGGGTCAGTCGCAGCAGGGTCCGCTCGGCGTCGATCAGGTCCAGGTAACCGGCCTCGCCGGTGGCGTAGAGCGAAGTGACGGCGTCCAGGGCCTGGTGGGCCCTCGGCAGCAGGGTCTCGTCGTGGAGCCGCTGCCGGCTGACGGCGTCGTGGAAGGCGAACGTCGCCGCCTCCAGCCTTGCCAGCAGCCGCCAGCGCCGGTCGCGGCGGTCGGCCCGGACGGCCGACGCACGGGCCTGCGCCGCCTCGCGCTCGGCCCGGTAGGCACCCCGCCAGAGGGGGACGCTCAGCCCGAGGCGCGCGACGACGGGGTCCTTGCCGCTGTCCGGCACGTCCATGGTGGCAGGATCGGTGGCGATGACATCCAGGCCCAGGCTGAGCGAGGGATAGCCCTTCTTCTCCGCCAGCCGACCCTGGAGGGCGAACCGCTCCGCCTGGGCGTCCAGGGCGGCCAGGTCAGGGTGGTCCCCCACCCACGCCGCCAGGAGGCTGTCGGGAGGAAGCGGCCGGGGCGACGGCAGGCTCTCCGGTACCGGCAGCGGCGTGTCCGGGGGGAGCCCCAGCGCCGCGGCCAGGGCGGCCCTGACGGCGGCGACCCGGTCGGTCAGCGACCGCAGGCGATCCTCCAGCGAGCCGACCTCGAGCTGGATCCGCATCAGGTCGGCGTAGCTCCCCTCGCCGGCGGCGTAGCGCCTGCTGGCCACCTCCTCCCAGCCGGTCACCAGTTCCAGGTGGTCGCGGGTGACCGCGATGGCCCGGCCCAGCCAGGCCAGCTCGTACCACTGCTGCTGGACGTCGCGCAGGACCGCCAGCAGGCGGCCCCGCCAGCGTGCCGCGGCCTCGTCGGCCCGCCTGTCGACGACGCGGCCCTTCAGGCCCAGGGTCCCGAACCAGGGGACCCGCTGGGTCAGGCTCAGCTTCGCCTGCTGCGGACCGACCCGCGTCTCGACCGACCGCAGCTGCCAGCCGATCCCCAGCACCGGATCGGGCAGGGCGGTGACGGCGTCCCGCTGGCGGGTCCAGGCCGACCACCGCTCGCGACCGGCGACGAGGGCGGGATGACCGGTTGCCGCGAGGACCAGCAGGTCGCCCAGGTCGCCACCTGCCGGCGCGCCCGGGATCAATCCCGGTCCCTCGGCGGGGGTGGTCCTGGCCAGGGGGGAAGGAGCCATGGTACCGGCGGCGGCGGGGGAGTGAGCCGCCGGGGCGAGAAGCCCCAGGGCCAGCACCATGGCAATGATCGGATTCACTCTGGTCGTGGTCACATCGCTCCTCCGGATCGGGTACGGATGTCCAGCCCGGGTAAGGCAAGAAGCGAACCACAGCCACCACAACCTCACTTCTTTGCAAATGAACCCGTTACACGATTCACGCCTTGTGCCGGGCACCCTCCATGGAGAATATTCTGCACGTCGAGCCAGACTATTCTCGATGTTGAGGGAGGCGTTCTCGCGTGTTAGCTTGTCGGCACGGAGGGGACATGCACTACAGTACCGACATCGTCATCGTCGACCTGGAGGCCACCTGCCCCCCCGAGGACGAGGGCGATAACAGCATCGAGCGCAGCAACATCATCGAGATCGGGGCCGTCCGCCTGGACCGCCGCTCCCTGGAGATCGTCTCCACCTTCAGCGAGCTGGTCCGGCCCCACGAGTACGGGATCCCGCCGTTCATCAGCCGGCTGACCGGGATCACCCCCGAGATGGTGGCCGACAAGGAAACCTTCCACACCGTCGGCGAGCGGTTCCTCCAGTGGTACGGTCCGCGCAACAAGGCCATCATCGCCGCGTTCGGCGTCTACTACGACATCCCGCTGCTGCGGCGCGAGTGCCAGGCCTGCGGGCTGTCGTTCCGGCGCCACATCGTGGGCGGGGCGTACGACATCCGGGCCGTCGCCCTGGCCTGGCTGGCCGAGCACGAGAAGCGGACCAGCGGGCTGTCCCTCTCCTCGATCCTGGCCCAGATGGGGATCCACCACCAGCTGACCCTCCACCGCGCCGTCGACGACGCCCGGGCGGCGGCGGCCATCCTGCAGGTCTTCCACTTCGGCTACGCCAGGACCTGAATCCTCCTTGCCTCCCCGCCGGCCGCCTGACAGATTGGTGACACTGCCTATCCGTCGGTCCCGGGACCCAGGAGGAATCGTTCCATGTCCAATCTCGACACCCTGTTCCAGCAGCAGCAAGAGCACTTCCGCCAGTGGGAGCTGATCAAGGACGTCGTCGATCAGCAGATCGACCTGATGTTGAACTACCGCCAGAGCGGCCACCCCGGCGGCAGCCGCAGCAAGGCCCACATGCTGTTGAGCCTGCTGCTGGGCGGCGCCATGCGCTGGGACATCCGCGATCCCGGCAAGCGGTTCGGCGACCGCTTCATCCTGGTGGCCGGCCACACGGCGCCGCTGCTCTACGCCACCCTGGCCGTCTTCAACGAGGCGCTGCGGGTCATGCACCAGAAGACCGGCGACCCCAAGTACCTGGTCCCCGGCGCCCCCGAGCGACAGCTCACCTGGGAGGACCTGCTCGACTTCCGCAACCGGGGCGGCCTGCCCGGCCACGTGGAGATGAAGGGCAACACCCTGTTCGCCAAGTTCAACACCGGTCCCAGCGGCCACGGCGGCCCGGTCATGTGCGGCGAGGCCCTGGCCCTCAAGCGGGCCGGCGCCGACGGCGTGAAGGTCTTCGGGATCGAGGGCGAGGGCGGCCTGACGGCCGGCTGCTGGCACGAGATGAAGAACACGGCCTACGGCCTGGGCCTGGACAACCTCTTCCTGCTGGTCGACTGGAACGACTTCGGGATCGACGACCACGCCGTCAGCTCCGTCGTCCACGGCACCCCGCGCGACTGGTTCGCCCCCTACGGCTGGCACGTCCACGAGGCGCCCGACGGCAGCGACTGGACCGACGTCACCCGCGCCATCCTGGAGATGGTCCACGGCGACAACCCGCCCCAGCGGCCGGGGATGATGTTCGGCAAGACCCGCAAGGGCCGCGGCTACCACAAGTACGACAACAAGAGCCACGGCTCGCCGCACGCCCGCAACAGCGAGCTGTTCTGGCAGTGCCGGCAGGACTTCAGCGAGAAGTACGGCGTCCAGTGGGTCGGCTTCGGCGAGCCGGCCCCCGAGGATCCCGTCGCCATGCGGCAGCAGTTCGCCGACAACATCAACGTCGCCCTGGACGTCCTGCGCCGCGACGAGGAGACCTGCGCGTACCTGGCCGACCGCCTGGTCGAGCTGGGCGAGAGCGTCCCGACCGAGGTGTCGACCTTCCGGCTGCCGGTCACGAAGAACCCGCTGCGCGACCCCGACCTGTTCGACGTGGAGAGCTATCCCGAGGACATGTGGGCCAAGCCGGGCGAGATGAAGCCGAACCGCGCCGCCCTGGCCCGCTGGGGCAGCTGGATCAACTCGGTCTGCCGCCAGCGCTACGACCGGCCGCTGTTCCTGGTCTGCAGCGCCGACCTGGCCGGCTCGACGAACATCGCGGGCTTCGGGGACGGCTACAACGACCTGCCCAACTACGGCTGGTACGACCGTGTCCACAACCCCGAGGGCGTCATCCTGCCCCAGGAGATCACCGAGTTCCAGAACGCCAGCCTCTGCGTCGGCGCGGCCACGGTCAACCTGGCCGAGGACCCGGAGAAGGAGTACAACGGCTTCTTCACCGCCTGCTCCACCTACGGCTCGTTCTCGTACCTGAAGTACGGCGCCATGCGCCTGTTCAGCCAGCTCGCATCGGAGTGCGAGCTGAAGACGGGCAAGGTGATCTGGGTCGCCGGCCACAGCGGTCCCGAGACGGCCGAGGACAGCCGGACCCACTTCGGCATCTTCGCGCCCGGCGTCACGCAGCTCTTCCCCGAGGGCCAGGTCATCGACCTGCACCCGTGGGAGTACAACGAGGTGCCGGTGCTGCTGGCCGCCGCCCTGAAGACCGACGTGCCGATCATCGCGCTGCACCTGACCCGCCCGGCGGTGGAGATCCCCGACCGGGAGAAGCTGGGCCTGGCCTCCCACTTCGAGGCGGCCCGCGGCGCCTACGTCCTGCGCGACTACCGTCCCGGCGAGCCGCGCCAGGGGTGCCTCTTCGTCCAGGGAACGATGTCCACCTACAACCTGATCCGGGCCCTGCCGCGGATCGACGAGGCCGGGGTCAACGTCAAGATCGTGGCCGTGCCCAGCCCGCAGCTGTTCCGGATGCAGGACGAGGCCTACCGCGAGGCGACGATCACCGCCGCCGACCGGATGAACAGCACGGTGATCACCAACCGGGCCCGCCGGCTGATGCACGACTGGATCTTCAACCCCGTGGCCGAGGAGTACGCCCTCTGCAGCGACTGGGACGACAACTGGCGCCAGGGCGGCTCGGTCGCTGAGGTCTGCGAGGACGCCCACATCGATCCGGACAGCATCGCCGAGGGCGTGATCCGCTTCGCCCGCGACTACGAGAAGCGGCTGGCCCGGCTGCAGAAGATGGTGGCAGAGGCCACCGGCGCGTAGTCGCCGCTCTCGCGCAGGAACGCACGAGGCCCGGGCGCCTGGCGCCCGGGCCTTCGTTCTTCCGGCCGTCCCGCGACGGGGGTCAGCGGTACATGGTCTTGACCGCGCCCCAGCTCGTCGGCTCGTCGGCAACGATCGTGTAGGCGTGGCCGCGCACCTTCAGGACGTAGTCCCCCACCGGGGCGCCCTCGGTGCCGAACCCGTCCGCGGCGACGAAGAGCCAGTAATGCTCGCCGGGAGTGCCGGTCCAGGAGAGCGTGGTCGGTGCGCAGGGATCGACGCTGGCCTGGTACAGCACGGTGGTGGACTCGCAGTCGGGGGCGAGAACGAACATGACGCAGGGCCACTGGGCCTCGACGACGAACTCCATGCTCCATGTCCCCGCTCTCGCCGACGGTCACGTCGAACCAGTCCGTGTCGCGGTAATCGCTGCCCTCGAAGGAGTAGCCCCCCTCGACACCGTGCAGGACCGCGTAGCCGTCGTCGACGCTGTTGACCCAGTCGATGGTCTGGATGACGAACGGGTCGCTGTTGCAGCCGCCGTTGTAGTTGTCGACGTACCCATCGGAGATCGGCGGCTCACCCTCGTCGACGACGTCAGTGGCCCAGGTCAGCTCGCACGGCTCGGGGGGCGTGTAGGTCTCGACCGAGAGGCGGTAGTGGCCGCACTCGTCGCCGCAGCCGTCGACGACGATGTAGTAGGTCTCGCCGCCTGCCAGGGCCACGTCCGGCAGGTAGGACGTCAGGTCGTACCAGTCGTCGTTGCAGGCGACGGGGACGAGCAGGTGGTCCAGCACCTTCAGCACCGTGTCGTAGTCCGAGCCCTCCAGGGAGATGGAGACGTGGACGTCGGCCTCGGGCGTGAAGGAGTAGACGACGTCCGGTGCCGTGGACACGCGACCGTCCTTCTCGCAATCGGCCAGGTAGTCGTCGGCGTAACCACAGGTCGTGCCGGTGTCGAGGAAGGCCAGGCCGGGGATGACGAAGGCCGAGGCAGCATCATCGCCTCCCTGCCTACCGCTGGCGGGGAACAGGGCGGGGCGGTCGGGACCGCGGGCCGACGTCGGCGCCACGGCGGCGGCGGCCGCCACCGCCAGGGACAGCAGGATCATACTCGTGAGCAAGGTGCGTCGCATCGTTCCCTCCTGGTCTCGGGTTCCTCCGGGAAGCCGCGAGACGGGGCGGGACATCTAGCGCCGCTATGGATGCCGGGACGTGCCCGGACTGCGCGAAGGTAACATGCCCGGCGACAACAACCAACGAATATAGACAGTCAATAAACAGGATAGATACTACCGTCACACCAGGTTTTATGGCAAGAGGCCCGGGCGACGGCCCGGGCCCCTCTCGAGGTGGAAAGTGAATACCTACCGATACAGGCTCTTCAGCGTCCCCCAGCTCGTGTCCTGGTTGGGCACGATCGTGAAGGTGTTGCCGCTGACGGTCATGAAGTAGGTGAACTCGTCGACCGGACCAGTGAACTCCTGGGGACCGATCCACAGCCAGTAGACATCGCCGGCCTGGACGGGCCAGGTGAGGGTCCCGGTCTCGCACGCCAGGGGCGCGGCCTCGTACAGGACCTGGATGTCGCCGCAGTCGGTGTTCAGGACGAACATGTTGACCGGGTATTCGGGCGTGACGGTGAACTCCATGGTCCCGTCGGCGGCGGCCGTCACCTCGAACCAGTCGGTGTCGCGGAAGTCGGTGGCACCGTCGGAGTACCAGCCGCTGACACCACACAGCCAGGCCGCACCGTTGGGATCGTCGGCGTTGCTCCAGTCGATCGCCTGGATGACGAAGGGAGCGCTGTTGCAACCACCGTTGTAGTCGTCCACGTACCCGAAGCCCAGCGGGGGCTCGCCCTCGGCCACCGCGTCGGTCGGGCACTCGACGATGCACGGCGAGTACTCGACGACGTTCAGGACATAGTCCCCGCAGTCACCACCGTAACCGTCGACGACGATGTAGTAGGTCATCCCGCCGGTGAGTGCCACGCCCTCCAGCAGCGAGGTGTAGTAACCACAGGTTTCATCGTAGTAGTAATCGTCGTTGCAGGCCACCGGCACCATGGCACTGTCGTAGACGTACACCTTGGAATCGTACTGGGAACCACAGAGGTCGAACGTGACGGACATGTTGACCCCCGGGGTGAAGCTGTAGACGACGTCCGGGGAGGTCGAGTCGCTGTAGGGGCAGGTCTCGTCGTAGTCGTCGGTGTACTGGCAGGTGTTGCCGCTGTCGGTGAACGGCAGGCCGGGGATGATGACGGCCGAGGCGATGTTGTCGCCGCCGACACGGCTGCCCGGATCCTGGGGCACGAACTGGACGCCGGGCGCCTTGGTCGGCAACCGCCGCGAGTTGCCCAGGTCCGTCGCGAAGGCCGCCGTGGCCAGTGCGAGGATCATGACGATCAGGATCAGTCTGCGCATGGTGGTCCCTCCTGTGCAAATGAAACATGTCCCCCGTACGGTTCACCTGAACCGCATCGCTTACAGGACGGGTACGATGGCTTTGCGGAATGCCGGAAACGCAGGCAGGTACCCCTGAAACCCGCTCCCCCTGCGGGCCGACCGCCACCTCATCCGAACCAGGCGGGTGGTCGGAATTCCCCTCCACGCCTGCCACCTTATCACGATTTAATAGATCCGATCAAGTGCTTTTTCCACGGTTGTGAGCAGAAGGGTACTCCGGCACTTCCCTCGCCACCGGCGGCCGGGGATGTTATCGTTCACCGGTCCACCTCGCACGAAGGAGTCGCCGCCATGGTGTCACGTCAGCGCCATCACCGTCACCGCCGCCTCGCGCTCCTGCTCTGCGGCTGCCTCGCCTGGATCACCCTGGCCGCCGCCGTCGCGGCGACCGCACCCGCCGAACCGGTCGGATCCCTGGAACTGGTCGAGAGCGTGCCGCTGGAAACGGTCTACGACCTGCCCGAGCTGCCCCAGGCCGCCGACGTCTGGCGGTCGATGATCGGTGCGGCGCGCCGCACGGTCCAGGTGGAGTCCTTCTACTTCAGCGACGACCCCGACGATGCCGACGATCCCCTCGATCGGGTCCTCGGTGCCCTGCGGGCCGCGGCGAACCGGGGTGTAGCCGTGGAGCTGCTGGGCGACCGCGGTTTCGCCCGCACCTACCCGCAGATCCCCGCGACGGTCGCCGGCTGGCCCGGCGCCGCATCGCGGCTGCTGGACGCCCGGTCCCGGTGGGGCGGCATCCAGCACGCCAAGTTCATGGTCGTCGACGGGCGGGAGTTCTTCGTCGGCAGCCAGAACTGGGACTGGCGGGCCCTGAGCCAGATCCGCGAGCTGGGCGCCCGGGTCCGTTGCGAGCCGCTGGCCCGGGCCCTGCAGGCGATCTTCGCCACCGACTGGGCCCTGGCCGCCGGCGAGGAGCCGCCCGCCGGCGGCGACCTCCAGCCCGGCCCCTGGCTCCTGACGACCCCCTACGGCGGCCCCGTCTCGGTCCGCCTCGCCGCCAGCCCGCCGGGGGGCCTGCCCGACGGGATCCCCCACGACCTGCCGCTGCTGGTGGGGATGATCGACCGGGCCGAGCGGAGGCTGCGGTTGCAGCTGCTCTCCTACTCGCCCCGAGGCCACGGCGGCGACTTCGACGCCACCCTCGACGACGCACTGCGCCGGGCCGCCGCCCGCGGCGTCCAGGTCCAGATCATCCTCTCCAACTGGGCCAAGCGCCGCTCCCAGCTCCCGTACGTCAAGAGCCTGGCCGTCCTGGAGAACATCGAGGTCCGTTTCAGCAACATCCCGCCCTGGTCGGGCGGCTTCGTCCCCTTCGCCCGGGTCGAACACTGCAAGTACCTGGTCAAGGACGAGGACGAGGCCTGGCTGGGAACGGCCAACTGGGCTCCGGACTACTTCGCCGCCTCCCGCAACGTCAGCCTGCTGATGGCGGGCGAGAGCGTGGCCGGAGAGCTGAACCGGTTCTTCGAGAAGGGCTGGAACGGCCCCTACGTCGAGACCGTCGACCCGTGCCGGGACTACCGGCCGCCGCGCCGAAAGGAATGACATCATGCGCGACCGCCTGGAAGGGATGACCCGCGAGGAACTGATCGACTGGCTGGAGGACGCCGCCAAGCTCTGGCTGGCCCACGACGGCCTCTGGTTCCAGTCCATCGAGGCCAAGCAGGGCATGGACGAGGCCATGGAACACGACGCCAACGCCTGGTCCCGCTTCTCCCCCATCGAGGCTAAGCGGATCATGAAGCGCCTCGGCATCGAGCCCGGGGGCGGCATCCCGGCCCTGGTCGCCTGCCTGCAGCATCGCCTCTACGCGATCCTCAACGAGCAGCGGATCGTCGAGCAGAGCGACACCCACTGCGTCTTCGAGATGTCGAGCTGCCGTGTCCAGGTGGCCCGCGCCCGCCGCGGCCTGCCGGACTTCCCGTGCAAGCCGGTGGGGATCGTCGAGTACGAGACCTTCGCCCGGACCATCGACCCGCGGCTGCGGGTCACCTGCCTGGGCTGCCCGCCCGACCCGCATCCCGATTCGTGGTACTGTCGCTGGGAGTTCCGCCTGGCCGAGGACGACACCTAGACGAGCAACCGGAGGGAGAAGATGCCGATCCTGCCGCCACGCCTCCAGAAGACACGAGCTTGCCTGGTCGTCGTCGACGTCCAGGAGCTGTTCCGTCCCCTGATCCACGACATGGAGCTGGTGCTGGCCAACTGCTCCCGCCTGATCCGGTTCTGTGACCGGCTGGAGATCCCGCTGCTGGTCACCGAGCACTATCCCCGCAAGCTGGGCGGGACGGTGCCCGAGCTGGCCTCGCTGCCGACCCGCTTCGAGCCCCTGGAGAAGATCAGCTTCTCCTGCGCCGGAGACGCCCAGTTCCTGGCCCAGCTCCACGCGCTGCACCGGGACCAGATCGTCCTGTGCGGGATCGAGACCCATGTCTGCGTCTACCAGACAGCCCGCGACCTGGTCGACGACGGCTACCAGGTCGTCGTGGCCGCCGATGCCGTCTCCTCGCGCCAGGTCAGCAACCGCAACCTGGCGCTGGCCTACCTGCGGGACATCGGGGTCCAGGTCATGACGACGGAGATGGTCATGTTCGAGATCCTCAAGGTCGCCCGGACGGACGACTTCAAGGCGGTGGCCGACATCCTCAAGGAGAACCCGCTGCCCGCGCCCCCGTCCCTCCGGAAACGGGTCTAGTCCACCGTCAGGTCGTACTTCTCCAGCCGGTAGACGAGAACGTGCCGCGGGATGCCCAGCAGCTCCGCGGCACGGCTCTTGTTCCCCCCCGACCGCCGCAGCGCCTGGCGGATGAGCTCCTTCTCCAGCTCCGGCAGGGAGATACCGCCTTCCGGCAACGGGCCGGGCCAGCCGGCGGGGGCGGGCGTCTCGGCCGCCGCCTCCAGGTCGGGCACGTCGAGGACGTCGCCGCGTCGCAGCAGGACCAGGCGCTGGTTCAGGTTCTTCAGCTCCCGCACGTTGCCCGGCCAGGGACGGGCGGCCAGGGCCCGCAGCAGGGCCGGCGTCGAGGGGAGATCGACCCCGGCGTGCAGCCGGGTGAAGTGCGCCCACAGCAGGGGGATGTCCTCGGGACGCTCGCGCAGGGGCGGGACCCTGAGGGTGACGACGGCCAGGCGGTAGTAGAGGTCCTCCCGGAAGCGGCCGGCGGCCACCTCGGCGGCCAGGTCGCGGTTCGTCGCCCCGACCAGGCGGATGTCGACGGAGACCTCCGTTTCCGATCCCACGGGCGTGACACGCCTGGTCTCCAGCGCCCGCAACAGGCGCGGCTGGACGGCCAGCGGCAGCTCGCCGATCTCGTCCAGCAGGAGCGTCCCCCCGTCGGCGGCCCGGAACCGGCCGCGGCGGGCCCGCTCCGCGCCGGTGAAGGCGCCCCGCTCGTGGCCGAACAGCTCCGCCTCGACGAGGTTCTCCGGCAGGGCGGCGCAGTCGACCGCCACCAGCGGTCCTTCCCGGCGCGGGGAGAGGTCGTGGAGTGCCTGGGCCACCAGCTCCTTGCCGCTGCCGCTCTCGCCGACCACCAGCACCGAGGCGTCCGAGGGCGCCACCTGGCGGATGCGGGCGGCCAGTTCCTCCATGGCCGGCGAGGCGTAAAGGAAGGGCATCGCGCCGGCCGGGCGGTCGGCCAGGACGGCGTGGAGCCGCCGGTTCTCCTCCCGCAGGGCCTTGTGTTCCAGGACCTGGTCGATGGTCAGCAGCAGCTCGTCCCTCTCGAACGGCTTCAACAGGTAGCTGCTGGCCCCTGCCCGCATGGCCGCCACGGCCTGCTCGACGGTGCCGTAGGCGGTCAGGACGACGACCGGCACGACCGGCCCCTCGGGACCGCCCAGTCGCCGCAGCACCTCCATCCCGTCCAGGCCGGGCATGCGCATGTCGGTCAGGACCAGGTCCGGCGCCTCGCGCCGCGCCAGGGCGATCCCCTCCTCCCCGTCCGCGGCGACGACGACCTCGTGACCCGCCTCGGCGAGGATGACGGTCATCACCTCGCGCAGGCTGGCGTCGTCATCGATCAGCAGCAGCTTGGCCATCGTGTCCCTCCCGGGGCAACGTCAGGACGACCTCCGCCCCGCCCTCGGGCCGGTTGCGGGCGGTCAGGCGTCCCCCGTGGTCGCGGACCGCGCGCAGGGCGACGGCCAGTCCCAGGCCGGTACCGCCCTCGCGGGTCGAGTAGAACGGAGTGCCCAGCTTCTCCAGGGCCTGGGGCTCGAAGCCGGGGCCGTCATCGGCGATGCGCACCTCGACGCCGTCGTCGACGTCGGTCACCGAGACCTCCACGTGCCCTTCCTCGCCGGCGAACTGGCAGGCGTTCAACACCAGGTTCCACAGCGCCTGGCGCAACCGGTCGCGGTCGCCGCGTACCGGGACCGAACCGGGCGCCCGGATCGTCAGCTCCGCCCCCTCGCCGCCGCCGCGGACCAGGTCGGCCACCTCCCGGACCTCGGCCGCCAGGTCGAACGTCTCCACCTCGCCGCGCGAGGGTCGGGCGAAGGCCAGGAAACGGCTCAGCACGCCGTTGAGCCGGTCCGTCTCCCGGCGCAGGATGGCCAGCAGCCGCTTCCGGGTCTCCGGTGCCACGCCTTCGCCGGCCAGGACCTCGGCGGCCCCCTTGATGGATGCCAGGGGGTTGCGGATCTCGTGGGCCAGTCCCGCCGAGAGCAGCCCCACCGCCGCCAGGCGCTCCGTCCGGATCAGCTCGCGCTCCATGGCCTCCTTCTCGGCCATGGCCCGGCGCAACCGTTCCGCCGTGGCCCGGGCCTCGCGCAGCGCCTTCTGTTCCCGCTCCACCAGCAGGCCGCTCAGCAGGCCGATGGCCAGGTAGAGGAGCGTCTCCAGGTTCTTCTCCAGGGTCGGCGCCGGATCGAAACCGATCAGTCCGTAGGCGTGGGGCAGATAGAGCAGCCAGACCAGCAGGGCCGTCCCCACCCCACCCCGCCAGCCCCCCAGGAAGGCGCCGACGACGATGGGGAAGTAGTAGAGACGGCGGTAGATGCCGTGGGCCCCGGGCAGGTGGAAGGAGGTCGTGTAGTGCAGGAAGGTCACCAGGGCGGTCAGCAGCAGGACGATCACCCAGCCGAGCAGGCGCCACGGGGACACCACGGGACCCGATGCCGCATCCCTGTTCATCGGTCACCGTCCGGCCCGACGCCGGTCCCACCCGCCGGCGAGGGCGGCGTGACGACGACCTCGATGCGCCGGTTGCGGGCCCGGCCGGCCGGCGTGTCGTTGGCGGCGATGGGATGGTCCGGCCCCAGACCGACGACGGTGAACTCGTCGACCGGTCGCTGCAGGCGCTTGGCCAGGGCGGCGGCCACCTTGGCGGCCCGCTGCCGCGACAGGCGCAGGTTGACCTCCCGCGACCCGCTGTCGTCGGTGTGTCCCTCGACACGGACCGTCGCCCCGGGCATCCGGCGCAGGACGTCGGCCACGTCGTCCAGCAGCGGGTCGTACCTGGGGTTGAGCCAGGCGCTGCCCGAGGCGAAGTGCAGCCCCGTCAGCCGCAGGCGGATCGTCCCGTCCGGCGTCAACAGGACCTCGCCACGCCCCCCGGCGAAGCGCTCCTGGACGCTGCGCAGGAAGGCCTCGCGCTCCCGCTGGCGACGGACCTCGGCGGCCACGGCTCCCCGGTCGGCCTCCACCGCCTCGGCCCGCAGTTCCAGGTCCCAGACCCGCTTGCGGAGCAGGGAGACCTCGCCCCGGAGGGCCTCCACCAGGCTGTCGCGGGCCGACTGCTCGGCACCGGCCAGGATGGCCAGGTGGCGGTTGGCGCCGGCCAGGGAATCGGCGGTGGTCCGCAACTGCAACAGCCGGCTGTAGAGGGAATCGACGGCGGCGCGACCGGCCGCCGGCCCCAGCAGGGTCTCCGGCAGCGAGACGCGGACGACGGACGCCACGTCGGCCACCAGGGCGTCGTAGTCCTCGGCGGCCGCCTCCCAGCCGTACTTGTGGCCCCGCCACCGCTGGACCGTGGCGATGCGGGCGTCGGCCTTGCCCACCGCCAGGCGGGCCAGGTCGTACTCCGGCTGGGGGGCGACCGCCGTGTCGGGCCGCGCCCGCAGGCTCTCCTCCAGCCTGACCAGGGCGGTGTCTGCGGCCAGGAAGGTCGTCGGGGTGTAGCGCAGGCCGCCCCGCTTGCGGATCCCCTCCAGGCGGCGGCGCAGCGGCGCGAGCCACCTCGCGGCAGCCGCCGTGAAGGCCGGGTCCTCGCGCCTGCGGCGGGCCGTCGCCGGCGACGGGGCCAGCAGGCCCACGGCGAGGACGATCAGCAGGACGGTCGACATGACATGACGGACACGCAGGCGGCTCATGCTCCGGACTCCTTCCGAGATCCACCGCTGCGGCTGGTGGCTTCCCAGATCCGCGCGTACTTCCACAGGACGGACCAGGCACGCAGGGAAGATAGCAGCAGCCCGTGCGGACCGTCCAGGAAGCCGCGCTGCCACAACCAGGCGCGCCAGAAGGCGTGCCACGCGTGCAGGGGACCGTCCCAGGCGTGGACGCGCCTGCCGGCGGCGACCGCCTCCTCGGCCGCAAGGCGGGCGTAGCGGTCCTGCTTGGTGAGCCACTGGTCGAGGGAATCGTAGGTCCGGTGCAGCAGCAGGCCGTCCAGGCGACCCGTGCTGCCGCGGACGACGACCGACTCGTGGACCCGTCGGTCGTCGAAGCCGGCCCGCTCGCGGTCGAACAGCCGGACGATCCACTCCGGGTGCCAGCCGCCGTGGCGGATCCAGCGGCCCAGGAAACGGGAGAGGCGGTTGACGGCGTAGGCCGGGTGGGGCGGGTCGTCCGGCAGGGCGGCGATGGCGGCCGCCAGCTCGGGGGTGACCTCCTCGTCGGCGTCCACGCTCAGGACCCAGCGGTTGCGGGCGGCGGCGACGACCCGCCGTTTCGCCGGCCCGAACCCTTCCCACGGCGCCGTCAGGATCCGCGCCCCGAACCGCTCGCAGAGCGCCAGGGTATCGTCGCCGGAGCCGTGGTCCAGGACGACGATCTCGTCGGCGAACGACAGCGACTGCAGGCAGGTCTCCAGGACCGGCCCGGGGTCGCGTGTGATCAGGCAGGCGGAGACCGGTCTCATCCCTCGGCCTCCACGTCCGGATCGCAACGCAGCAGGATCTTGCCGCGGTTCAGGCGCCGCTGCAGGCGCAGGTGGGCCTCGACCGCCTCCGCCAGCGGCAGGATCGTGTCGATCCGCGGCGACAGTTCCCCCGCGGCCAGCAGGGCCAGCAGGTGGTCCAGCCAGCGGCGCAGGCGCGTGTCCCCCCACAGGCGGCCCAGGTTGACCCCCATGATCCCCCGGTTGTCGTTCATCAGGGAGACGGGGTTGATGCGCAGCCACGGCACCCGGGCCAGGGTCGCCAGGGCCGACAACGCCGAGCCGTGCAGGCCGCGCGCCGCCGAGGCGAACCCGAACAGGACCAGCCGCCCGGTGGGCGCCAGGGAGCGATAGCTCTCCAGGATCCAGCGCCCGTGGCGCGGTTCCAGGACGATGTCGGCACCGCCGCCGGTCAGCTCTTGCACCAGGCCGGCGAAGCGGGGACGGCGGGAATCGAGGCAGGTCTCCACCCCCTGCTCCCTCAGCCAGGCGTGCTTGCCGGGCGAGGCGGATCCCAGGACCCGGGCGCCGGCCCGGCGGGCGAGCTGGACGGCCAGGCTTCCCACGCCGCCGGCGGCGCCGTGGACCAGCACGACGTCCCCCTCCCGCGGGGGCGCCATGACGCCGAGCATCTGCCAGGCGGTCAGGCCGTTGACCGGCAGGGCCGCCGCCGCCGCCAGGGAGACGCCTTCCGGGACCGGGAAGAGGGAATCGACGGGCGCGACGAGCATCTCGGCGTAGCCGCCGGCCGGGACGACGGCCACGACCCGCCGGCCCAGCCACCCGTCGCCCACTCCCTCGCCGACGGCATCGACGACGCCCGCCGCCTCGTAGCCGGGCACCAGGGGCAACGGCGGCGCATCGGGATAGAGTCCCATGCGGATCATGACGTCGGCGAAGTTGACCCCGGCGTAGCCGACCCGCAGGCGGACCTCCCCCGCGGCGGGCGCGGGTGGGTCCACCTCCCGGACCGTCAGGACCGAGGGCTCGCCGCGACGGGTGATCCAGACCTGGCGCAAGCGCGTTCTCCCCGTTGGGGTGGGATCTCAGGAACCGGCCGGCGGCTCCCGCCTGAGTTCCATGTCGTCGAGCCAGACGTGCCCCATCCCGTCCACGTAGACGGCCAGCCGGACGCGGTCGATCCGCTCACCCGCTTCCACCGGGATCCGGGCGGTGCGACGGGTCCATTCGACGGTCTGCTGGATGCGCTCCAGGTGCTGCCGGACCATGCGGGGATCCCCCTTCTCCGGGAACAGCCACACCTCCACGTCCAGCGGACGCAGCAGCATGATCGTACGCACGTCCAGGGACCAGACCAGGTCGCAGGGACCACGCAGGCCCGGCGTGGGGACGTTGTAGAGGTTGACCAGCCGCTGCGACGGGGCGAAGAAGTGCAGGGAGCCGTGACCGTCGGTCGTCTGGACGGTGTCGATGTCGACGTTGCGGGTCGTCAGCAGGCCGTCCAGGTCGTCGAGGGGAAACGTGCCCAGGACGCGCGACCCCTCGTCCCCGCGACACCCCACCAGGACCAGGACCGCCAGCAGGGCCAGTGGCAGCCAGCGCACGTGATGCATGTCGTCCACACCTCCAGGTGCCAGCCGGATTCGTCGTGACGTCGCGGACGCAGGCACAACACCCTAGCATACGGCACGGTTCCCTGCCAGCGCCCGCGCGGCCGCGAACCGGCCGTCACCGTGATCGAGAAAAAGAGGAAATCATTGTTGCGGACAGGAGGAAATGTGCTATCATGGTCCCTGTTCGAGGCGGCCCTCGAGGCCGCCTTAACGTTTGATTGCCAGGTCCTGCCCGCTGTTCCCTTCCGGTTCGCGCCAGTTCCTGCACACCAAAGGAAGTGTTTCGTGATGAGAATCTACGTCGGCAACCTCAACTTCCAGTCGACCGAGTCCGAGATCCAGGAACTGTTCGCCCAGTACGGCCAGGTCGACGACGTCGCCCTGATCACCGACCGGATGACGGGCCGGGCCAAGGGCTTCGGTTTCGTCGAGATGCCCAACGGCGACGAGGCCCAGGCGGCCATCGCCGGCCTGAACGGCAAGAACTTCGGCGGGCGCGACCTGACGGTCAACGAGGCTCGTCCCCGCGAGCCGCGTCGCGACCGGTCCCCCTGGTAGCCTCGACGGCTGCGACAGCAAGGCGCCCCGGCCCAACGGCCGGGGCGCTTTCTTTTCACCACAGGCGAGACGAGCGGGGACGGTCCGTCGACCGTCCCCGCTCACCGTCACGGAGCCCGCACGAAGCCGTCAGTCCTCCGCTGCCGCCCGCGCGTGCTTGTAGAGGTACAGCCCCAGCAGGCAGAAGGCCAGCAGCGCGACCCAGGCAGAGAACTCGTTGTGCTCGGACCACGTGGTCGTGCCGACCAGTTCCGGGACGCTCCAGTCGTCGTTGCCGGTCGTCTGGATGCCCACGAACTTGATGATCGAGGCGATGACGCCCATGATGGCGCCACCCGCCACGAAACCGCTGGCCATGAGCGTCCCGCGGTCCTTCCGCTTCTGCTGCGCCTGCTCACTGCCGCCGCGACCGACCCAGTGGGCGATCAGGCCGCCGGCCAGCACCGGCGTGTTGACCTCCAGGGGCAGGTACATGCCCAGGGCGAAGGCCAGGGCGGGCAGGCCCGTCCACTCCAGGATCAGCGCCATGAAGATACCGGCCATGTACAGCAGCCAGGGCGCCGGCTGGCCGGTCATCATCGGCTCGATGACCGCCACCATGGCGTTGGCCTGGGGCGCCGGCAGGGCGTGTTCGCCGGTGAAGCCGTACGATTTGTCCAGGATCATGATCACGGCCGTGACCGACAGCGCCGCCACGACGGTGCCCAGGAACTTCCACTTCTCCTGGGTCTCGGGGGTGGTGCCGAGCCAGTAACCGATCTTCAGGTCGCTGACGAATCCGCCGCTCATCGACAGGGCCGTACAGACGACGCCACCGATCAGCAGGGCGGCGACCATTCCCTCCTCGCCGCTCAGTCCCACCATCTTCAGCACGACCGAGCTGATGATCAGCGTCATCAGGGTCATGCCCGAGACCGGGTTGGTCCCGACGATGGCGATGGCCCGCGCGGCCACCGTGGTGAACAGGAAGGCGATCCCGCCCACCACCAGCAGGCCCACGGCCGCCTGGCCGACGTTGACGCCCGGCACCAGGAACCAGAAGAAGCAGAAGACCGCCAGCAGGGTGAGGATGGTGAGCGAGGTCACCAGGCTCATGGGCAGGTCGCGCTGGGTCCGCTCCACCGGACCGGTCTCGTGGGCCCGGGCCTGGCCACCGGCCGCCAGCCGGAAGGCGCCGGCGATGATGCTGCGGCTCTTCCAGACGCCGATCAGGCCGCTCATGGCGATGGCGCCGATGCCGACGGGCCGGACGAACTGCTTGAAGATCTCGCCCGTGGAGAGCCCCTCCAGCGCCGCCAGCTGGTAGAGGGTGCCGTCGATGGTGACGCCCTTGCCCAGGATGCCGATCATCGGCGTCATCACCCACCAGGCCAGGAACGAACCGCACGCGATCACCAGCGCGTAGCGCAGCCCGATGATGTAGCCCAGTCCGATGATGGCCGCCTCGGTCATCATGTGGAACTCCAGGCGCACCTTCTGGGAGAGGTCGCGCCCCCACTGGAAGGCCGTGGTGCCGAAGGTCTCGCGCCAGAGGCCCAGGGTCTGGGAGAGGAACTGGTAGCCGGCGGCCAGCGCGCCGCTCTTGAGCAGGACACTGGCCTGGCCGCCGCCGGCCTCGCCGGCCATCAGCACCTCGGTCGAGGCCGTGGCCTCGGGGAACGGGAACTCCCCGTGCATGTCCTTGACGAAGTAGCGGCGGAACGGGATCAGGAACAGGATCCCCAGGAAACCGCCCAGCAGGGACGCCAGGCACATCTGCAGGAAGTTGGCCTTGTCGGCCAGTTCCAGGATGTACAGCCCCGGCAGCGTGAAGATGGCGCCGGCCACGACCACGCCCGATGCGGACCCGATGGACTGGATCATCACGTTCTGCTGCAGGGCGTCCTTGCGGCCGGCGCTCAACCCGATGGCCAGGATCGTGATCGGGATGGCGGCCTCGAACACCTGGCCGATCTTCAGTCCCAGGTACGCCGAGGCGGCTGAGAAGATGACGGCGAAGATCAGTCCCCACATCAGGGAATAGCCGGTCAGTTCCGGCACGATCGTGTCGGCCGGCACGACGGGAACGTACTGCTCGCCCGGCTTGAGCTTGCGGTACGCGTTCTCGGGCAAGCCCTTCGGTTTGCCGACTTCCATGGGCACCTCCACGGGCACGGGTTGCAGTGAACCGGCTGCCGGCACGACTCTTGCAGCTGGATCCGATGTCGTGGTAGAACGGCGCCGGCGCGTGATGCATCGCGGGGACGCTAACACGACCTTCGCCGGCCCACAAGGGCGAGTCCTGCCGCGATCGGCTGACGGGAAGCATGCGACCTCAAAAGAGGACAAATTCGGGAATACTGCTGTGAGATATCGCCTCTTCCTGTTCGCGCTCTACATGGGTCTCGGTGTCGCCGTGACCGTTGTCCTGGTGCACTGCTGGGGGTTCTACACGACGCCCTCGGTGGAGCGTCATCTCCACCCCCTTTACCGGGACTGGCGTCCGGCCGGGCGGATCGGCCACGGACTGGGGATCGTCGGCAGCGGCCAGGTCCTGCTGCTGCTGCTCTACTCCCTGCGCAAGCGCTGGCGTCCCCTGCACCGGCTGGGCCGGCTCGGCACCTGGCTCGACGTGCACATCTTCCTGGGCATCAGCGGCCCGCTGCTGATCACCCTCCACACGACGTTCAAGGTGCACGGCCTGGTGGCGGTCAGCTACTGGTCCATGGTCGTGGTCGCCTGCAGCGGAGTGTTCGGCCGCTTCCTGTACCGCCAGCTTCCCCGCAACGTGCTGGGCGAGCCCCTCTCCCCCGACGAGATGGCGCGCGAGTGCGATCGCCTGGGCCGGGAACTGGCTGACCGCTACGGCTGGGACGAGACCGTGCGCGAGCGGCTGCTCCGTCTGGCCACGTCCGACGGTGCCCCGTCGCTGCTGACCCTGCCGCTGGCCCGGCGCTCCCTGGCCGGAGCCCTGCGTCGGCGGGGACGGGAGCTGGGGATCGCGGCGGCCACGCCCCGGCTCGTCGAGGAGACGGTGCCCTGGCTCCTTTGGCATCGCCGCCTGGCGCTGTACGACCGCATCAGCGAGCTGTTCCACTACTGGCACGTCCTGCACAAGCCGCTGGCGGTGACGATGATCGTCATCATGCTCGTGCACGTGACCGTGGCGGTCCTGATGGGGTACCGGTGGGTGCTGTGAGACGGGGGCGGATCATGGCACCGGTACGATCGGATCGGCTCGTCGCTGCCGCGCTGGCGACGCTCGGGACGGCGATCCTGCTCGGCCTGCCGGCAATGCCCGCGCGGGCACAGCTCAGCCCGGGGCCGCTCCACGCCGTCCACGCCCGGCTGGAGGGCCTGCGCCAGTGCCTCCGCTGCCACGACAGCGACGGGGCGATGGACCGCAAGTGCCTGGACTGCCACCGGGCCCTCGCCGATCGGATCGCTGCGGGGCGTGGCTGGCACGGGCGTCTCCATCCCGCCGACTGCGCCGGCTGCCACGTGGAGCACAACGGCCGCGACGTCCCGCTGGTCCACTGGGATCCTCCCCGCGACCGGTTCGCTCACGCGGCGACCGGCTTCGTCCTTGCCGGGCGCCACGCCGAACTGGAGTGCCGGCAGTGCCACAGACCGGACCTGGTCCGCGACGAGACGGTGCGCCGTGCCAAGGGGGACCGGCTCGACCGCACCTACCTGGGCCTCGGCACCGCATGCGCCGACTGCCACCGCGATCCCCACCGGGGGCAGATGCACCGCGGCTGCGAGGAGTGCCACAACCAGCGACAGTGGCGGCCCGCCTCGCGGTTCGACCACGACCGCAGCGGTTTCCCCCTGACCGGGCGGCACCGGCAGGTGGCCTGCGCGCGCTGCCACGCGCCGACCGTCCCGGCCGACGGCGATACCCTGGTCCGCTACACGGGAATCGAGCACGGCGCCTGCCTGGACTGCCACCGCGACCCGCACCGCCCGTCCCTGGGCGACGACTGCAACCGCTGCCACACCACCGACGGCTGGACCGAAGTCAGGCGGGGGACGTTCGACCACGACCGGACCGCCTTCCCCCTGCGGGGGAGCCACGCCCGCCTGGAGTGCCGCGCCTGCCACCGGGAAGGACGGCCGCTGTCGCCGCTGCCCCACCGGCGCTGTGTCGACTGTCACCGTGACCCCCATCCCCGACCGCCCGACCGGCCCGACCGCTACACCGCCTGCACCGGCTGCCACGACCAGCGGCGCTGGTCGCCGACCACCTTCACGGTGCAGCAACACGCCCTGACCCGCTTCCCCCTGGCCGGAGCCCACCTGGCCCTGCCGTGCCTGGCCTGCCACCGCCGCGACCCGGCGGCCGGCCCCCGCGCGCCGCTGCCCCTGCACCGGGACCGCGTCGACTGCCGCAGCTGCCACGCCAATCCCCACGGCGCCGTCCTGGACAGCCTGCTGGCCGGCGGCGGCTGCCGGACCTGCCACGTCCAGGACGACTGGCGCACCGTCGCGTTCGCCCACGACGACACGCGGTTCCCCCTGACCGGCCGGCACGCCGCCGTCGCCTGCCGCCGCTGCCACCTTCCCGCCGAGACGGTATCGCCGGGAACACCCGCGGTCGACTTCCGTGCCCTGGAGACGAGCTGCGCCGCCTGCCACGAGGACGTCCACCGGGGCCAGTTCGAGCCCGCCGCGGGCGGGATCCGCTGCGACCGGTGTCATGTGACGACGGACTGGCTCGCCGAACGCTTCGACCACGACCGCGACACCCGCTTCCCGCTGACAGGCCGCCACGCCGCCGTCGCCTGCCGCGGCTGCCATCCCCGGCAGGCGGGAACTGACCGACCCGGCCTGCTGACGTACCGCCCCACGCCCACCGACTGCGCCGCCTGTCACGGCGGCGCGGAGACCGGCTCGATCCCCGGGAGTCGACCATGAGAACCGTCGTGTTGACCCTGTGCGCCCTGCTGCTGGTCCCGGCCGTCCCCGCCGTCGCCGACGCGCCGCCCCGGCCCCACGGCCGGCTGTCCATCGCCTGCGACCGCTGCCACACGCCCGACTCGTGGCGCACTCCCGACCTGCAGGAGCGTTTCGACCACCGCGGCACCGGCTTCCCCCTCGTCGGGGTCCACGCCCGGCTCGCCTGTCGCGACTGCCACCGCGACCTGCGGTTCGCCCGCGTCGGGGTGGCCTGCCTGGACTGCCACACCGACCCGCACCGCGCGCGCCTCGGCACCTCCTGCGGTGACTGCCACGATCCGCGGGGCTGGGACCACCTGCCCGACCTGCGGCGGCGACACGAGGGAGCAGCCTTCCCCCTGCTGGGTGCCCACGGCAGGGTGGACTGTGACGCCTGCCACCGCGGCGAGGCCGGCCAGCGCTTCGTCGGCACGCCCAGCGACTGCATTGCCTGTCACCGGGACCAGTACGAGGCCACGACGGCACCCGACCACGTCACCGCGGGATTCGGCACCGACTGCTCGCTCTGCCATCCCGTGACCGCAACGGGCTGGACGGGCGACTCGTTCGTCCACGACGTGTTGTTCCCCCTGCGCGGAGCGCACGCCGCCCTCGACTGCGACGCCTGCCACGCCCAGGGCTACGCCGGCACGCCGAGCGACTGCTTCGGGTGCCAC
>CAYTEO010000013.1:2331-54917 GCA_964436825.1 uncultured Fibrobacteraceae bacterium | reverse complement strand
GCCGCGGCCCGGCGGCTGGAGGCGACGTCGCCCGGGCGGGCGCTGCGGCTGCCGGGGGCGCGCCCGTCGCTGGCGCTGCTGATCGGGGCGGTCCTGCTCTCGCTCCCGGCGCTGCTGCTGGACGCGCCCGTCCTGGTGCGCGGCTGGCAGCGGTTGCAGCATCCGCTGAGCGCCGACTGGAGGCCACCGCGGGCCGGCCTCTACCTGGTCGACGGTCCCGGCCACGTGCGGGCTCATGCCGACCTGGAGCTGGCCGCCCTCGACTTCGGCACCCCCCGCGGACCCGTCCGCTGCGAGCTGAGGGAGGGAGACGGCCCCTGGCGGAGCCTGGCCGCCGAGGCGGTGGTCGATTCCGTCCCCGCGCCGTGCCGGCACTACCGTGTCGTCCTGCGGGACGTCGTCCACGACCTGACCTACCGCTTCCGCCGCGACGGGATGCAGACCCCCGTGCGGACCGTCCGTGTCCTGCGTCCGCCCCTGCTGACCCACCTGGCCGCCGTCGTCACGCCGCCGGCCTACACGGGACTGCCCGCCGACACCCTGCCGGAGGTGCCGGCGGTCGTCGAGGCCCTTGCCGGCAGCCACATCCGCTGGCGGGGGGTGACGAACCACCCGGTCACGGCCGCCGCGGCCGTCACCTCCCTGGGCGATACCGTCGCCTGGACCGTCAGCGGCGACACGGTTCGCGGCGAGCAGCGGGCCGAGCGGTCCCTGACCTGGTCGCTCGCCCTGCGGGACACCTTCGGCCTGACCGGCGGTGGCGAGGTGCACCGGCGACTGACCGTCCTGCCCGACCGCCCACCGACCGCCCGCCTGCGCGGCGATCGGGAGAACGGGGGCGTCCTCGACGGGCAGCGGCTCGAGCTGGCCGCCGGGGCCGATGACGACTTCGGCCTCTCCCGGCTGGAACTGCTGGTCCGGCGCGAGGCGGCCGCGGCCCGCCCCGACACCAGCTGGCAGCGGATCACCCTCTGGTCGTCGGCGGAGGGCGCCCGACGGGGCGAGTTCACGCTGCCGGGCCTGGGCCGGCTCGCGGTGGCGACCGAGGGGTGGCCGCCCGCCGCCGGGATCGTCCACCTGGACGGCGTCCTGCGTCTCGCCGTCGGCGGTCTCTCCCTGCTGCCCGGCGATGCCCTGGCCCTCTGCCTCGAGGCCGTCGACAACCGTCCCTCGCCGCCCGGCCGCGGCCGGTCCGCCGTCCTGCGCCTGGTCGTCCCCGGCCGGACCGACCTGCTGGCGGGCCAGCTGGCGGCCCAGGACTCCCAGCAGACCGGCCTGGAGGCCCTGCGGCGCGAGGGGGAGGCCGTCGCCGAGGACCTGGCGCGCCTGGAGCGGCAGCTCCGCAAGGACCCCGCTCCCGACTTCGCCCGCCGGCAGGAGATCGCCGCGGCCCTGCAGAAGCAGCAGGAGCTCCAGCGGCGTCTGGAGGAGCTGGTGCGGGAGCTGCAGCGGCAGATGGAGGACGCCGCCCGCCGGGACCTGACCACGCCCGAGCTGCTGGACCGGATGGAACAGCTCGCCGAGGAGCTGGCCCGGACACGCGATCGCAGGCTGCAGGAGCTGCAGCAGCAGCTGCAGGACGCGCTGCAGCGGCAGCAGCGGGCCGGCGGCGAGCAGGGCGATCCCCGCCTGGCCGACCTCGTCGATCGTCTCCGGCAACGGCAGCGGGAAGTGCTGGACCGGATGGAACGGGCCCGTTCCCTGATGTCGGAGCTCCAGCAGGAGCAGCAGATGGCCGGTCTGGCCTCGACCCTGGAGGAGTTGCTGCGGCGCCAGCAGGCCCTGCGCGACGCCGCGGAGCGTCCCCGCAGCGCCGCGGAGGCAGCCGAGCAGGCCCGCCAGCAGGAGGCCCTGGCCGCGCAGCTCGAGGCGCTGGAGCGGCAGATGCGCCAGGCCCTCGAGCAGCTCGGCGAGCCCCGTCCCGGCGAGCAGCCCACTCCCGCCGAGCAGCAGATGCGCCAGGCCCTGCAGGAGGCCCTGGCCGAGCTGGAGAGGGAGCGTCCCGACGAGCGGATGCGCCAGGCCGCCGGCAAGATGCAGAGCGGGGGCGAGAGCCCGCCCGACGCGGCGGCGGCCCAGCGCGAGGCGCTGCGCAGCCTGGCCTCGCTCTACCACATCGTCGTCAAGGGGCAGCAGGCCATGCAGATGGCCATGCAGCAGTACGCCGCCGAGACCCTGCGCCGTCTGGCCTTCTCCCTGCTGACCCTCTCCCGGCGCCAGGAGGAGCTGGCCGCCCGGATCCCCGACGATCTCCACACGACGCGGCGGCCCGAGCTGCCCCGGCAGCAGAAGCGGATCCTGCGCCACGTCGTCGCCCTGCGCGAGGACCTGGGCAGCGCGGTCGGCGCCAGCGCGAAGGTCCCGTTCCGCCTGCTGCAGCAGCTGGATCGGGTGGCCGACCAGCTGGACGGCGCCCTGCGGAACCTGACCGGCGGCTGGGGAAGCCAGGCCCGGAACGACGCCCGGCGGGGGCTGGGACAGATCAACCAGCTGGTGACGAACATGCTGACCAGCGCCCAGATGACCGGTTCCGGCGGTCAGGGTTCACAGCAGCTGCCCCAGCTGGCCCAGCAGCTCCAGCAGATGTCCCAGCAGCAGGCGGCCCTCAACGCCGCCACCGAGGCGCTCCAGCGGAAGCTGAGCGAACAGGCCACCGAGCAGCTGCGGGCCAGCATGCAGCGGCTCCAGTCGCAGCAGCAGGGGCTGGCGGGCGCGGCGCGCGCCGCGGACGAGCTGAAGCGCAGCCTCCCCGACGGGGAGAGGCTGCTGGGCGACCTGGAGCGCCTGGCGCAGGAGATGGAGAGTGTCGCCCGCGCCCTGGGTGCCGGGGAGGTCGACGAGCAGACCCTGCGGCGCCAGGAAAGGATCCTCGGCAGGCTGCTCGACGCCCAGCACTCGGTCCGCCAGAAGGACTTCGAGCGACGACGCCGGGGAGAGGCAGCCAGGCAGCCCCTGGCCCGGCAGCAGGGGCGCGCCGACAACGGCGATCCGGGGCGGCAGGGACGGCTGCTCCGGGCCGCCCGGCTCCAGCAGGTTCCCCAGCAGTACCGTGACCTGGTCCGGCAGTACTATCGCGCCGTCGGCCGCTGGCTGACGGGCGACAGGGAGGTGCCACGGCCATGAGAGGACGTATCCTGCTGCTCCTGCTGCTGCTGCCCTGGGGGACGGCTCCCGCCACCGCCCAGCACCCCGACCGGATCCCGGAACGTCTGCCCCGTCACAACTTCCGGCAGATGCCCGAGCCGTGGCGCTCCCGCCTGCGGGACGCCGACCGGATGGTGCGCCTGGGGAGCCTGGGTCGCGCCGAGACCCTCCTGGACGAGGCCGAGCGCCTGGGCGCGCCGGCCCGGGAGGTGCGCCGGCGCCGCATCGCCGTGGCCACGGCCCTGGGCGACCTGGACAGGGTCATCCGGCTCTGCCGGGAAGGCCTGCAGGAGTCGCCGGACGACATCGCCCTGCACCGCGCCCTGGGGCGGGCCCTCCTGCAGGCGGGGCGCCCCGCCGAGGCCGCGCCCTCCCTGGCACGCCTGATCCGCTCCAGTCCCAACCAGGTCGCCACCGCGGGCGAGGTCGCGCGGCTCTACCGCGAGGCCGGCTACCCCGACCGGGGACTGGCGGTCGTCGACTCGGTCCGCGCGGCCAGGAACGACCAGCATCTACTGTCCCGCGATCGGGCGGCCTGCCTGTTCGACCTGGGGCGGCGCCGGGCAGCCGTCGACGAGCTGCTCCGCGATCTCGCCCAGAATCCCCTGAACTTCTCCCTGGTCGCGAGTGAGCTGCTGGCACGGGTCACCGACCCCGCGGTGCTGGCCGATACGGCCGACGAACTCGGTCGACGGTCCGCCGACGGCGCCGTCGCCCGCCTGCTGGAGGCCGTCGTCAGGCTCCACCTGGGGCAGGGCGACGAGGCGCTGGCCGCCGTCCAGCCCCTGCTCGACGGGACCGATCCCGTCGGCCGCCGCCTCCTGTTGAGGGTCGTCCACGACCTGCAGCAGCGGTTCGACTCCCTGGCCGATCCCGGCCGGCGCCGGGCCGCCGCCACCTGGATGCTGGCCGTCCTGGACGAGCTGGCCAGCCGCGAGGACCCTGCCTCCGGCCGTCGACCCCGCCTGCTGGACATGCTGGCCGGTGTCACCGAGCAGGCCCTGGACGCGGGGCTGCTGGACGACGATCCCGAGCGGGCCGTCGCGCGCCTGCAGCGGGTCCTGGACCTGGTCCGGGAGGGGAGCCCCGGCTCGACCCGGCTCTACTCGGCCCAGATCCGCCTGGCCCTCTTCCTGCGCGACCGGCTCGGCAGGCCGCGGGAGGCGGCCGCCGCCCTGCAGCGCCTGCTGACCGATCTTGACCTGCCCCTGGAGGGGGTGGCCCTGGCCCGCCTGACCCTGGGCGAGTGCCGGCTGGCCGCCGGCGACACGGCTGCCGCCCGGGCCGAGCTGACCCGCCTGGGCCGCGACCGGGATTTCCCCTCCGCCGCGGCCAGGGCCCAGTACCTGCTGGCACAGCTCGACCTGGCAGAGGGGGCTTGGGAGACGGCGCGGGACCGGCTGGCCGCCGTCGCCCTGGTCGATCCCCAGCTCGATGTCACCAACGACGCCCTCGACCTGGGCCTGTTGCTGGCCGAGGAGCTGGAGAATCCCGCCGGCGGACCGGACGTGCTGGCGCTCTACGCACCGGTCGTCTACTGGCGGCTGCGCCGCGACCCCGGACGGGAGCGGGAGGCGCTGCGGGAGCTCATCGCACGGCGCGCCTCCGTCCCCGCCGCCGGTGACCATCCCCGGCCGGTCCTGGAACGTGCCCGCTTCGAGCTGGCCCGGCTGGACAGCCTGACCGGCCGTGTCGACGAGGCCGTCGCCCAGTGCGGGGCCATCGTCGCCGATTTCCCCGACGGCCACTATCCCGCGGCCGCCCTGCTGCTGGCCGGCGATGTCCTGGCCGGGACGGGCCGTCGCGACGAGGCCCTCCAGTGGTGGCAACGCCTGCTGGACCAGTACCCCGATGCCATCGAGGCGGAGGACGCCCGCGAGCGGATCCGGAGGACGACGTCATGAGGAGATTCCTGTGCTGCCTGCTGGTGATCGCCGGCCTGGGCCTGGCGGGTCGCGCTTCGGCCCAGTGGCTGCTCGTCCCCATGGACCTGACCCAGCAGAACCATCTGAAGGCGTACGGACTGGCCTTTGCGGTCCTGGAGCGCGGCGGCACCGTCCACTGGCTGCTGAACTACAGGGGTGGCAGCTTCCTGACCCGCGACGACCCGGTCGTCGTCTCCGATGCCCGCCTGCGGGGGGTGTCGATCGAGAGGATCACCGACGCGCAGAAGCGGGAGATCGACGCCACCGTCGGGCAGGAGAACATGGACGACGTCCTGCTGGAGAAGGCGCCGCGGATCGCCGTCTACGTCCCGCCCAACTTCCAGCCGTGGGACGACGCGGTCACCCTGGCGCTGAACTACGCCGAGATCCCTTTCGAGACCGTCTTCGACCGGGAGGTCCTGGCGGGGAAGCTGTCGCGGTACGACTGGCTCCACCTTCACCACGAGGACTTCACCGGCCAGTTCGGGAAGTTCTATGCCTCGTACCGCAACGCGCCGTGGTACCTGCAGCAGAAGGCGCTGCTGGAACAGATGGCGGCGTCGCTGGGGTTCGAGACGGTCTGGCAGCTGAAGCACGCCGTGGCGGTGAAGATCCGCGACTACGTCCAGCAGGGCGGCTTCCTGTTCGCCATGTGCTCGGCCACCGACACCATCGACATCGCCCTGGCCTTCCTGGGCACCGACATCGTCGCCCCGGAGCTGGACGGCACGCCCGTCGACCCCCTCTATGCGGAGAAGGTCGACTGGAGTCGCACCTTCGCGTTCCAGCACTTCCACGTCATCACCAATCCCCTGGTCTACGAGTACTCGGACATCGACACCAGCGACTACTCGCGGCTGCGCGGGCCGGAGGGGGACTACTTCACGCTGTTCGACTTCGCCGCCAAGTACGATCCCGTCCCGGCCATGCTGACCCAGTGCCACGTGAACGTCGTCAACGGCTTCATGGGGCAGACGACGGGGTTCCACCGCCGCTTCCTCAAGCGCGACGTCGTCGTCCTGGCGGAGGTGGAGGGAACCGACGAGGTGCGCTACATCCACGGCAAGCGGGGACGGGGGACGTTCACCTTCCTGGGCGGTCACGATCCGGAGGACTACCAGCACGCCGTGGGCGACCCGCCGACGGACCTGGACCTGTTCCGCACCTCGCCCGGCTACCGGTTGATCCTGAACAACGTCCTGTTCCCGGCGGCCCGGAAGAAGCCGTTGAAGACCTGAGCGGTGCGGGGAAGGGTCGGTCCCGGCGCCGGGCGATGGGTCAGGCGTCGGGGAAGGGGACGGCCGGCGCATCCCGGCGCAGCAGCGCCAGCCCGGCCGCCAGGACGGCGAGCGACGCCAGCAGGATGGGCCACGTCACCTCCGGCGCCTCGAACGGTCCCTCGGGCAGGCCGCTGCGGAACATCAGGACGATGGAGATCCCGTTGTGGATGGCGTGCATCAGCAGGGGGGCCGCCAGCGTTCCTGTCAGCTCGAAGACGATCCCCAGCAGCAGGCCCAGGGTGGCCAGCCCGAACAGGAACCAGGGTTCACCGTGGGCCAGGCCGAAGACCAGGCCGGAGACCATGGCGGCGGCGATCCCGTTCCACCAGCGGCGGCAGATCCGGAAGAGCAGGCCGCGGAAGATGAACTCCTCCGCCACCGGGGCCAGGCCGGCGACGATGACGAAGGTGACGACCGTTCCGGCCGTCGTGCGGGGCAGCTGGTCGCGGATCATGGCGAGCCAGGTGTCGTCCGGCGGGTGGAGGGACGCTGACCAGCCGGCCAGCAGGGTGATGGGGTAGAAGGCTCCCACCGTCGCCAGCGCGACGCAGGCGGCCCGGCGGCGCGTCAGCGGGGCCAGGGCGAAGGTGGCCGCGAAGGAATCGCCGCCCATGGACGTGACGAGCCAGGCCAGCAGGACGGTCCACACCGCCCCGGCGCCGGCGGCCCAGAACAGCCGGCCCGTCGCCAGGAAGGTGACGACCTGGGCCGCCATGTCCGCGACCAGCAGCAGCAGCGTCAGCAGCAGGAGCCGCCGGGTCCGCCAGCGTTGCCAGAGGGAGACGACCGGCGGGGAGGGGCCTTCCGGGGACGACGGAGGTGTCGAGGGCAGGGACAACGGCCACTCCTCGGTACGGTGGGAATGTCGGCGATCCTTGTGGCGAGGGGCCGGTCTTGGCACGCCACCGGCCAGGGACTAATATGACACGACACCGTCGCGGGCGAAAGGGAGGACCATGACCGGTATCAGGGAAGGCCACCCCATCAAGGCCGTCATCTTCGACCTGGACAACACGCTGACCGACTTCATGGCGGCCAAGCGTGCCGCCATCGTCGCGGCGGCCGATGCGATGATCGACGCCGGTCTGGGACTGACCTCGGACGAGGTGGTCAAGCGCATCTTCGCCATCTACGACGAGGTGGGGATCGAGCACCAGCGGGTCTTCAACCGCTTCCTGACCGAGACGACCGGCGCGGTCGACGATCGGATCCTGGCCGCCGCCGTCGTCGCCTACCGGCGGGCCCGCGAGGCCTCGCTGGTCCCCTATCCCCACGTCATGCACACCCTCTATCGTCTGTTGAAGGACGGGTACCGGCTGGCGGTCGTCAGCGATGCGCCCCGCTTCGAGGCGTGGCTGAGGCTCTGCTACATGGGCCTGCACCACATCTTTGACGTCGTGCTGACCTTCGACGACACGGGCCACCGCAAGCCGAGTCCCGTCCCGTTCCGGATGGCGCTGGACCGGCTGGGGGTGGCGCCGCACGAGGCGGTCATGGTCGGCGACTGGCCCGAGCGGGACATCGTCGGCGGGGCCGAGGCCGGTCTCCATACCGTCTACGCCCGTTACGGCGACACCTACCAGAGCAGCGACCGCGAGCGGCGCACCAGCAGCGGCGCCCAGTTCGAGATCGACAACCCGCGCCAGCTGCTGGACGTCCTGGCCAGGCTCGACGGTGCCGGAGGTGAGACGTGAAGGTCGTGACCGCGATGCAGATGGCCGCCATCGACCGCGAGACGATCGACGGTGGCCACGTCCCCTCGCTGGAGCTGATGGAGCGGGCCGGCAGCGGCATGGCCCGGATCATCGGGGAGAGGTTCCCGGCGTCGGCGCCGCCACCCGCGGTGGCCGTCTGCTGCGGCAAGGGGAACAATGGCGGCGACGGGCTTGTCGTCGCCCGCCACCTGGCCGAGCGGGGTTGCCGGGTGACGGTCCTGCTGCTGGCGCCCCCGGAGGCGTTGTCGCCCGACGCCCGGACGAACCACGACCGGCTGCCGGAGGCGGTCCGCGTGGAGACGGCACAGCCGGAGCAGTGGGCGGAGCGCTGGCGCCGCCTCTCCGCCGAGGCCGACCTGGTCGTCGACGCCGTCTTCGGCACCGGGATCCGCACCCCCGTGGCGGCCAAGTACGTCCCGCTGCTGGCCTGCTTCGCCGGCTGCGAGGCGCCGGTCGTCAGCCTCGACATCCCCTCGGGGGTCGCGGGGGACGATGGCGCGGTGGATCCGGTCGCCGTCCGGGCCGACCTGACGGTCACCGTCCAGCTGCCCAAGCTCGGCCTGCTCGTCCCGCCGGGACGGGACCACGCGGGGGAGCTGGCCGTCGTGGACATCGGGTTCCCGGCCGGGATCGTCGACCGCCACGCCGGGCCCTGGACGACCCTGTTGCCCGGCGAGGCGGCCTCCCTGCTGCCGGATCGCCCCGGCGACACCCACAAGTACCGGGCCGGGACGCTCCTGGTCCTGGCCGGGCACCGCGACTTCGGCGGCGCCGCCCTGCTGGCCGGCCTCGGCGCCCTGCGCTCCGGCGCCGGGCTGGTCTCGGTCGCCCTGCCCGAACAGCATGCCGCCGCGGCGGTGGGCCGGCTGCCCGAGGCGCTGATCCGCCCCCTGCCCACCGGCCCCGGGGGCGGGGTCGTGCCGTCCGCCGAGCGGCTGGGGGCCCTGCTGGCGAAACAGCGCGCCGTGGCCGTGGGTCCGGGCCTGGGGACCGATCCGGACACGGACGCCTGGCTGCTGCCGTGGCTGGAGGAGCTGGACCGGCCCCTGGTCGTCGACGCGGACGGTCTGTCCGCCTTCGTCCGCGCCGGCCGGGAGCCGGCGTTCGCCGCGGCGGAGGTCGTCCTGACGCCGCACACGGGGGAGCTGGCCCGGTTGGCCGGGATCGACGCGCCGGAGCTGGCGGCCCGTCGCCTGGAGCTGGTGCCCGAGTTGGCGGCCCGCTGGGGCGTGGTCCTGGTGGCCAAGGGGGCTCCGACGCTCGTGGCCGCGCCCGACGGGAGGCGCTACGTCAATCCCACGGGCAACGACGCCCTGGCCCACGGCGGGACCGGTGACGTGCTGACCGGCCTGCTGGGCGGCCTGCTGGCCCAGGGAATGTCGGCGTGGGACGCGGCCCGGCTGGGCTGCTGGCTCCACGGCCGCGCCGGCTCGCTGGCGGCGGAGCGCGGGTCGCGGCGTAGCGTCCTGGCCGGCGAGGTGGCCGCTGCGCTGGGCGAGGCGTGGCGCGAGCTGGAGTGGGAGGCGCGCCGGCGGTCGGCGCCCGGCGACGGGGAGGCGCCCGCATGAGGATCCTGGGGATCGAGACCTCCTGCGACGACACGAGCGTGGCCCTCTACGACGACCGCGAGGGTGTCCTGGAGAACCTCGTCTCCAGCCAGGTGGACCTCCACGACCATTTCGGCGGGGTCGTCCCGGAGCTGGCCTCGCGGGCCCACCTGGTCAACCTGCTGCCCCTGGTCGAGGTCCTGCTCCGGCGACGGCAGGTACGGCTGGAGGACCTGGACGGGATCGCCGTCACCGCGGGTCCCGGGCTGATCGGCGCCCTGCTGGTGGGTTTGTCGACGGCCAAGGCCCTCTGCTGGGCGGCCCGGCGGCCGCTGCTGGGGATCCACCACATCGAGGGGCACATCCTGGCCAACGCGCTGGAGGGGTCGCTGGAACTGCCGGCGGTCGTGCTGGTCGTCTCCGGCGGTCACACCGAGCTGATCCTCATGGAGGCGGTGGGCCGCTACGAGCGGCTGGGCTGGACCCTGGACGACGCCGCGGGGGAGTGCTTCGACAAGAGCGCCCAGCTGCTGGGGCTGCCCTACCCCGGCGGACCGGTCATCGACCGGCTGGCGGAGCAGGGCGATCCGCACCGCTTCCTCCTGCCGCTGCCGTTGCAGAAGGATCCCCGGCCGGTGTTCAGCTTCAGCGGCCTGAAGACGGCCGTGCGGTCCCTGGTCGAGACCCTGCCGCGCCCCTTGTCCGAACAGGACGTGGCCGACGTCTGCGCCGCCCTGCGCGAGACGGTCGTCACCAGCCTGACCGACCGCCTCTTCCGCGTCGCCCGCCGCCGCCGGGTCCGCGCCGTCTACCTGGCCGGCGGGGTGGCGGCCAACGACCTGCTGCGCCGGCGCACCGACGAACTGGCCCGGCGCCACGGCCTGGCCTTCCGGCCCCCGGCGCGCGTCTACTGCACCGACAACGCGGCGATGATCGCCTGCGCCGGCGCGTATCGCCTGGCCGCCGGCCGGACCGATCCCCTCTCCCTGGACAGCTTCGCCCGGCGCCCCATCGTCTCCTGGCGATAGAGGGGTCCAGGCGGCGCGTCGTTTCCCATCCGGTAGCAAACTGTCTCCTGTGGCCGCAAATGGCATGGAGTTTGCCTCGGATGCCGTGACATGCCCGGCGCGGGGGAGACGCGCTGTCTTTTGCACGGATGGTGATGATGTTGCATGCGGGGATGATCCTGGTCGTCGATGACGAACCCTCCATCAGGACGATCCTGACCCACCAACTGGAACAGGCCGGTTACGATGTCCGGTCGGCCGCCGACGGTCCGCAGGCCCTGGCGATCCTGCAGCGGGAGCTGCCCGATCTCATCCTGCTCGACGTCATGATGCCGGGGATGGACGGCTACGCCGTCCTCGAACGGATCCGCGCCGAAGGCCGGACCCACCACCTGCCGGTCATCATGCTGACGGCCAAGGGGGAGAAGAGCCACGTCCTGCAGGGGCTGGGCGCCGGGGCGAACGACTACATCGTCAAGCCGTTCGCCCGCGAGGAGCTGCTGCTGCGGATCACGAACCTGCTGGCCCTCAGCCGGGGACAGAGAGACGCCAACCCGCTGACGGGGTTGCCGGGGAACCGGGCGATCGCCGACGAGCTGGAGGCGAGGCTGCGCACCGGCAAGCCGTTCGGCTACCTCTACATCGATCTCGACAACTTCAAGGCCTACAACGACTACTACGGATACAGCCGGGGCGACCGGGTCCTGACCACCCTGGCCGAGACCTTGACCGAGGTCGCCGCCCGGACGGCGCCCGACGCCTTCATCGGGCACATCGGGGGCGACGACTATGTCGTGCTGACCGGTGCCGACGAGGCGCGCCCCCTGGCGGACGGGCTGGTCGAGGAGTTCTCCCGCCGCCGCCGCTATCTCTACGATCCGGAGGACTGGAGCCGGGGATACCTGGAGTTGCCGGACCGGGTCGGACAGCTGCGCCGGTTCCCGCCGGTGGCGCTGACGGTCGTCGTGATCGTCGACCGCGAGGGGCGCTTCCGGCATCCCGGCCGGCTGCTGGCCGCCGTGGCGGAGCTGAAGCAGTTCGGCAAGCAGCACCCCGGCGACATTGTCGTTCAAGACCGGCGGACGCCGGCCGATACAGGCGTCGAAGCGCCGATCACCGCGGGCACCTTCGCCGATCACGCCAACGGACGGGAAGAGGATGACGACACCTAGGGTCCTGATCGTCGAGGATGAGCGTCCCCTGGCGGGGCTGCTGGCCCAGGCCTTCCGCAACGAGGGCTTCGACGTCGTCACGGCGGGCGACGGGATCGACTGCATGAACAAGATCACCGGCACCGCCCCCGACGTCATCGTCATGGACATCATGATGCCCAAGCTCGACGGCATCGACACCACGCGGCTGATACGGCGCAACCCGCGCTACGCGCGGACGGTCATCGTGGCCCTGACGGCGCGTGTCGACCGGCAGACGCGGGAGCGGATGCTGGCCGCCGGCGCGGACCTGTTCGTCGGCAAGCCGTTCGTCATCGGTCGGCTGATGGAATCGGTGCGGGAGCTCCTGGCCTCCCGTGCCGCGACGAGGAGATAGGATGACCGCGATCTCCACTGCCACGTTGCTCGCCTGTCCTGGCATGAGGGCGACGGGCGTCTCCGTCCTGACGGCGGCCCAGTGGCCCCTGCTGGGGGTCATCGTCCTGCTGGCCGTCGGACTGGTCTGGCAGGTCCTGCGGTTGCGGATCCACAGCCACCACCTGCGGGAACGGCAGGAGCGGGTGCGCGGGCTGGAGAGCCTGCTGCACATCACCGCCCGCATCCACGCCTTCCGGGACCGCGACAGCCTGCTGACCGAGATCGCCGAGTCGGTCCGCAAGTCCCTGGGCTTCCGGATGGTCCTGTTGCGGATCTACGACCCGCAGGAGAAGGTCTTCGAGGCCCAGGCCTTCGCCGGCGTCGACGAGGAGGGGCAGGAGTACCTGCGCAACATGCCGCTGTCACTGGGCCAGTTCCGGCGGATGACCCTGCCCCAGTTCAAGGTCTCCAACAGCTACTACATCCGCTACGGGACCAGCGGGTACGAGGAGGCGGCCGCCAACGCCTACGAGACGAACCTCGGCCGGCGGGACGTGGGTGGGGACGAGTGGGACGAGCGCGACATGCTCATCGTCCCGCTCATCTCGCCCGAGGGCGAGATCACGGGCTACCTGAGCGTCGACGACCCTGTCAACGGCAAGGTCCCCAGCCGGAACACGATCGAGATGCTGGAGCTGTTCGCCCAGCAGGCCGCCACGGCCATCGCCTCGGCGGCCCTCTACTCCCAGCTCCACAAGCAGAACCGCGAGCTGAAGGCCGCCGCCGACCGGCTGCGCTACCACAACGACCTGAAGAACAACTTCGTGGCCAACGTCAGCCACGAGCTGCGCACGCCGCTGACGGCCATCAAGGCCTACACGGAGGCGCTGCTGCACGGCCGGCAGCGGATGGCCGACAGCGCGGTCCAGGAGTTCCTGGAGGTCATCCACGGCGAGAGCGAGAAGCTGTCGGGGATCGTGAACAACCTGCTCGACCTCGAGCGGATGGAGAACGAGCAGATCACCTTCAACCGCCACGAGACCGACCTGGTGGCCCTGGTGCGGGGCCTGGAAGGGTCCGCCCGCAGCCAGGCCGAGGCCAAGAAGATCGATTTCAGCATCCACTGCGACCAGAGCGAGATCCGTGTCGACGTGGATCCCGACCTGGTCAGGCAGCTGATCCGCCACCTGCTGGACAACGCCTTCAAGTTCACTCCCGAGGGCGGGAAGGTCCATCTGGCCCTCTTCGACGGTCTCTCCTCGGTGCGGATCGTCGTCGAGGATACCGGGATCGGTGTGCCCGAGAGCAAGATGGCCTACGTCTTCGACCGCTTCTACCAGGTGGACGGCTCCTCCACCCGCGAGCATGGCGGCCAGGGGGTGGGCCTGGCCATCTGCCGGGACATCGTGGCGCGCCACGGCGGCCGCATCTGGGGCGAGAGCCTCCACCCGCGGGGCAGCCGCTTCCAGGCGCTGCTGCCGCGCCGCAGCCATGTCGTCCGCCAGGGGCAGGGGCATCCCCAGCGGACGGTGTTCGCCGAGATGCCCGAGTTCTCCGAGAAGATGATCCGCTGGATCGGCGAGATGACCCAGGCCGGGATCGTGGCGCTGGAGATGCCCGACGCCCAGGGCGAGCACCTGCTCATCGAGGCGGCCATGGGCCTGCAGGATCGCGTCGTCCAGCAGAGCCGCCTGCTGCGCGGCGAGGGGATCCCCGGCCACGTCTGGGCGACCGGCCGGCCCGTCCATGTCCGCAACCTGGCCGACGATCCCGAATGGTCGGCCGAGAAGGCCCGCTGCGGTGTCGGCGAGGGCTCGCTGCTCTGCGTCCCCGTCCGCCGCGACGGGGACGTGGTCGGGGTCCTGCTGGTGGCCCATCCCCTGGACGGGCGGTCCTTCAACAAGCGGGACCTGCTGCTGCTGGAGGGTGTGGCGGACCGGCTGGGCTACATCATCGAGCGCGTGGAGGCCCACACGCGGACCGATCGCGACGTGCGCGAACTGCTGAAGGCGATGCGCCGGGGGCTGGCCGTCCATCGGGCCCGTCACGACGTCCTGGCCGACATCAGTCACGACATCTGCATCGAGGCTGCGCAGCGGCTCCACCTGCCGCGCGCGGAGCTGGCAGCCCTGGCCTTCGCCCTGCAGGCGTACGACCTGGGCCTCTCGGAGGTCCCGGACGAGATCCTCTACAAGGCGACACCGCTGCTGCCGGAGGAGTGGGAGATCATCCAGCAGCACGTTCATCGCAGCCTGGAGATGATCCGGGCCCTGGAGGCGCCGCCGACCGTCGGCGAGATCATCCTCCACCACCACGAGCACTACGACGGCAGCGGCTACCCGGACGGGCTGGCCGGGGAGGACATCCCGGTGGGATCGCGCCTGCTGGCCCTGGCGGACGGCCTGACCGCCATGCTCCACGGCAGACCCTACCGGCCCGCCGTCTCCCTGGAGCGCGCCCTGGCGGAGATGGAGCAGCTGGCGGGTTCCCAGTTCTGCCCCCGCTGCCTGGTCCCCTTCAGCGCGGCGGCGCGCCGGTACGCGGAGCGGATCCGGGAAATCCAGCTCGCGCGTTCGCTGGCCGTGGCCGACTACGAACAGGAGGCCGGTGGCGCCGGCCATGCCACACCGGACGGGACGAGCGACGCCGAGCGGGAACCGGTCCTGGCCGGCGAATGAGAGAAGACGAACATCAGCCCCGGGGGAGCGACGTGCGCAAGATCCTGATCGTCGACGACGAGCCATACATCCTGAACATCCTCGACTTCAGCCTCGACGCGGAGGGGTACGCCGTCCTGCAGGCCGCCGACGGCGAGGAGGCCGTCCGGATGGCCAGGGAGGAGTCGCCGGACCTGGTCATCATGGATGTCATGATGCCGCGCAGCGACGGGTTCGAGGCCTGTCGCAGGCTGAAGAGTGATCCCGCGACGGCCCACATCCCGGTCCTGCTGCTGACGGCCCGCAGCAGCAAGGAGGACCAGGAGCGGGGAAAGGCCGCCGGCGCCGACGGATACGTCACCAAGCCGTTCAGCCCCCAGCGCCTGCTGGACAAGGTCCAGGAGTTCCTGCACGTCACCAGCGAATAGCCCGCCGCTTGTCCGCGGTCCGCCGGTGCGTTACCATCCCGCCCCGCCTCGTGTCGGGGCGGGATGGTCGCGTCGGGGCGGGACCGTCCGCCGCCGGCGGGGGAGGTGGTGGCGATGGAATGGCTGGTGGACGTCGTCGTGCCGCGCCCCCTGCAACGGCCGCTGACCTACCTGTTCGCCCCCGAACCCGACGCGCCGGAGCCCCGTCACGGCGACCTGGTCGTCGTTCCCCTGGGCCGGGGCCGGGTCGTCGGGATGATCGTCGCCGCCAGGGCCGTCGCCACACCGCCCCGCGAGATCGACGGGCACAGGCTGCGGCATGTCGCGCACCGACTGCCGGAGAGCTACCGGATCACCGGGGACCGGCGCGAGCTGCTGGAGTGGCTGGCCGGCTACTACGCCGTGCCGGTCGGGGAGATCGTCCCCCTGTTCCATCCCCCGGCCCCGGGGACGCGCGCCCGGCGCAGCCGGCACCAGCCCGCCCGCTGGCCGTCCCCGCCCGCCCAGCCGGTGCCGACGGCCGACCAGCGGCGGGCCCTGGCCTGGGTGGAAGAGCACCTGGCGGCGCGGCGCTTCGGCGCCCTGCTGCTGCACGGGGTGACCGGCAGCGGCAAGACCGAGGTCTACCTGCAGGCCATCGCCGCCGCCCTGGCGCGGGGCCGGACGGCCCTCTACCTGCTGCCCGAGATCGCGCTGACGCCCCAGGCCATGAACCGCATCTCCGCCCGGTTCGGCGAGGTGGCGGCCGTCCTGCACAGCGGCCTCTCGGCCGGTCAGCGCTGCCGGGTCCACGAACGGGCCGCGGCGGGGGAGGTGCGCGTCGTCGTGGGGCCGCGCTCGGCCCTCTTCGTGCCGCTGCCGGACCTGGGGGTCGTCGTCGTCGACGAGGAGCACGAGACCAGCTACAAGCAGCAGGAGAAGCCGCGCTACCACGCCCGGGCCGCCGCCCTGGTGCGGGCCCGGGCCGCGGGGGCGTGCGTGCTGCTCGGGTCGGCGACCCCGGACCTGGAGAGCTATCGCAACGCCCGGCTGGGCCGCTACGCCCTGGTGGAACTGCGCGACCGTCCCGTGGGCGCCCTGCCGCCGGTGACGTTGGTCGACATGCGCCAGCAGACCGTCCAGGACGGCCTGTCGGAGGCCCTGCTGGACGCCCTGGACGACTGCCTGCGCCGCGACCGCCAGGCGATCCTCTTCTACAACCGCCGGGGGTTCGCCCGCTCCCTCCAGTGCGGCGAGTGCGGCGAGGCGATCCAGTGCCCCCACTGCGACATCGCCCTGACGGTTCACCTGCGCCCCCAGCGCCTGCTCTGCCACTACTGCGGCTTCAGCCGGCGCCCTCCCGACGCCTGCCCCGCCTGCGGGGCCGAGGGGGCCTTCCTGCCCAGCGGCGGCGGGACGGAGAAGCTGGAGCTCTCCCTGGCGTCCCATTTCCCGGGCGCCAGCCTGCTGCGGCTGGACCAGGACACGACGCGCCGGCGGGGCAGCCACGACCGGATCCTGACCGCCTTTGCCCGGGGCGAGGCCCGGATCCTGCTGGGGACCCAGATGGTCGCCAAGGGCCACCACTTCCCGGGGGTCGACCTGGTGGGGGTCCTGGCCGCCGACGACGGGCTGACCCTGCCCGACTTCCGGGCCCACGAGCGGGCCTTCCAGCTGCTGACCCAGGTGGCCGGCCGCACCGGCCGCAGCCGCGCGGGCAGGGTCCTGTTCCAGGCCTGGCAGCCCGAGCACCCCGTCCTGCAGGCCGCCGCGGCCCACGACTACCACGGCTTCGCCGCCGCCGAGCTGGCGGCGCGCGAGGCGGCCGGCTACCCGCCGTTCCGGCGCCTGGTCCGCCTGGGAATCTGCGGCCGGCGGCTGGCCGCCGTCGAGCAGGCCGCCGCCGTCCTGCACGACGTCCTGGCCGACGGGCTGCGCGACCGCGACGTGACGCTGCTGGGCCCGGCCCCGGCAGTCTTCTCCCGCCTCCAGAACCGCTACCGCTGGCAACTGCTGCTGAAGGGCAACCCGTCGGCGGCGGAGAAGACCTGGATCGCCGAGTGCTGTCGCCGCCTGGAGAGGACCCATTCGGGCGTGGCGGTCGTCGTCGACGTCGATCCGGTGGGCTTGTACTGAGTGGTACCGTGACCCTGTACGCCGGTGTGATGATGATGTATCATTACATGTTCGCAAACCACGGACTTCGACCGACAGGAGACCGACCGATGCACCGCAGCACCCCGGGATCGATCCTCCGCGCCGCCGTCGCCGTGGCGCTCCTTGGCATCCTGTTCGGTGCCGCCCTCGCCGGGGCGGCCGAGGCGCCGACGTACGACGTCGACCCCACCTGGTACGACTCCCTCACGCCGGAGGCCCGGGCCCACCTCAACGGCTTCGTCCTCCCGCCGGACTATCCCGAGGAGTACAAGGAACGGCTCAAGCTCTACGACACGTCCAAGCTGGATCTCCCGTCCAGCTTCAACTGGGCGGACCAGGGCGGCGTCACCACCCCCAAGAACCAGGGCGAATGCGGCGCCTGCTGGGACTTCGCGGCCCTCGGCCAGCTCGAGGCCCACCTGAAGATCCACTACGGGGTGACCCTCGACCTCTCCGAGCAGCAGGTCCTGGACTGCAACACCTACGGGGCGGGGTGCGAGGGCGGCTGGGCCAGCGCCGCCTACAGCGTGGCCATGAACTACGGGGTCGTCCTGGAGGAGGACAACCCCTACGCCTCGACCGACAGCCGCCCCTGCGCCCAGAACTCCTCCCTGCCGTTCGTCTTCGTCGACGACTGGAACTACGTCTACAACGACGTCGACCAGATCAAGACCGCCGTGATGACCGACGGCCCCGTCTGCTCGGCCATGAACGCGGACGAGCCGTTCCCCTCCTACTCCGGCGGCTGCTACAACACGAACAACGGCGGCTACACGAACCACCTGGTCCTGATCGTCGGCTGGGACGACCGGGCCTGCGACGGCAACGGCGGCTGGATCTGCAAGAACTCGTGGGGAGCCGAGTTCGGCGAAGCCGGCTTCTTCACCATCCAGTACGGCACCGCCCTGATCGGGACCTCGACGACCCAGGTCTCCGTCCACGTCCCGCCGGTCAGCGTCTCGGTGACGGGTCCGATCACGCTGGAGACCCTGCCCGCCGACACGACCGTCACGGTCACCTGGGTGACCAGCGGCGGCACCTGCAACACCGTGGACATCTGGGCCAGCTTCCATCATGACGGGTTCCGGACCCTGGTGGCCAGCGATGTCCCCAACACGGGCAGCTACAGCTGGACGGTCCCCAACGAGAGCACCGACCAGCTGGTCCTGTGCATCGTGGCCGACGGGGACACCCGCAACGGCTTCGGCTTCCTGCCCATGCCGTTGAAGATCCTGGGGCACAAGGTGCGCTACGTCTCCTCCGCCGGCAGCGACACCCCACCCTACGAGACGCCCGCCACGGCGGCCCACTCGCTGGCCGACTGCGTGGCCGTCTGCAGCGGGATCGACACCGTCCTGGTGGCCGAGGGCGACTACCTGGAAACGGTCCAGATCGACGGGCCGGTCTTCATCAGCGGCGGCTGGTCGACGACCTTCGCCGAGCGCGATCCGGCCGTCCATCCCACCCGCTGGCGCAGCGTCAACAGCGCCCTGCGCTTCGTGGCGGGGGCCACGCCGAAGAGCGGGGTCGCGGGAATCGAGTTCTACGACTGTCAGGGCGCCTGGTACGACCGGCCGGCGACGGGCCGGCACGGCGGTGCCATCCAGGTCCTGGGCGGCTCGCCGACGATCCGCGAATGTGCGTTCGTCGATGACGCCGCCAACCCGTACGGCGACTACGGCACCGGCGGGGCCATCCTCGTCGTCGACGGGGCGCCCCGGATCGAGGACTGCACGTTCAGCGGCTGCAGCGCCGACTGGGGCGGTGCCGTCTGCCTGGTCGACGCGACCGGCGCCGTCTTCAGCGGCAACACCTTCCTGGGCAACGCCAGTCGTGACAGCCTCGGGGACGGCCGCGGCGGTGCCGTCGCCGTCGAGGGCGGCAGCGTCAGCTTCGCCGGCGACGTCTTCAGCGGCAGCTATGGTGCCGTCACCGGCGGCGCCATCGCCGCCCGGGACGCCTCCCTCCAGCTGGTCGACGTCGTCGTCGAGGACAGTCGCGCCCTGGGCGACGGGGGCGGTCTGCACGCCAGCGGCGGCCAGGTGACCATCGTGCGGGGTACCTTCCGGCGGAACGCTGCCGCCGGCAACGGGGGCGCGCTCCACGTCACCGGCGTCGGCGGCCGGATCGCCAACACCGTGCTGACCGGCAACGCGGCGGCGGTCCTCGGCGGCGGCTGCCTGCTGGGAGCCGACGCGGTGCTGGGCCTGACGGTGGAGAACTGCCTGGTCTCCGGCAACACGGCGGCGTACGGCGGCGGGATCATGCTCTATGCCGGCGACGGCCTCGTCCTGCAGGCGAGCCTGGTGACATCCAACACCGGCGGCGGGATCGCGGGCACGTCGGGTGGCGCCGTGGTGCGCTGCAACGACGTCTGGCAGAACGACGGGGGCGACTACAACGGTCTGCCCCCCGGGGAGGGGGACATCCAGGCCGATCCCCTCTGCAAGGATCCCGCCGCGGGGCTCTACGGCCTGACGGTCGGCTCGCCCTGCATCGACGCCGGTCCCGAGGACCCGGCCTGCCAGGATCCCGACGCCAGCCGCTGCGACATCGGTCCGCTGGGCGGTCCCGACGCCGTGACCGTGGCGCCGTCGCCGGTCACGGGCCTGGCGGTGGCCGACCCGGGCGACGGGACGCGGCTGCTCTCCTGGGACGCCGTCGGTGATCCCGATCTGGCCGCCTACGCCGTCTTCCGGGCCGCAGCGGACGGGTCCCTGACCCTGGCGGCCCTGGTCGACGCCCCGGCCACGAGCTGGTCGGATCCCGCCCCGCACGGCGGCGCCTATCACGTGGCGGCCGTCGACGCGGACGGGTACCAGGGGAGCTACGGCGAACCGGCCGGCGGCACCACGGCGGTCGGGGTCCCGGCCAGAACACTGGCCATCACGGCCGTCGTTCCCAACCCGTTCAACCCGCGCACGACGATCCGCTTCGCGGTACCGAACGGTGGATCGGTGGAGCTGGCGATCTACGACCTGCAGGGCCGTCGCGTCCGGACCCTGCTGGCGCGGCCCCTTGCCGCGGGCAGCCACGAGGTCGTCTGGGACGGGCGCGACCAGGCCGGCGGCGCGGTGGCCTCGGGAGTCTACCTGGCCCGGCTGCGCGTGGGGGAGGAGAGCCGCTGCGCCAAGCTGCTGCTGACCCGCTGACGGGTCACGCCTCCAGCAGGGCGAGGGCCTCGGCCACCTCGACCGGCACGTCGAGGACGACCCGACCGATCCCGGCCGGCAGGACCCAGCGGGTCCGGCCGGCCGCCCGCTTCTTGTCCCGGGCGATCAGGGCGGCCACCGCCCGCCGCGGCGGGGCGGGGGCGCGCGTCGGCAGGCCGCAGGCCGCCAGCAGGGCGACGATCCGGTCCCGTTCCGCGGCCGTGCAGAGCCCGCGACGCGCGGCCAGGCGGGCGGCGACGGCCAGGCCGAGGGCGACCGCCTCCCCGTGCGCGATCCCCAGCAGCGGTTCCAGGGCGTGACCCAGGGTGTGGCCCAGGTTCAGCGCCCGGCGCGGTCCCCGCTCCCGGAAGTCCCGTTCCACCAGGGAGATCTTCACCGCGGCGGCGCGGCGGATCCAGCGGTCCCACGGCAGCGGCGTCGCCGGCGGCGGCCGGTCGGCCCGGCCGCGGGCCAGCGCGGCGGCCAGGTCGGCCCGGCGGCGCTCCAGGGAGCGGAACAGGACCGCGTCGCCCAGGACGGCCGTCTTGACCAGCTCGGCCATCCCCTGGCGCCACTCCCGGCGGGGGAGGGTGGCCAGCAGGGCGGGATCGACGGCGGTCAGCAGGGCGGGATGGAAGGCGCCGACGGGGTTCTTCACCCCGTCCAGGTCGATGGCGGTCTTGCCCCCGATGGCGGCGTCGACGGCGGCCAGCAGGGTCGTCGCCACGGCGGCGTAGTCGACCCCGCGCTGCCACAGGGCGGCGCCCAGTCCCGCCAGGTCGAGCAGGGTTCCCCCGCCGATTCCCACGACCAGGCCGTCCCGCGGCAGCCCGCACCGTCCCAGCCAGCGCAGCAGCTGCAGCAGCCGCCGGGGCGACTTGACCGCCTCGCCACCCGGCAGCACCAGCCGCCGGCCGGGTGCGGCGGCGGCCAGGATCGCCGCGCAGACGTCCGGGTGGCGCCGCTGGACCCGCGCGTCGACGACCACCGCCACCGGCCGTGCGGCGGCCAGTCCGGCCACGGCACCGACGGCGCCCGTTCCGATCCGGAAGCGGCAGCGGACACCGCCCGCCAGCCAGTCGATGGTGCGATCCCGGGAAGACAACGCGCGCTCCTCTCGTGTTGGTCCGCTGCAGGTTAGCCGAGTCCGCCGGCGGTGGCAACGGCGGCGTGGCGAACACCCGGCACACGGGGTGCTTTTCCATTGACCCCTGCCGGAGGTCTGTACACCTTTGCTCAGAACGGCGGACGCGACCGTGCGCCACGCCGTCCGGTTCAAGGACGGAAGGAGTGTGTCAGATGGCAGGCAAGATGACCGAGATCCGCTGGCACGGACGGGGCGGTCAAGGGGCCAAGACCGCCGCGATCTTCCTGGCCGAGGCCGTCCTCGACCAGGGGAAGCACAGCCAGGGATTCCCAGAGTACGGCCCCGAGCGCCGTGGGGCGCCCATCCGCGGCTACACCCGCATCTCCGACGAGCCGATCCGGCTCCACTGCAGCATCGCCGAGCCGGACATCGTCATCGTGCTGGATCCCACGCTGCTCGACTCGCCCGCGGCGGGGGTGACCAGCGGCACCGGCCCCGGGACCGTCTTCCTGATCAACACGGTCGAGGCCCCGCAGGCCATCCGCGAGCGCCTGGGCGTCGACGGCGGCACGATCCACACGGTCGACGCCTCCCTGATCGCCAAGGAGTGTTTCGGCAAGCCGATCCCCAACATGCCGATGATCGGCGCCCTGTCGGCCGTCACCGACGTGATCGACATGGAGGACCTGAAGGCCTCGATGGCCGCGCGGCTGAAGAAGAAGTTCTCTCAGGCCGTCGTCGACGGGAACATCACCGCCGTGGAACGCGCCGCGAAGGAGCTGATGTCGGAATGAGCTACATCCCCACGGACAAGCTGGCCGAGGGTGGCATCATCACCGAGGCGGGCAACAGCGTCGAGTACAAGACCGGCGACTGGCGGACGGAGAAGCCGGTCTGGGTGGAGGAGAACTGCATCCACTGCCTCTTCTGCTGGATCTACTGCCCCGACGACGCCGTCCTGATCGACACGTCCGGCGAGAAGACCCGCATGACGGGCTTCGACTACGACCACTGCAAGGGCTGCGGGATCTGCGCGCACCACTGCCCCCCCGCGGCCAAGGGCAAGGCGGCCATCGTCATGGTCCGCGACGAGAAGTAGCCACGGAAGGAGCTGGCCCATGAAGCAGCGTTACGTGGGGCTGACGGGCAACGAGGCCGTGGCGACCGCGTTCAAGCAGGCGCGACCGCACGTGGCCTCGGCCTTCCCCATCACGCCCCAGACCGAGATGATGCACAAGTTCGCCGAGTTCGTCGCCGACGGCGAGGTGGACACCGAGATGATCCTGGTCGAGAGCGAGCACTCGGCCATGAGCGCGGCGATCGGCGCGGCGGCCGCCGGCGCGCGCACGATGACGGCCACCAGCAGCGCCGGCTTCGCGCTGATGTGGGAGGTCGTCTACATCGCCGCCAGCCTGCGGCTGCCCATCTGCATGGGGATGGTCAACCGGGCCCTGTCCGGCAACATCAACATCCACTGCGACCACAGCGACGCCATGGGCGGCCGGGACAGCGGCTGGATCCAGTTCTACTGCGAGAACGCCCAGGAGGCCTACGACCACGCCCTGATGTGCTGGCGCGTCGCCGAGCACGCGGACGTCCGCCTGCCGGTGATGGTCAACTACGACGGCTTCATCATCAGCCACACGGCGGAGTCGCTGCATATCCTGGAGGACGAGGACGCCTGGCGGTTCGTCGGCCCCAAGCGGCAGGACGTGGGCTACACCCTGCTGGACGTGGAGAAGCCGGTGACCGTCGGCCCGCTGGACCTGACCGACTACTACTTCGAGCACAAGACGGCCGAGATGGCCGCCCACGCCCGGGCCCCCAAGGTCATCGCCGACGTCTACCGCGAGTACGGCGAGCTGACCGGGCGGCAGTACGACGTGGTCGAGCGGTACCGCCTGGACGACGCCGAGCTGGTCCTGGTCGTCCTCGGCTCGACGGCCGGGACGGCCAAGGAGGTCGTCGACGCCTACCGGGAGAAGGGCGTCAAGGTCGGCCTGCTGAAGATCCGCCTCTTCCGGCCCTTCCCCGCCGAGGCCATCGTCGAGGCCCTGGCCGGGCGGAAGGTCGTGGGCGTCATGGACCGCAGCGCCTCGTTCGGCGGGGTCGGCGGACCGGTCTTCACCGAGGTTCGCGCCGCCCTCTACGGCCGTCCCGACGCGCCGCCGGTCCACGACTGGATCTACGGCCTGGGCGGCCGCGACTGCGACACGACCCAGATCGCTTCGCTGATCGACCAGCTCCAGGCCGCGGCGTCCGGCGGCGAGCTGGAGACCGTCAACCTGCTGGGCGTCCGGCTCTAGGAGAGGAGGGATCACGATGGCTGTCAACCTGCAGACGCTCTCCAAGCGGGAGAACCTCCTCGCCGGCGGGCACCGCGCCTGTGCCGGCTGCACCGGCGCCAACATCCTCAAGCAGGTCATGCTGACCGCCGGCCCCGACACGGTGGTCGGCAGCGCCACGGGCTGCATGGAGGTCGTCACCACGATCTTCCCGTACACGGCCTGGAAGACCCCGTTCATCCACACGGCCTTCGAGAACGCGGCGGCGACGATCAGCGGCGCCGAGACGGCGTTCCGGGCCCTGAAGAAGCGGGGCGAGCTGCCGGTCGCGCGGGAGCGGATCAACTTCATCGCCTTCGGCGGCGACGGCGGGACCTACGACATCGGCCTGCAGTCCCTGTCCGGCGCCATGGAGCGCGGCCACAACATGCTGTACGTCTGCTACGACAACGAGGCGTACATGAACACCGGCATCCAGCGCAGCGGCGCCACGCCGTTCGGCGCCCACACCTCGACGACGCCGGTCGGCTCGGTCCACAAGGGGAAGGAGCAGCACCGCAAGGATCTGACGAAGATCATGGTGGCCCACAACATCCCCTACGTGGCCCAGACCACGCCGTTCCACTGGCGCGACCTGCAGCAGAAGGTGGAGAAGGCGCTGAGCGTGGACGGGCCGGCGTTCCTCAACATCCTGATGCCGTGCACCGTCGGCTGGGGGTTCGATCCCGCCCTGGGGATGGAACTGGCCAAGGTCGCCGTCGACACCAACTTCTGGCCCCTGTTCGAGGTGGAGGACGGACACTACCGGCTGACCTACAAGCCCAAGGAGCAGCGCACCCCCATCGAGGAGTGGCTCAAGCCGCAGCGCCGCTTCCAGCACCTCTTCCGCCCGGGCAACGAGGGGATCCTCGCCGAGCTGCAGAGGAAGGTGGACGAGGACTTCGCCGCCCTGCTGAAGCTCTGCGAGGCGACCGGATAGGGCCACGCGGGAACGCCAGCGACGAAGGGGCCCCGGCCGTCGGCCGGGGCCCTCTGCCGTCCGGTGGCGGGGTCCTCAGTGGAGGATCACCAGCTTCGCCGTGTGCGCGCCGCCGGGGAAGGCGATGCGGCAGAGATAGACACCGGTGTCCACCCGCCGCCCGTCGCGATCGCGACCGTCCCAGTGGACCTCCACCTGGCCGGTCGAGGGGAGGGAGACCTCGAGACGGCGGACGAGCCGGCCGGCCAGGTCGTAGATGGCGGCCTGGGCCGTGTCGCTCCTCTTGCCCGGCTGGGTCTCGATCCGGACGGTCACCGGGCCGCGGCTGGGCGAGGGCGAGACCATCACGGAGCGGATGAAGTCGGACGTGGTCGCCAGCCGGCCGGTGTCCCGGTCCAGCGGGATGGAGGCCTGGGAACGGTCGTAGTCCTTGGGCTTGTGGTCCTTGCCGTGGCACTTGATGTAGCAGTAGCCGCGGTTGCCGGAGATCCAGAAGGATGTCGAGACGTCGTAGCCGTTGATGAACTGGATGTCCATGCCGCGGTCGATGCCGTACTGGAACGTGACCATCGGCTCGCCGGCGTCGGTGGGGCCGTGGGGGCTGTGGCAGATCAGGCACGGCGCCCTCTCTCCCTCCACGTGCTTCTTGTGCAGGTCCGCGAAGGCGTTGTTCTGGTAGACGATCTGGTTGGCGTCGTGGCAGTTCCAGCACAGGGCGTAGTCGGCCTCGTTGTACTGGTTGTTGTCGTTGTCGTCGAAGCGGTCGGCCAGCAGGTGGGGCCAGTCGCTGCCGTGTCCGTTCTGGTGGCAGTCGGCACAGACGATCCCGTGGCCGTCGTGGGTGCTGCTGGCCCAGTCGCCCACCGGCACGGGGGTGGACCGGCCGTCGCTGAACGGCTGGCCGGGCGCGGCCAGGTGGCAACCGGTGCAGAACGGCTGCAGGGTCGGGGTCGTCCCGTTGTAGAGGACCGAGGCGCCGCCGGCGGGATCGTTCAGCAGGACCGAGACGCCGTCGCCGAAGCCCTGGTGCTGTGACTGGTCGTGGCAGACGGTGCAGTCGGACGCGGTGACCACCTGGCTGCCGCTGCCGTCGTCGACGTGGTGGCTGGTGAGGACGAAGTCACCGCCGCCGTCGCCGCTGTTCTCCACGATCTGGCGGCGGTACCCGACGCCGGCCGGCTGGGGCCGGTTGTGGCAGGAGAGGCAGTCCCCGCCCACGGGGGCGAAGCCGTCTTCGTGGCCGTGGCACTGGGTGCAGTCGGTGGCGGCGTTGTGCGCGTGGTTACCGCCGGGGTCGCCCCGGTGGTAGGCCGTCTGGGTGTGGCAGACCTCGCAGATGCCGTCGTAGACGGCGTCGCCGTCGGCGAAGGAGTTGGGGCCGCTCAGGGCGGTGAACACCACTGTGTGGCTCGTGTTGTCGGGGGCGGTGATGGTGGTGCCGACGAGCTTCAGGTTGTCGCTGCCGTGGCCGCTGGTGTGGCAGTCCAGACAGGTCAGGTCGCCCGGTCCGTGCAGATGGCCGTCCCAGGCCGACAGGTCGGGGGCGGGCACGCCGTCGCTGAAGGGACTGGTGTGGGTCCCGTCGTGGCACCCCAGGCAGAACGGCTCGAGCGAGGCGGGAGTGCCGTCGTAGAGGATGGAGGCGCCGCCGGCGGGATCGTTCAGCAGGACCGAGACGCCGTCGCCGAAGCCCTGGTGCTGTGACTGGTCGTGGCAGACGGTGCAGTCGGACGCGGTGACCACCTGGCTGCCGCTGCCGTCGTCGACGTGGTGGCTGGTGAGGACGAAGTCACCGCCGCCGTCGCCGCTGTTCTCCACGATCTGGCGGCGGTACCCGACGCCGGCCGGCTGGGGCCGGTTGTGGCAGGAGAGGCAGTCCCCGCCCACGGGGGCGAAGCCGTCTTCGTGGCCGTGGCACTGGGTGCAGTCGGTGGCGGCGTTGTGCGCGTGGTTACCGCCGGGGTCGCCCCGGTGGTAGGCCGTCTGGGTGTGGCAGACCTCGCAGATGCCGTCGTAGACGGCGTCGCCGTCGGCGAAGGAGTTGGGGCCGCTGGTGGCGGTGAACACGACCGCCCGGTCACCGCTGTTGGGGGTGGCGATGATCGAGCGGATCAGGTGCAGGTTGCTGGTGGTCCCGTGCAGGTCATGGCATTGCCCGCAGTCGAGCTGGTCGTGCGCTCCCTTGTCGAACCCCGGTCCTGCCACGTGCCCGGAGACGTTCCGGTGGCATTCCTGGCAGGTGCGATCCCCGGTGAGATCGGGATGGGACGCCGCCGGGAGGCGGCCGGCGGTCAGGGAGAGACCGAGGAGCAGGGAAACCAGGGCGGGACGGAGGCGGACGAATCGCACCGTTCTCCTGGTTGCAATGGTGGCCCTTGGCGCAAACAGTGATCGCCTAGCAGATTACTAGTATATCGCAAGAATTGTTATCGATCAAACCAATTCTGATTATCGCCCGGCAGGTCTCGGGCCCGGGATGGGAGGTGACGGCTCGACCGTGGACGACGGGTGGGACGGGATCACCGCACGCTGGCAGCTCTCCGGGAGATGGTCGTGAGGGGATGTCCCGGACCCCGGTCTCCGCGGTGCATCACCCCAGGTACCAGTTCCAGAACCGGCCGCCCCAGGCCAGGACGGCGACGGCGGCCGGGGCCAGGAAGACGCCGTAGGGCAGCCGTGTCGTCCGGTCGCCGCGGCCGGAAAGGACCAGCGCCAGCCCCACGACGCTGCCGGCCAGCGAGCCGAGCAGGAAGGTTAGCAGGACCCCCTGCCAGCCGAGCCAGGCTCCCAGCATGGCCGCCAGCTTGACGTCCCCGCCGCCCAGGCCGTCGCGGCCGCGCCAGGCGGCGTAGCCGCGCTGCAGGGCCAGCAGGGCCAGGAACCCGCCCGCCGCTCCCGCCGCCGCGGCCGCGCGCGGGACGGCGAGCCAGGGGCAGAGCAGCAGGCCGGCCACGATCCCCGGCAGGGTCAGGGCGTCGGGCAGGAGCTGGTGCTGCAGGTCGATGAGCAGCAGGGCGAGCAGCCACCAGGTCAGCAGCGAGGCGGCGACGGCGTGGGGGAGGGTCGGCGCGGCCAGCAGGGCGACGACCGGTACCGCGCCGCCGGCCAGCTCCAGTGCCGGGTAGCGCCACCCGATGGGGTGACCGCAGCGACGGCAGCGGCCCCGCAGCAGCAGGTAGGACAGCAGCGGGATGTTGTCGCGGGGCGCCACGGGCGTCCCGCAGGCCGGGCAGCGGGAGCGCGGCCGGACGATCGATTCGCCCCGTGGCACCCGGTGGACGACGACGTTCAGGAAGCTGCCGACACAGGCGCCCAGCACGGCGGTGCCGCCCAGCAGCAGCGGGGCGGGCAGTCCCGTTACGGTGACGAGGGTCCGCAGGGCCACGGTCGTCTCCCGGTCAGAGCTGGAGCAGGCGGTGCGCCCGGTCCCGGTCCTGCAGGCGCGGCAGCATCTCCTCCGTGCCGATCATGCCCTGACGGTACAGCTCGATGAGGGCGTCGTCCAGCAGGCACATCCCCTCCTGCTGGCTGCTGGCGATGACGTTGGGGATCATGTGGACCTTGTTCTCCCGGATCAGGTTGGCCACCGACCCGGTGACGAACAGGACCTCGCGGGCGGCCACCCGCCCCGGCACGTCGGCGCGCGGCAGCAGGATCTGGGAGATGACGCACTTGAGGGTCAGGGCCAGGCGGGTGCGGATCTCCTCCTGGTCGCTCAGGGGGAAGACGTCGATGATCCGGTTGATCGTCTTGGCCGCCGACTGGGTGTGCAGGGTGCTGATGACGAGGTTGCCGGTCTCGGCCGCGGTCAGGGCGATCTCGATCGTCTCCCGGTCGCGCATCTCGCCCACGAAGATGACCTGGGCCATCTGGCGCAGGGCGGCCCGCAGGCCGGTCTTGTAGTCGCGCGTGTCGATGCCGACGGCCCGCTGGTCGATGACGCAGTGCTTCGAGCGCATCCGGAACTCGATGGGATCCTCGATGGTGACGATGTGCGTCGCGTGCTCGGGGCTGGTGTTCATGTGCTCGAGGAAGCTGGCGACGGTCGTCGACTTCCCCGAGCCGGTCGGACCGGTCATCAGGATCAGGCCGTTGGAGATCTGGAGCAGGCGGCGGATCAGGTCCTCGCCGATCCCGATCTCGCTGTAGTGGGGGATCTCCAGGGGGACCAGGCGCAGGACGGTGGAGACCGACCCGCGCTGCTTGAAGACGTTGACGCGGAAGCGGGCCACGTCGAACAGCTCGAAGGAGAGGTCGCTGTCCAGCTCGCGCTCGAAGCGCTCGCGGTCCGTGTCCGAGAGGAGGGAATAGGCCAGGCGCTTGGTCTCCTCCGGGCCCAGCCGGTGCTCCGGATCGAGGAACTGCAGCCGGCCGTGGACCATGAAGGTCACCGGCGAGCCGGCCGAGATGATGATGTCCGACGCCTGGCGACGGAAGGCCTCGTGGAGGATGTCCTCCATCGTCTGCTCGCGGGAAGGGACCTTGCCCGTGTTGGTTGTCATCTCTGTGACCTCGCCGGCAACCGGCCGCGCCGCGGCAGCGGACGGCCGGTCGTCGCGTTGAAGCACGTCGTTGCTCATCGCGCGGGCTCCGGGGGGCGCTTCCCGTCGAACGGGCGCCGCCCCGCGACGACGTCGGCGGCCTCGCGGACATCCTGCTGCAGCGTCACCGACTCGCTCGCCGCCGTCGGTGCCAGGCCGCCGGAGTCGCCCACCAGGTGCGGCGTGATCTCGATGACCAGGTCGAGGCGGACCTTCTCGGTGCGGGTGTGGCGGAAGAGCGCTCCCAGCAGGGGGATGTCGCCCAGCAGCGGCACCTTCTTGACGTCCTTGCGCTCCTCCTCCGTCAGCAGGCCGCCCAGGAAGATCGTCTCCCCGTCGTGGACGCGCACGATGGTGCTGGCGCGCCGCGTCGAGGTCTGGGGCAGGTCGTCGTCGGGACCGACGAAGCGGATGATCCGCGACACCTCGGGTTCCACCAGGGCCGTGATCAGCCCGTCCTCGCTGATCCGCGGCGTGATGTTCAGCCGCACGCCGACGTCGATCTTCTCCAGCTGGACCGTCTGCAGCACGCCGCCGGCCTCGCCGGGGTTCTGCAGGGAGGTGATGACGACCGGGACCGTCTCGCCGGCGAAGATCTCCGCCGGCTGGCCGTCGACGGTGACGACCTTCGTGTTGGACAGCAGCCGCGCGTGTCCGGTGGTGATCAGCTCCTCGATGGCCACGTTGAAGCTGGCCGCCTGGCGGTACCAGCCGTTGCCGTCGTTCAGGCGGTAGAACCCGATGTCGCTGGGCAGCTGGCCCAGCTCGCTGGTCCCGTGGTTCCCCTCGGTGACCAGGGTGCTCCACTTGGTGATCTTCTCCCAGTCGATGCCCATCTCCTGGAGCTTGGAGGTGTTGACCTCGACCAGGCGTGCCTCCAGGACCACCTGCTGGGGCTTGCTGTCCAGCTGGCGCAGGACGGCGGTGGCCTGCTCCAGCTCCGAGGGCGTGCCGCGGACGATGATCCGCTGCCCGCCCGGCACGGCCGACACCTCGCCGGTGATGACCTGCAGCGCCTTCTGGACCTCCTCGGCGTCGGCGTACTCCAGGTCGAAGACCCTGGTCTCCAGCCCGGTCTTGGTCTGTAGCACCTGGGCGTCGGCCACCAGGATCGTCCCGCCGACCCGTTCGTAGCCCAGGCCGGCCGCCCGCACGACGAGGTTCAGCGCCTCCTCGAACGGCGTGTCGACGATGCTGATGCTGATCTTGCGCTCGCCCACCTCGGGGCCGGTGACGATGTTCATGCCGCCCTTGGCCGCCAGCTGCTGCAGGATGGACCCGATGGGGGCCTGGTCGGCCTGCAGCGTCACCAGGTTCGCGCCGCCCTCGGCCAGCGTGCCGGAACCCGGCAGCAGGGCGGTCAGCAGGAAGGCCAGCGCCAGCAGGACGCCGGCGGTCGGACGACCGTTGCGGTTCATGGTCGACTCCCTCCGTGTCATGGCAGGATCACTCGCTTCCCGCCCTTGGTGATGGTGACCGTGCGGGGCGTGATCTCGGTCACCTTCCAGCCGTGGAACGTGTCGCCGGGGCGCAGCCAGCCGGAGCGCCTGCCGTCGACGGTGATCTGGACCGTCGGATCCCGGTGGTCGTGGACCAGGGCGCTGAGTGCCGGACCGATCGCGCGGCGGACCTCGGCGGGGGCGTCCGCCAGGTCCGGCCGCGGGACCGGCCGGACATCCCTGTGGATGAACGGATCGCGACCGGTCGCGACGGCCGTGTCGAGTTCCCGCCGCTGGCGCATCAGGGCCGCGTCGTCGATGCGTTCCGCGGGAGCGGGGACCGGCTGCTCGCCGGCGATGAACCCGGTCCGCATGACCGTCGCCATCGTGCCGCGCACGCGCAGGCCCAGGACCAGGACCATGGCCAGCAGGACCAGCCCCCCGTACCGCCAGCTCCGCTCGTCTTGCAGGGTCAGGTTCATGGTTCCGTCCTCGCGATGGGGTCGAACAGGGCCAGGGAGAAGCGACCCTCCAGCGAGCCGCTCTCGAGGGACGGCTCGATCTCGAAGTCCTCGATCCGGGCCAGGCGGCGTCCCCCCTCCAGGCGGCGGACGAACGCCAGCAGGCCGGAGAAGTCGCCGCTGGCACGCACCAGCAGGTCGGTCCGCTCGATGCGGCTGAAGCGCTTGCCGCCGGTGACGGCCAGGTCGAGGACCTGGACGCCGGCGTCGGCCAGCAGGTCGCTCAGGTAGGTGACCGCGTCGCGGCGTGGTGCCGAGGTGAGCTCGGACAGGTCGTCCACGCCCAGCAGCTCGGCCAGTTCGCGGCAGTCCTGCCGCCGCTGGACCTGCTGCGTCAGGTCGCGATGGGTCTCGCTGCGCTGCCGCTCGAGGGCGCGCAAGGTCTGGACGTGCGGCCTGACCGCGGCGAGGTCGTACGTCATGGCGAAGGCGAACAGCGCCAGGCCGGCGGCCACGTAGATTCCCAGGCGCGATGTCTTGCGGGGCGTCTCCATCACTGCTCCTCCCCGGGTCGGCAGAGGACCTCGAACTCGGCGCCCGCGTCGCCGCGCAGCGTGCCCAGGGCCACCGAGGGCAGGTCGCTGCGGAACCGGTCGTCCCGGCGCAGGGACTCGATGTAGTCGGTGACGGCGGCCAGGCCGCTGTCGTCGCGGCAGGCGCCCTCGATGGTCAGCTCGGGCGGGCCGTCGCGCCGGGCCGCGTGGCCGGAGACGGCGGTCAGGCCGATGCCGCCGCCGGTCCGCTCGGCCACGGCGGCCAGCTTGGGCGCCCAGACGACGCGTTGCGCGAGCAGGTCGACCATCTCCCTGGCCAGTTCGTACTGGGGGCAGGGCCGCCCGTTCTGCTCGAGGCGGAGGGTCAGTGCCGGCAGCTCGTTGCGCAGCGAGGCGATCCGCTCGCGCAGGATCACGTCGCTGACGAGCAGCGCTCCCACCAGCAGCAGCTCGATCCCCAGCAGGGTCGTCAGCAGGGCCGTGACCCGGGCCCGGCGGCGCATGGCGCGCCTGGCCAGCTGGTACTCGGGGTAGAGGTTGATCCTATACATTTCCACCATCCCACCAGTGACAGAGGCCGCAGGCTGTCGCGTACACGGCTCCCCGGGCACCCGTCTCCGGTTCGTCGTCGCCGCCGTCGACCAGCCCGGTCAACGGGTCGAGGATCGCGACGGGCAGGCCGGTCGCCTCGCGCAGGTTCTCCGCGCGGTGGGGCACCCCGGCGCCGCCGCCGATCAGGTAGAGGGCGGCGACCTCGCGCTTCTCCCGGGTGCGGTAGTAGGTGAGGGTCTGCTTGACGCCGGAGACCAGCTTCAACAGGTAGCCCTCCTCCTCGGGCGCGGTCGGGTCGCTGGGGACTCCCGGGGCGACGTTGCGGCTCAGCAGGCCGCCGCGCCGGCTGCTGATGTGCAGCGCCGTGTGCCGCCCCCCCAGGTCCAGCAGGCCTACCGGGGTCGTCTCGTCCAGCTCGTCGCCCAGGTGCACCAGCAGGGCGTTGAGGCTGGCCAGGGCCTCCAGGTCGACGACCTCGGGCACCAGCCCGCATTCCCGCAACACCGCCAGGGCGAAATCCCGGCGGGGGCGGGGCACGGCGGCCAGCAGGACCCTGACCTTCGCCTCGTCCTGCGGATCGGGTCCGAGGACCTGGCCGGCCAGGACCGGCTGGTCCATCCCGTCCAGGTCCAGGTGGCTGGGGGCCTCGAAGGGGAGCGCCCGCTGCAGCTCCTGCTGGGTCATCCGCGGCAGGGTCACCTCGCGGACGGCATGCTCCTGCCAGCCGGAGGCCACGGCCAGCCTGCCCAGCTGCCTGCGCCGCAGCCCGTTGCGCTCGAGCAGCGACGAGAGGGCCGCCGCGGCGTGGGCCACCCGGTCGTTCCGGTCGGCACCGTCCCAGGGCTCGCTGTTGTGATGCGTGATCCGCTGCAGGGAATCCCGGCCCTCGCCGCGCACCAGCTTGATGCGCGTCGTGCCGATGTCGATCCCCGTGCGTGCCGATGTCGTCCCGAACACTGCTAGCCTCCCTGATTCAGAGATGTGGACAGGTCACGCCAGCTGAGCACCCGCAGGGTCCCCGAGACATGCTCCGGCCACGAGTTCACCAGGTACGAGGGGATCAGGTCGAGCAGCGACGACGTGTAGGTCAGGTTGCTGCGACCGATGGCATAGTGGGTCCCCAGGTCGATGAGCGAGCCGGTGATCGAGAAGTCGGAGATGGTCAGGGCGAGCGGACCGGTGACATAGGCCAGGGCCGGCCGGTCGGCCGTGCCGATCGTGCAGCCCTGCCAGCCCAGGAAACCGTAGCTGACGAAGGCGATCCCGTTCAGCGGCTCCATCCGCATCCGGTAGAGGTAGAGGTAGTTGCCGTGCCAGCGACGGTAGTTGAGGCGGTCACGCTCGCGATGGCCGCGGTAGCGGGTCGTGATGATGGTCGAGTTGACCGTCGTGTTCCCGTCGCCGCGCAGGTAGACCATGGTGCGGGAGTTCCTCAGCTCGCGCCAGCCGCCGTGGGGGCGGGGACGCAGGGCGGGGTTGCCGAAGTTGACGACGACCGACTGGTCGCCGGGCGCCCGGCGGAAGACGCCCGTCTCCTGGTCGAAGTAGTGGCGGATCCGGGACGGGGAGGAGAACCAGACGGAATAGTAGTTGCCGTTCCCGTAGACCACGCCCACGAGACTGTCGCCCACGACACTGGTGATGTCGTTCCCCAGGGCGTCGAAGATCCGGGCCTGGGGGACGCCGTTCAGCCGGACGGGCCGCACGTCGTAGTACGTGCAGCCCGGGAAGTGGGCGGCGTCGGTGTAGATCGGCGGCGGGTTGAGGGTGAAGCCGCTGCTGTACTCCCCGCAGACGAGGTAGCGGTCGCGGAGGCCGAAGTAGGCCCAGCCGTTGGCGTGGGCCTTGCCGGTGATGCAGGTGTTGGCGAAGAAGAAGGCATGCCGGTAGCCCAGGAAGGCCAGCCCCATGCCGCTGGGCGGCAGCTCGGCCACCATCTCCAGGCGACGGACGACGTCGTCCACCCGACCGGTCGCCGTCAGCTTGACGACGTTCTCGTGGTCGGGGACGGTCGTGTCGCTGATGGCCAGCGAGTAGGTGCCGTCGCCCAGGGGGACGTCGCGCCAGCCGTCGCGCCAGTTGCGCTCATCGACCAGCCGGGCGCGTGCCCGCTCCAGGGCGCCGTCGGCCAGGTAGAAGGCACGGGTGATGTCGGCCTGCCGGTCGGCCAGTTTCGACTCGCTGCTCGCGGCCTGGAAGACGGCCAGGCTGCCGAGGATCATGACGAAGGTCAGGACCGTCACGGCCAGCAGGACGTAGCCCTCCTGGCCCGTCCGGTACCGGCGACCCGGCTGCAGCCTGATCAGCGCTCTCATGACGAGTTCTCCAGGTCACGGTTGCGGACGGCGATGATCGTCGAGCCGACGATCCGCTTTCCGTTCTCGCCCCGCAGGCCGACGGTGATCGTCAGGGCCGTCGTGTCCCGGTTCGCCTGGACGGAGAAGCGGTGACAGGTGCGCGGGGCGATGACCCGCCCGTCGCGCTGCAGGAGCGTGTCGCCCTGCGTCGTCTGCAGGGTGTAGGCGTGGAGCTGCCGCCCGGCCGCGTCCAGCAGGCGGAAGCCGGTCGTTCCCTGCAGGTCGATCCGGGTGGCGCCGCGCACGTCGAGGGCGAACCAGTCCAGGACCTGCGACAGGTTCTGCTGCAGCAGCGCCCGGTCCCGGCAGTCGCGCCAGGCCTGCTGGTTGACGAGGACGAGCTTGCCCAGGGCCAGCACGACGATGAAGGAGGCCACCAGGGCCACCATCAGCTCCATGAGGGTGAAGCCGCCCTCGCATCCCCGTGTCCGTTCGCGTCTCAGTCGGACCATGGCAGACTCCTGCCGATGATCGTCGTCACACCGAGCGTGCGGGGCACGTCGCCGCCGGGAGTACGGGCCTGCCAGGAGACGTCGACGGTCACCGTCGTCGCCTGGCTCTCCGGGGTCGCGGCCCGCACGGTGTGATGGACGGTGTAGGTGGTCGCGCCGACGGTGAAGGTCGTGTCGGTCCCGTCCAGTCCCGCCAGGTCGTCGTAGCGGTAGTCGCGCCGGAGCTGCTCCAGGCGGGCCTGGGCCACGGCGACGGCGGCCCGCCGTCCCTGTTCCACCTGCAGCGTCCCGCGCCCGCGGGCGTACACCTGGGCCAGACCGTAGAAGGAGAGGGCCAGGATCAGGGCGGCGACCATCACCTCGACGAGGGTGAATCCCTGCTCGCCCGCTCGACCGGTTCTCTGGGACCTGCTCACGCGCATGGCCGTTCTCCCGGAGTGGGGGTCCGCGGGGCCGGACTCGGTCCGGCCCCGTGGAACACAGGGCGCCTAGAGGCCGCTGACCTGCGGCGCCCTGCCGTTGCTGTTGATGTTCGGCACGGTCACGGTCACGGTCACGCCGGCCATGCGCGTTCCCGAGCGACCCGTCGCGCGGATCGTCAGCGCCGTGCTGTTGGCGTTGCCGCCGCCGCCGGAGACGATGGCGTAGCTGAAGTTCTCCGACGAGGACAGGTCCACCAGGCCCGAGGAGCCGCTGGGCCAGCGCGGGTTGCCGCTGCTGTCCTGGTTCTCCATGGCGTAGGCCTTGGCGGAAGTGATGATCTCGCCGATGCGGCTGGTGGCCTCGGTGACGCGGGCGTTCTTGACGTACTTCCCGTACATCGGCACGGCGATTCCGGCCAGCACGCCCACGATCACGACGACGACCATCAGCTCGATCATCGTGAATCCGGCCTGGTTCAACTTGCGGAAGCGACTCATTACCGTTCCTCCTCGTTCTGTCGCTGTCTTACGACCCCCGGACATTGCCCCCTGGATGACGCCGGTCCGGGAGCCGGAGCGCCACCCCTTCCTTGTGACTCGTCAAAAACCACCGCCGCTCATCATGGCGTCGCCCATCTTGAAGATGGGCATGAACATGCTGACGACGATGAAGCCGATGACCCCGCCCACCAGGACGATCATCATCGGCTCGATCAGCGAAGAGATGCTGTGGACGGCCCCCTCGACCTGCCGGTCGTAGAAGTCGGCCGCCTTCAGCAGCATCCCGTCCAGGTCGCCGGCCTCCTCGCCGGTGGCCATCAGCTGGATGATCAGCTCGGGGAACTTGCCGGTGCTGCGAAACGCCTCGGTCACGCCGTGGCCGGTGGTGATCAGCTCGCGGGCCTCCTCGATGGCCCCCACGACGACCTGGTTGTCGGCGGCCCCCTCGACCAGCTCCAGGCTCTCCAGGATCGGCAGCCCGCTGCCGATCAGGATGCCCAGGGTGCGGGCGAAGCGGCTCATGACGCTCTTGGTCACGATGGGGCCGAAGACCGGCAGCTTCAGCAGGGCGGCGTCGCAGAGGTAGCGTCCCCGCGGATGCCGCCAGAAGGACCAGCCGCCCAGGGCCAGCAGGACGGCGCCGGCCAGCCAGAGCAGTCCCTGGTGTCGGATGGAGTCGGAGAGGTTCAGGACCATCTGGGTGATCCCCGGCAGGTCCTGGCCCAGCTCCTCGTAGATGCCCGAGAACGTCGGCACGACCTGCAGGACCAGGAACATCGTGGCCAGCAGGGTGAATCCCAGGACGAAGACGGGGTACGACATGGCCGACTTCACCTTGCCCTGGATGTCGTCCACCTTCTCCTGGTAGACGGCCAGCTCGCGGACGATCCGGTCCAGGGTTCCCGCCCGCTCGCCGGCGCGGATCATGCTGAGGTACATCGGGGGAAAGGCCTCGGGGTGGGCGGCCATGGCGTCGGTCAGGCTCTCGCCCCGCTCCAGTCTCTGGGCCAGGTCGGGGACGACCCGGGCCATGACGCCCCTGACGCCGTCGCTGGACAGGCCGCGCAGGCCGCGGGCGATGGGGATGCCCGACTCGAGCACGGTGGCGAGCTGGCGGCTGAACAGGGCCAGGTCCCTGCTGCTGGCCCGTCCGGCCATGGCCGCCTTGAGCGAATCCAGCAGGGAGCGGCCCAGCGCTCCGCCCTTCCGCTCGGTGACGTCCAGGACCGCCAGGCCCTGGGCGTGGAGGCGGCCGACGATCTCCTCGAGCGTCTCGGCGGTGGCCACGCCGGTCACCTCGGTCCCGTCGCTGTTCTTGGCGATGTAGGCATAGGTCGCCACGTTCACTCCCCGGTCCCTTCCGCGTCGCTACTCGCTGGCACAGACGCGGAGGACCTCTTCCACCGTCGTGATCCCCTCGCGGACCTTGGTCAGCCCGTTGTGCAGCAGCGTCGTCATTCCCTCGCTGATGGCCTGCCGCCTGATCTCTCCCGCCGGCCTCCTGGCGGCCACCAGCTCGCGGATCGCGGGCGACATCTCCAGCCGCTCGATGACGGCCACCCGTCCCTTGTAGCCGCGCCCCTGGCAGGCGGGGCAGCCGACCCCGCGGACGAAACGCTCCGGTAGCTCTCCTCTTTCTTCGTCCGTCAGGCCGAGCCCCATGAGCGTTTTTCCCTCGGGCTCGTACTCCTGCAGGCAGTGGGGGCAGCTCCGCCGCACCAGCCGCTGGGCCGCCACCAGGGTCAGGGCGCTGGCGGCCATGAACGGCTCGGCGCCCATGGAGACCAGGCGGGCCGCCGTGCTGGGGGCGTCGTTGGCGTGGATGGTGCTGAAGACCAGGTGGCCGGTCAGGGAGGCGCGGATGGCGATCTCGGCCGTCTCCTGGTCGCGGATCTCGCCCACCATGATGACGTCCGGGTCCTGGCGCAGGAAGGCGCGCAGGGCGTTGGCGAAGGTCAGGTTCTTGCGGACGTTGACCTGGACCTGGTTGATGCGGTCGATCTGGTACTCGACGGGGTCCTCGATGGTCGTGATGTTCAGCGACTCGCCCGGCAGCTCGCGGAGGCAGGCGTAGAGAGTGGTCGTCTTGCCCGATCCGGTCGGTCCCGACAGGAGGATCATGCCGTGGGGGCGGTGGATCGCCCGCTGCAGGGATGTCAGGTCCTCGGGGCTGAAACCCAGGTCGCTGAGCGAGTAGTCGAAGGCCGACTTGTCCAGCAGACGCATGACCATCTTCTCACCGTGGACGGTGGGGACGACCGACACGCGGACGTCGACCTCGTGGCCGTCGCGGTTGAAGGAGAAGCGGCCGTCCTGGGCCGCCCTGCGCTCGGCGATGTCCATGTTGGCCATGATCTTCAGGCGGCTGAGCATGCTGGCGTAGACGGCCCGCGGCGGCGCGACGGCGTCGTAGAGGACGCCGTCGACGCGGTAGCGGATCAGCAGGCTGTCGCTCAGCGGCTCGATGTGGATGTCGGTGGCCCGCTCGAGGATGGCCCGGGCGATGATCTTGTCGACCAGGTCGATGATCCCCGCCTCGTCGGCGTCGTCCTCGACGGCGGCCAGGGCGGCGGCGGTCGGGTCGGGGTCGTTCTCGCCGACCTCGTCGACGACCTTCTCGATGAGCTGGTCGACGCTCCGCTTGCCCTCCAGGCGCCGGTAGTTGGCCTCGCGGGCCTCGTCCAGGACACTGGCGGGGGCCAGGAGGATCTCCAGGTCCCGGTCGATCCGCGAGGCGACCCGCTGGAGGTGGTCCAGGGCCTCGACGTCCAGGGGATCGACCATGGCGACCACCAGGTGGCGATCGTCGACGCGTACCGGCAGCAGCTGGTGCTCGCGGGCGAAATCGGCGGAGACCAGCTCCAGGGCCTGGGCTTCCACCGTCTCCTTGTTGGGGTCGAAGAGGCCGTGGCCCAGCTGCTCGGCCAGGGCCCGCTGGAGGTCCCAGTCCGTCACCAGTCCCAGGCGGACCAGGACCTCGCCCAGCCGTTCCCGGGTCTGGCGCTGCTGGGCCAGGGCCTCGTCGAGCTGCTGCTCGGTGATCAGTCCCTGGCGGATGAGGGTCTGGCCCAGGCTGGGTGCTTTGGTGAGCATCGTCGTCGTTTCCCCTCTGCTGTCAGCGAAACGGGAGACTGGTCCCCTTTCCGGGGACCGACGCGGTCGATACTGCAACGGGCGTGCCACCTGCCGTGTGCGCTGGTATCGGCAAGCAGCCCACGGGGTTGAGCCGTCCGGGCAGGGGGGTGGGCCAGGGGGCGGACGGTGCCGGTCGGGCCGTTCCGGCGCCGTGGGAGGGAGAGGTGGTCGATTCTCGACCAGTGACGTTTGACGGCCGGCACGGCAGGGGGTTACTATTGGCAAAGCGCCCGGAGGAGGGCGCCGGCCGCATCATCTCCGGGGGAGGCAGTCATGAATCGAGCAGCCGTCTTCATCCTGCTGGCGAGCACCGTCCTGGCGGCGGCGGCCAGCGGTGGCACCATCCACGACATCCGCACCGGGCTGGTCCCGGCCGGGAGCGAGGTCTCCATCTCCGGCGCCGTCGTGACGGCCCTGTTCGAGCAGGGTGTCGTCGTCGGCGAGCCCTCGGGGGGGCCCTACCGTTCCGTCTGGGTCTGGCTGGGAGAGTCGCCCGCGGTGGCCGTGGGTGATCTCGTGGAGATCCTGGGGACCTACGTCGTCGACCACGACCGCGACATGATCAGTCTCGTCTTTCCCCCCGACGCCCACCTCACCGTCGTGGGGACGGCGACGCCTCCGGTCGTCGAGGTGACCGTGGCCGACCTGCTGGCCGACCCCGAGGCGTGGGAGAGCACCCGGGTCCACGTCACCGACGGGCTGATCGTCCAGGAGGTCCACGAGGGGGGCGAGTGGATCGTCGCCTCCTACGAGACGGGTGACCTGCTGACCCTTTTCGACTACTATCACCTGTTCCCGGACGTCCACGTGGCCGAGTGCTACAACAACGCCGACGGGGTCTTCTTCTACTACGGCGGACAGCACCTGCTGAAGGCCCTGGCCGTCGAGCCCGTCGACTGCGCCGTCCCGGCGGAGCGGCTCGGCTTCGGTCACGTCAAGTCCCTGTACCACTGAGACCTGAAGGAGGGGTGATGGACTGGCACGAACTGCAGAAGCACAAGGTCGACGAGCTGCGGGCCATGATGAAGGAGCACCTGCCCGAGGTCACCGGCGTGACGGCGATGAAAAAAGAGCAGCTGATCGAGCTGCTGGCGGAGAAGCTCGGGATCGAGCGGCCGCACAAGGTCGTCACCGGCATCGACAAGTCGGCCGTCAAGGCCCGGATCCGCGAGCTGAAGAAGCTGCGCGAGGAGGCCCTCGCCGCCGGGGACCGCGAGAGCCTGGTCCGCCACCGCCGCGCCATCCATCATCTGAAGCGACAACTCCGCAAGGCGGCCCGGCTGGCCTGAGCCGGTCTGTGCTCCCGCGACGGCGCCCCCGTACCCCTGGCGGGGGCGCCGCCGTGTCGCCGCCGTTCTGGACGCTGGACGGCGGCCGGCCGAGGCGATATCGTCAGGGCATGAAGATCGCGTTCATCGGTACCCACGGGGTCGGCAAGACGACCCTCTGCTTCGAGCTGGCGGCCTGCCTGAAGCGGCTCGACATCGGCGTCGACGTCGTCAAGGAGGTGGCGCGCCTCTGTCCGCTGCCCATCAACCGGGAGACGACGGCCGACGCCCAGGAGTGGATCCTCCACACCCAGATCGCCCGGGAGATCGAGCTCTCCCACGCCTACGAGGCCATCGTCTGCGACCGCTCGGTCGTCGACAACTACGCCTACATGGTCCACGCCGCGGGCCGACGTCCCGACCTGGAACCGCTGCTGCGCCGCTGGATCGAGACCTACACCCTGCTGGTCCGGGTCCCGGTCATCCAGCCGCCCTCGTTCGACGGCACCCGCGACACCTCGCGCGACTTCCAGCTGATCATCGACCGGCTCCTGGACGAGCTGCTGCGCGAGATGCGCATCCCCCACCTCTCCCTGCCGCCCGCCGAGCGCAGCGGCTGGATCAGCACCGTCCTCGCGGCCGTCGACCTGCCCTCCTACTCCCCCCAGCTCGACCTGTTCAACGGACTGGGGGGGAGCTGATCCTCGCGCTCAAGTTCCCCGGCTGCCGGCCGATCTGACAGGCGAGCCGCCGCCGCGAGGTGGCAACGGTTTCCTGCGAGCAGCGAGGATGGGATGTCCCACCAGACGATGACACCGCCGCGCCGCCCCTCCGAGCCCGGGGATGCCGGTCGCGTCTCCCGCAACGAGCTGGAGTGGCGCATCCGGGAGCTGGAGGAGCAGGTCCGGCGCCTGGAGCGGGAACGCCGGGAGTTCCGCCTGCTGGCCGACGCCCGGGACCTGGGCGACGACGAGCGGTGGCGCCGGCAGGTCCAGGAGTACCTCCGGGAGCGCCAGGAGCGACTGGTCATCCTGCGCGACGGCCGCATCTGCCCGCCCGGGGAGGTGCCGCCGGAGGCCATCCTCGACCTGCAGGAGCTGACCCGCTGGCGGTCGGCCCTGGCCGAGGCGGTCGGTCTGCAGTCCCTGCTGTTCCTGCGCCACGACATCGGGTTCCGGGAGGCCAACAACAGCCCCCTGCAGATCCCCGCCCTGCTCCACTGCCCCGCCGACTGCCGCGTCCGGCTCGCCGAACTCGTCCAGGGATGGGCCCATCGGCTCGACCTTGCCGTGCCCGACCGCTGTCCCGGCTGCGGGGCGAAGCTGACGGCGCTGCCCCTGGTCCTGGAGGACGAGCGGGAGCGCGCCGTTCTCGGCTGGCTCGTCGCCCATGACCTGCCCGCGCCCGGGACGGCCCACCGGCGGCTGCTGGGGCTGGTGGCGAGCTGGGCCTCGCGCCGGGCCTCGGACGAGTACCGGCTCCAGCTCCACATGGTCCAGCAGATGACGCTGGTGGCCATCGCCGCCGCCCACTCGGAGCGGCAACGGGAGGAAGCGGACCGGATCCGCGAGGCACTGCTGGAGCGGACCCGGGACCAGCAGGCCCTCACTGCCGCCAAGCGCGAGCTGGAGGAGGCCTACGCGCAGGCGAGCCGGGCCATCCGCGAGGCGGAGCGGACCAACCGGAACAAGAGCCTCTTCCTGGCGGCCATGTCCCACGAGATCCGCACGCCGCTGACCTGTGTCATCGGTTTCGCCGACCTGTTGACCCTGCCGACGATCAGCCAGCAGGAGGCCGCGGAGTTCGCCCAGTCCATCAAGCGGAGCGGCCAGGTGTTGCTGTCGCTGATCAACAACATCCTGGATCTCACCAAGATCGAGGCCGGCCGGCTGGAGCTGGACCGCCAGCCGTACCGTCCCGCGGCGGTCGTCCGGGACGTCGTCGAGATCCTCGGTCCCGGCGCCCGGGAGAAGGGGCTCTACCTGCGCACGGAGTGCGATCCCGACCTGCCCGACGAGGCCGTGGGCGACGCCACGCGGCTGGGCCAGATCCTGATGAACCTGGTGGGCAACGCCGTCAAGTTCACCCGCCAGGGCGGAGTGACCGTCCGCTGTCGTGCCGAGGGCGAGGCCGCGGAGTGGCTCGTCCTGGAGGTGGAGGATACCGGCGAGGGGATCCCCGCCCACCTCCAGGAGCGGATCTTCGAGCCGTTCACCCAGCTTGGAGGGGAGAAGGCCCGCCAGGCCGGCACGGGCCTGGGCCTGGCCATCGCCCGCCAGCTGTCCCGGACCATGGGCGGGGAATTGACCGTCGAGAGCGAACCGGGCCGGGGTGCGCGGTTCATCTGCCGGATCCCGCGCGTGCTGCCCGAATCCGCCGGCAGCGACGACGACAGCGGCGCGGCGGCAGACCCCGGTTCCCGCTGACCGAAAAAGAGGGCTCGACGCCGGGGACGCCTGTCGATACACTGTCCCTGACCGTGGAGCGCAACCCGTCACCCTCTTCCCGGGAGCCCCCATGGCGCGACCCGACCAGCCCCTGGCCGACGTCCTGAGACTCCTGACCGCACCCGTTACCATCATCGGAACCGCCGTCGGCGGCCGTACGGCCGGCCTGACCGCCTCCTGGGTGATGCGTACCTCCCATGATCCCCCCATGCTCGCAGTCTCGATCGGCCACGAGCGGGCCACCCATCCCGTTCTCTGCCAGGCCGCGGCGTTCAGCGTCTCGCTGCTGCGGGAGGGGCAGGTCTCCGAGGCCAGGCTGTTCGGTCTGGTCTCCGGCCGGGAGCGGGACAAGTGGGCCGAGGTGGACCATGTCCTGCTGGAGGGCGGGGTCCCGGCGCTGGCCGACTGCGTGGCGCGTTACCTGTGCCGCAAGGTCGACCGCATCCGGACGGGGGACCACGACATGTTCTTCGGGGAGGTCGTCGCCGCCGAGGTCGTCGCCGGCCCGCCGGTGCTGCCGCTGCGGGGTGAGGACTACAGGCCGCAGGAGGCCTGAGGGAACCCGGCGCGGGTGGCGTGTTTGAAGAGAGGGGACGGCCCGCATCCTGGCGGGCCACGACAGTTGACACCTACCAGGGGAGGTCTCGATGGCAAGAGTCCAGGTTGCCCAACAGTTCTGGCCCCCGGAGATCCTCCGGCTGCCCCAGGTCGAGATGCCCGTTCCCGGTGCCACCGGCCATACCCTGACCAACGACGAGAAGCAGGTCACCTTCCTCCACTTCGAGGAGGGAACGGTCGTGCCGGACCACAGCCACGCCGCCCAGTGGGGCTACCTCGTCGCCGGGGAGATGACCCTGGAGATCGACGGTCGTACCGAGCTCTACCAGTCGGGCGACGTCTACTACATCCCCGCCGGCAAGAAGCACCGGACGATCTTCAGCAAGGAGAGCTACGTCATAGACATGGGGGACGACCCCCAGCGCTACCCCGTTCACCGTCCCGAGTGAGCGGCCGTCCCGGGCCGGCCCTCAGGCCGGCCCGAGGCGCAATTCCAGCCTCGTTCCCGCCGCCAGGTAGTATTCCACGGCTGCCCGCAGCGACTCCGGCGTGACGGCGTCGAGCGCGGCCAGCAGTTTCCGCAGGTCGTCCGGATCCCGACCGTAGAGAACGTTCGTGCTGCAGCGGCTGACCCGGTCGCCATGGGTCTGGCGGTTGATCAGCAGGTTGCCCCGCAGCCGCCGGCGGGCCCGGGCCAGCTCCTCGGCGGTGGGGGGCGAGCTCGCCGTCTCCTCCAGCTCGGCCCGCAGGGCGTCGGCGGCCTCGGCGACGCGGTCTGGGGACGTCAGGATGTAGGCGATGATCATCCCCGGTCCCAGGCCCGCGGCCGCCTGGACCCCCGCGGTGTAGCAGAGGGAGCGCTCGTTGCGCAGCCTGGCGAACAGGCGTCCGCTCTGGCCGTTCAGCAGGGCCTGCCAGAGGGAGAGCTCGGCGCGGTGAGCGTCGGGATGGGCCGGGCCGGGGACGGCCGCCAGGACGACGACCTGCTGGCTGTCGCGCCGCAGCGTCTCCTGGACGTGGCCCTGCACGGCGATCTGGCCGCCACCGGGGACCTGGACAGGCGGTGCCGCCGGCATGTCGGCCAGCACCGGTTCCAGCCGGCGGGCCAGGGATTCGGGCGCGAGGTCTCCCGAGGCGACGATGACGATGTTCCCCTGTCGCCAGACACGGTTGTACCAGCGATGCAGGTCCTCGGGGGTGAGGGCAGCCAGGCTCTCCGGCCAGCCCACCAGGGGAGGGCCGTAGGGGTGGTCGCCGTAGAACCGTTCGCGCAGGCGGAGGGCCGCCGCCTGGAAGGGATCGTCGGCGAAGGCGGCCAGGTCGGCCAGGGCCAGCCGGCGCTCCCTCTCGAGCTCGTCGTCGGGGAAGGTCGGCCGGCAGACCATCGTGGCGACGAGGTCCAGGACCTCCTGCCAGTGCCGGGTCAGGCCGGCGACGACCAGACCGGTCTGGTCGCGTCCCACCAGCGGCGACACGGTCACGCCCTTCTCCTCCCAGGCGGTGGCCAGCTCTTCCGCCGACCGCCCTTCCGTTCCCTTGAGCATGACGTGCTGGGCCAGGGACGCCTCGCCCGGGCGGTCCTGCAGCCAGACGCCGCCGCGGACCGTCACGCTGACCGTCGCCAGCGGCAGGGAGGGGTCGTACCGGGCGTAGAGACGCGCGCCGCCGGGCAGCTCCAGGGCGACGAAGGGCTGGTCGGTCGTGGCGGCGGCGGGCGGGGCGAACCCGGTCCCGCGCACCCGGGGGGGATTGCCGGGGGTGTCCGCACCGGGGCCGGTCAGCTCCCCCAGCAGGGGGCGCAGCGCCTCGCCGTCGCGGGGGAGGCCGGGAGCCAGGCCGTCGCGGGGACCGTAGAGCAGGAGGCTGATCTGCTCGGGGGCGAACAGGCGCCGGCTGACACGCATGATGTCGTCGGTGGTCACGGCGTCCAGGCGCTGCGGCAGGTCCCAGGCCCGCAGCGGGTCCCCCATCAGGTCGTGCCAGCCGATCAGGAAGGCCTGGCCCTGGACCGTCTCCCGGTTCGCCTCGTGGGCCAGCAGGGCCCGGGCCAGGGCCCGCTGCCGCTCGCGCTCGTCGACCGGTTCCTGCTGGAGGAGGGCCAGCTCGTGGACGATGGCCAGCAGGGCGTCCCGGCCCCGGTCGGGATCGGTCTCCCAGTCCACCACCAGCCATCCCTCGCGGGGGCCGGTCTCGCCCAGCAGCGAGATCTCGCTGGCCAGGCCGGCCCGCTCGCGGACCTCGCGGAACAGGCGGCTGCCGCGCCCCTCGGCCAGCAGGTGGCGGATCATCTCCACGACCGGGCGGTCGGGATCGCCCTCGGGCGGGGCGGGGACGACCAGCTTGGCGTACAGCCGCTTGACGTCGGCGGTCACCAGGCGGCAGCGGGGGGCGGTGTGGGGCGGCTCGACCGGCGGGTCGGGCAGCGGCGGCGCGGGCGGCGGGGTGAAGGAGCCGAGGCGTACCGCCAGCTCCGGCAGCAGCCGGCCCGTGTCCACGTCGCCGACGACGACGGTCGTCATCCGCTCGGGCCGGTAGGCGGCCCGCCAGAAGGCGAGGATCTCGTCGCGGGGGGTGCGCAGCAGGTCCTCGTCCCGGCCGCCGATGGGCCGCCGGTAGGGGCTGGCGTCGCAGGCCAGCTCCAGGGCCAGGCGCCAGGTCAGCCCGTACCCGCCCGGCTGGTCGTCGTGCAGATGGTTCTCGTGGACCAGGACCTGGCGCTCGGCCTCCAGCGACGCGGGGTCGAAAGACGCGTGGAACAGGATGTCGGCCAGCAGGTCCGCCGCCGCGGTGATGCCGGCGGTGGGCACGGTGATGTGGTAGTTCGTCGTCTCGTAGCCGGTGCCGGCGTTGCTGCGCCCCCCCAGGTCCGCCACGGCCAGGGCGAAGTCGCGCTCGCCGCGCCGATCCGTTCCCTTGAACAGCATGTGCTCGATGCCGTGGGACCAGCCGCGCACGCCGTCGGGCTCCAGGTTGGAACCGGCCCGGACCCAGACGTTGCAGGTGGCCACGCCGCCGCGGTGGTCCTCCAGGACGATCAGGCGCATGCCGTTGGGCAGGACCGCCAGGGTGGCGGGGCCGAGGGAGGAGGTCGTCAGGTCGTTCATCGTCACCATCCAGGGATGAGGTACCCGGGCAGGATAGGTCGGGGGAGCGTCCAGGGCGAGGGAAAACGCGGCGAGGTTGACGCTGCCGGCCGCGTGTGACAACGTTGCGACGATCGTTTCGCCTCCCGGATTCCTGTGACATCACGGAGCAACCGATGGAGTCCCGCTCGCCAGGTACGCGATTGACCCTGCTGCGCAACGGCGTCTACGCCCTGCTGGACCGCTTCGCCCTGGACGAGACGACGACGATGATCCTCGTCGCCGCCGTCATCGGGATCATCGGCGGCTACGGGGCCATCCTCTTCCGGCTGATGGTCCAGTTCTTCCAGACCTTCACCATCGGGCCGGGCGAGGACGTCGTCCTGCTGCTGCACGACGTCCCGTGGTGGAAGATCGTCCTGCTGCCGATGGCCGGTGGACTGCTGGTCGGCCCGCTGATCTACCACCTGGCGCGGGAGGCCAAGGGACACGGCGTGCCGGAGGTCATCGACGCGGTCGTCTTCAAGAACGGGGTCATCCGGCCCATCGTCGCCGCCGTGAAGATCACCGCCAGCGCCGTGACCATCGCCTTCGGCGGCTCGGTGGGGCGCGAGGGGCCGATCATCCAGATCGGGGCGGCCATGGCCAGCACCGTGGGCCAGTGGCTCCGCTTCTCGCCGCAGCGGCTGCGGACCCTGGTCGGCTGCGGCGCGGCGGCCGGCATCGCCGCCACCTTCAACGCGCCCATCGCCGGCGCCCTGTTCGCCGTCGAGATCATCCTGCGCGACTTCGCGATCACGACGTTCAGCCCGATCATCGTGGCCAGCGTCATGGCGACGGTCATCAGCCGCTACTACCTGGGCGACCACCCGGCCTTCCACGTCTCCCACTTCCAGCTCCTGTCCTGGACCGAGCTGCCGGCCTACGCCCTGATGGGGGTCGTGGTCGGGGTGGCCAGCATCGTCTACATCCGGACCCTCTACTGGTCCGAGGCGCGGTTCGACCGGCTGCGCCTGCCGGAGTGGTTCAAGCCGGCCGTGGGCGGGCTGCTGCTGGGCGGGGTCATCCTCGTCGTGCCCCAGACGTACGGGATCGGCTACGCCTCGATGGTCGAGATCCTCAACGGCGCGGTCACCGACTGGCAGTGGCTGCTGCTGCTGTTCGCGGCCAAGCTGGTGGCCGTGGACCTGACCCTGGGCTCGGGCCAGAGCGGCGGCATCTTCGCGCCGGCCCTGTTCCTGGGCGGGGCCCTGGGCGCGGCCTACGGCGCGCTGCTGCACCCCCTGCTGCCGATCCACGTGGGCGGATTCGCCATGGTGGGCATGGCGGCCATGGTCGCCGCGGCCACGCGCGCGCCGCTGACGGCCATCCTGATCCTGTTCGAGATGACCGGCGAGTACTCCATCATCCTGCCGCTGATGCTGGCCTGCATCGTGGCGACGCTGGTCTCCCAGCGGCTGCTGGCCGACAGCATCTTCACCCTGAAGTTCACCCTGCGCGGCCAGCACCTGAACTTCGGGCGCGAGAGCACGATCCTGAAGAACTACTACGTCCAGGACGTCATGGAGACCCACCCGCGCACCCTGCGCCACGACGCCCGCCTGGACCAGATCATCAAGCTCTTCCTGGACGCCCCGGAGCACCACTTCTACGTGGTGGACGACGACATGCGGCTGGTGGGCGAGATCACGATCCACGACGTCAAGGACCTGCTGCGCGAGGACCAGCTCTGCGACGTGATCATCGCCGCCGACATCTGCCACCCCGTCGCCAGGCCGTGCTACCGCCAGGACGACCTGGAGGAGGTCTACCTCCTGCTGGCCGGGACCGAGGCGCCCGACCTGCCGGTCCTGGACCGGCCCGGCAACCCCAAGCTGGTGGGGATCGTCACCCGCAAGGCCATCTTCGACGTCTACACCCAGGAGGTGCTGCACAAGGAGGTGGCCGGCTTCAAGATCGTCCACCAGGACACCGGCATGCACGACGTCCTGGAGCTGCCCGAGCCGTACAAGGTGGCCCTGTTCTCGCCGCCGCCGTCGTTCGTCGGCCGGACCCTGCGCGAGCTGGACCTGCGCCGCCGCTACAACGTGACCGTCCTGGCCTTCAAGCGGAAGGGGTGGAGCGGCGACAGCTACAACGAGATCCCGGACCCGGACCGGCGGATCGAGCCGGTGGACCGGCTGATCGTGGTGGGGCTGCAGGAGGACCTGGACCGCCTCTGGCAGGAGAGCGAGCAGGAGGCCGCCGCGACGACGGGCAGCGGCGGGCGAACGCCCGCGCCGCGCCGGGGAGTCGACTGATGCGGCACGCGCCACCCGACATCATGACCGTGGACGTGGAGGAGTGGTTCCACGGCCACAACTACCTGACCCACGTCCCGCCCGAGAGGTGGGACGAGCAGGAGCAGCGGGTGGAGCGCAACACCGAGCGGACCCTGGAGCTGCTGGACTGCGCCGGCGTGAAGGCCACCTTCTTCGTCCTGGGCTGGACGGCGGAGCGGCACCCCGACCTGATCCGCCGCATCGCCGCGGCGGGACACGAGATCGCCTGCCACAGCCACCGCCACCCGGTGGTCCACCACCTGGACGCCGCGGGCTTCCGCCAGGACACCGAGCTGGCCCTGGAGGCGCTGGCGCGGGCGGGCGTGGACCGCGTCCGCGGCTACCGGGCGCCCAGCTTCACCATCACCCCGGCGGTCCACGAGTTCTGGTACATCCTCGCGGAGCTGGGCTTCACCTACGACTGCTCCCTCTTCCCGGTCCACCACCCCCGCTACGGCCAGCCCACCTGCCCGCGGCACCCCTTCCTGCTGGAGGGGACCGGCGGCGCGGGAAGCGAGCCGCTGCTGGTGCTGCCCATGACCACCGCGCGCGTGCTGGGCGTGAACCTGCCGTTCGCCGGCGGCGCCTACCTGCGGCTGCTGCCCCGCTGGGCGTACCGCCTGCTGCGGCGGACGGCCCAGCGCCAGGGACAGGCCGTGGTCACCTACTTCCATCCCTGGGAGCTGGACGACATCCGACCCGACACCGGACAGGGCCGGCTGATGCGGCTGGTCAGCCAGGGGGGGCAGGCGACGACGGCCGCCAAGCTGGAGGCCATCCTCGCCGGCGGGCGCTTCGCGACCATGGGGGAGTACGCCGCCGACCTGCGCGCCCGCGGCGAGCTGCCGGTGCGCGCGCTGCCGCTCTGCTGATCCCGCCTTCCCGGAACGTCCCGTGCGCGGCGCCTCAGCGGTCGCGGACGCCGGTGGTCCCGTCGAACCGCTTCCACAGCATCCCCGTCGAGGCCGGCAGGTCCACCGTCAGCGAGCCTCCCGCGACCGTGACCAGCTCCCACGCCCCCGTCTCGGGGTGGAGGCGGAGCCAGTCGCCGTCGGCCGGGAAGGGGACCGGCAGGGTGTGGGGCAGGTGGTCGAAGTTGAGGGCCACGACGATCTCCGCCGCCGCCTGGTCGGCCGTCGCGCCGCGCCAGTAGCAGAGGGTGTATTCCAGGTGGTCGGCCCAGTCGGGGCGCCAGTGGAACCAGATGTTCTCGCTCTGCAGGGCCGGCTCGGCGAGGCGCAGCCGGATCAGGCTCCGGTAGACGGTGCGCAGCTGCTGGTCGCCGGCGGTCCAGTCGATCTGGTGCAGGGTCGGGTCGGCGGGGCGGTACTCGTCCGCGCCGATCTCCTGCCCGTTGTACAGCAGGGGGATCCCGACGCAGGTCAGCAGGGCGTAGGCGCCCAGGCGGGATTTCTGCAGCCCGCCCACGGCCTGGGCGTCGGTGCTGCCGTAGCTGTCCACGGCCCAGACCAGGCGGTTCTCGTCGTGGGACTCCAGGAACTTGACGTCGCTGAAGCCGTCTCCGTTCGACCCGGTGTACTGGTCGTTGCCGCCGATGACGTTGGCGGTGGCCCACATGTTCTTGTAGGCGAAGCCCCAGGCGCCCACCGACGGCGTGGTGGAGCCGCGCCAGGCGAAGCCGCGCTCGGTCAGGTCGGTGGTCAGCACCTGCAGGAAGTTGTTGCCGCCGCCGCCCCAGCCGTCGGTGTGGTTGCCGCCCCACTGGGCGTCGTAGCCGTTGGTGACGGCGTTGCCGTCGACGGGATAGGCGTAGTCCTCGGCGATCAGCAGCAGGTCGGGGTAGCGGGCCTTGAGCTGGTCGCGCAGCCAGACCCAGGTGGCGTACGGCTCCCCGGCGATGTGGTCGAAGCGGAAGCCGTCCACCTTGTAGGTGTCGATCCAGTGGCACAGCGCCGCCAGGATGTGGTCCCGCAGGGCGGGATCGTTCCAGTTGAGCTCCACCATGCCCCAGGGGTTGTCCTCGGTCGTCGTGAAGTGGTACTCGCCGCTGAAGGTGTCGAGCTGGCGCAGGACGCTGCCGCCGGCGGCGTGGTTCAGGACCATGTCCAGCAGGACGGCGATCCCCTGCTCGTGGCAGCGGTCCACCAGCAGGGCGAAGTAGTTGGGCCAGCCGAACGACGGGTTGGGAGCGAAGTAGAGGACCGGGTCGTAGCCCCAGCCGTTGTAGCTGGGGGCCGTGACCGGCATCAGCTCGATGCAGTTGATCCCCAGGTCGACCAGGTTGCCCCCGCTGGTCAACCCGGCGATGACACCGGCGAACGTGCCCTGGCTGGAGAAGTCGTTGACCGACAGCTCGTAGATCACCAGCCGGCGGCGGTCCGGCGGGGAGGGGAGATCGCGGATCGACGGCAGCACGCGGCCGCGCAGGGCGTTGGCCTGGGCCGGGTCGCCGCCCGAGACCACCTCCCACGCCTCCGGATCGGTCAGCCAGGTGTAGCTCGTGCCGCGGTGGAGGATGAACTTGTAGCTCTGCAGGCCGGTGGGCAGGGTGGTGGCCAGCCGCCAGGTGTAGCCGTCGGGGTCGAGGGTGAAGCTGTAGCCGGTGTCGTTGGTGTTCCAGTCGTTGAACGGGCCGGCCAGGGTCACCGCGTCGGCGCCGTAGGCGCGCAGGACGAAGGTGTCGACGGCGGCGACGTCGGCGGGGGCGGGGGTGCCGTCCTGCTCCGCGAGGGGGGCGACGGGCGCCTGTTCGTCGCCGCAGCCGGCCAGCAGGAGGAGCGCGAGCGCCGCGGCCAGGGCGGCGACGGTGAGGTGTCGTTGCATCGTGGCTGCCTTTCGTGAGCGGTTCTCCGCGGAACATTATAACATGGACAGCGCCCCCAGGCCCGGACGGCCTTGACGCGGACGGCGCTGATGGTAGGCTGGTCCCCGGACGGCCATGACGGCCCACCCGGAACCTCTTCCCACGGGAGACCATCGTGAGACGACCGCTGTTGCCCATCCTGCTCTGCCTGTCCCTGCTGGCCACCGCGGCCCTGGCCGCCGACGTGACCTTCGTCCTGCGCGCCCCCGCCGCCGGGGAGGTCCACCTGGCCGGCGAGTTCAACGGCTGGAAGCCATACGACATTGCCCTGCAGCGCAGCGGCGACGTCTGGTCCACGACCCTCTCCCTGGCCCCGGGCACCTACCAGTACAAGTTCATCGTCGACGGCGCCTGGCGGGCCGACCCGGCCAACCCCCGCACCGCGCCGGACGGGTTCGGCGGACAGAACTCGGTCATCGAGGTGCCCGAGGGGGTGGACGAGCTGGTGGCCGGCGGTGGCGAGGCGCCTCCCGCCGTGGCGGCAGCGCCCGCCGCGCCCGCGACCACCGCGGGCGGGGTGACCTTCCGCTACGATGCGGGCGGCAAGGTGGGCAGCTGCTACCTGGCCGGCAGCTTCAACGACTGGAGCACCACCGCCACGCCCATGACCGACCCCGACGGGGACGGCGTCTACGAGGTGACCCTGCCCCTGGCGCCCGGGACGTACCAGTACAAGTTCGTGGTGGACGGCAACTGGCTGCAGGACCCGAAGAACCCCGAGGGCACTGACGATGGGTTCGGCGGACAGAACTCGGTGCTGACCGTGCCCGCTGGCGGCGGGGCCATGACCGCCGGCGGTG
>CAYTEO010000013.1:0-2231 GCA_964436825.1 uncultured Fibrobacteraceae bacterium | reverse complement strand
CAGAACTCGGTGCTGACCGTGCCCGCTGGCGGCGGGGCCATGACCGCCGGCGGTGGCAAGGCAGCCGCTGCGGTCGCTCCGGCAGAGGCAGCTCCCACCGGCGGCGTCACCGTCCTGTTCCGCTACACACCGGTGATCAGCGGCGTCCAGCACGTCTTCCTGGCCGGCGACTTCAACGGCTGGAGCGACACCGCCACGCCCATGCAGGACGACGACCAGGACGGGACCTGGACCGTGGCCGTGCCGATAGGCCCCGGTGACCACCAGTACAAGTTCGTGGTGGACGGCGACTGGCAGGCCGACCCGGAGAACCCCAACGGCACCGACGACGGCTTCGGAGGCCAGAACTCCGTGCTGCACGTGCCGGCCGGCGTGGACACCCTGAAGGCGTGGGAGGCGGCCGCGGCCACCGGCGGCGGCAGCACCACCGGCGTGCGCCGCGTGAAATTCTCCTATGCTGCCGGCAAGTCGGCCACCAACGTCTTCCTGGCCGGCACCTTCAACGACTGGAACGACAGCAAGACCCGCATGACCGACCCCGACGGTGACGGCGTCTTCACGGTGACCCTGCTGCTGCAGCCGGGGACGTACCAGTACAAGTTCGTGGTGGACGGCACCTGGCACCAGGATCCGAACAACCCCAAGGGCACCGACGACGGCTTCGGCGGCCAGAACTCCGTGCTGGAGGTGGACGACTCGTTCCCGGCCGTGGAGATCGGCCGCGGCGACGGGGCCATGTTCACCGACGACATCGAGCCGCGGTTCGACTACTCCACCTGCAACCCGCTGACAGAGACCGAGATCGAGATCACCGCCAAAGCCCACCTGGACGACGTGGAGCAGGTCGAGCTGCGCTACGGCATCGACGGCGGCAAGGAGCAGGTCGTCGAGATGACGCCCGCCGAGAGCGACCCCGCCTACCGCTACTACAGGGCGCGGGTCACGCTGCCCAGCAAGGATGCGGTGCTGGAGTACCGGATCGTCTACCGCGACGGCGGGCAGGAATTCGTGCTGGGTCGCAGCGGCTTCGGGCCGGATGTGCCGCCGTTCCGCTACACCGCCGCGACGCACCCGCCGTTCGTGACCCCCGCCTGGGCCCAGGGGAGCCTGGTCTACCAGATCTTCCCCGAGCGGTTCCGCAACGGCGACACGGCCAACGACCCGGACTTCAGCGAGCCGTGGTACCAGGGCGTCAACACGCTACCCCCGGGCGGGAAGACCAACGGCGAGTACTTCCACCTGGTGCAGGACTGGTACGACTGGTCCGGCCTCAAGCACAGCCCGTACCGGACCGACGGCAAGCCGGACTACTACTCCTTCTACGGGGGCGACATCGCCGGCGTGCGCCAGGAACTGGACTACCTGCAGGACCTGGGCGTGGAGGTCATCTACTTCAACCCCCTGACCCAGGGTGTCAGCAACCACAAGTACGACCCGGTGGACTACCGGAGCATCGACCCGCACTTCGCCACGCCGGAGGAGTTCCGCGCCTTCGTGGACGACTGCCACCAGCGCGGCATCCGCGTGATCGTGGACATGGCCTTCAACCACACCGGCAACTGGCACTTCGCCTTCCGCGACTGCGTGGAGAAGGGGCAGAAGTCCAAGTACTGGAACTGGTACGAGTGGAAGCGGTGGCCGCTGCCCAAGACGCGCGACTTCAAGGCGTCCGACTACTACGCCTGCTGGTGGGGCTTCGGGCTGCACCCGGAGCTGAACTACGACCTCTCGAGGCCCCAGAACCAGGAGAGCGCCATCACGGACATCAGCCAGGCCAGGCCCAACTGGGACGTGGTGAACTACGTGCTGGACGCCACGCGCTGGTGGCTGACGGACATGGACGTGGACGGGTTCCGCCTGGACGTGCCCAACGAGGTGCCGTTCTGGTTCTGGAAGCTGTTCCGCGAGGCGTGCGACGAGGCCAAGCCGGACGTCTGGCTGGTGGGCGAGATCTGGGGCAACGCCGGCAGCTGGGTGGGGCCGGATTGCTTCGACTCGGTGATGAACTACAAGTTCTTCCGCGACCCGGTGATGGACTTCATCGGCAAGGGGAGGATCGACGCCGCCACCTTCGACCGCCAGCTCGCCCCGGGCCGCTCGGTCTATCCGCCCCAGTCGGTGGCCGTGATGATGAACCTGATCGACAGCCACGACACGGTCCGCTTCCTGACCACCACCGGCGACGTGCGCCGCCTGATGCTGGCCGCCCTGTTCGAGATGACCTACGTGGG
>CAYTEO010000012.1:17792-56527 GCA_964436825.1 uncultured Fibrobacteraceae bacterium | reverse complement strand
GGGTAAGGATCTGGTCTTGTTGGGTGCTGGCGCGGATGCGACGGTCATCGGCCAGACAGAACAGGACTGGAATGAGGTGACCATGGGCATTGATGTTGAGTATTGTAGTGGGATTGTGTCATCACTCAGTGTTCAGAACAGCGAGTATGGGGTTGATGTGGCATATGGCTCAGCGGCGATTGATAATTGTTCGTTCTCACATTCGAGATATGGAATTGAGGTGGATGTATCCGGCAATAGCGCCATCGACGGTTGTGTGTTTATGGACAACAGATTCGGTGTGTGGGTATACACGGCCTCAGGTGTCTGCACCATATCGGATTCGGACTTCAGCAGCGATGTTCCCCGTTCCGTGGGTGTGGAGTGCCAGTCCCCGGCGGGCGCCACGGTGGTCAACAGCACCTTCCATGATCTTGTTGACGGCGTTCAATACAGCTTCCACGCCAACGGTCGGATCGAAGGGTGCGTGTTCGAAGATTGCAGCTATGCGGCGGTGAACGTGACCGACGGTTCGGTGCTGGGGATAGTGGATTGTGAGATGGAGGGTGGGGTGTACAACATCAACTGTGACTGGGCTTACTTCTCGGGCTCGGGGAACATCTTGCATGGCGGGACCATCGCGGCGATCCGGTGTGACCACTATGCATCCTCCATGCACGAGAGTGTGATCCACAACCTCCCCGGTGGCCTGTTGGTGAAGTTGGCCTTTTTCAACAACCCACCGGTGGTCAAACTGGACTTCACGCACAACGACTGGGGGTACGACGACCCCGACAGCATCGCGGCGCTGATCTGGGACGGGAACGACGATCCATCCATCTATGGCGTGGTGGATTTCGAGCCCTTCGATGCGCCCGGTGTGGCGAACGAGCGCAAGAGCTGGGGGGATCTGAAGAATCTTTATAGATGACCGCCGCCTGCCCTGGGCCCCTGCGCCTGGCGCCAACGGCGGGCGAGCGTGGGTGCGACAGGCCGGGATCGAGCCGCCGGTGGAGTTCGAGCAGCGATACCACGAGCGTCAAGGGGTTCCGGCCATGGTGGCGGGACTCACGTAACGGAGGCTCCGGAAAAGGGGGGGCGGTTCAGCTTCTCTCGCGTGTGGCTCTGGTCTATCGCGGGCCAACCCACTGATATGCCGACAGCTCAGCTGTTCCATCGGGTCTAAACGGGGCGCTGTCGCCCTCTCTCTCAACCCACCACGAACGCGTCCGTCCGGACGTCCCCCCGCTCGAACCGCGCCAGCGAGAGCGACGTGATGATCGGGTCCTCCCGGCGGGTGGTGATGTAGCGTGCCAGCCGGCGCGACGCCATGGGTGACAGCATGAAGCCGTGACCGCTGAAGCCGCAGCTGTGGTAGTAGCCCTCCAGGCCGGGTACGTCGCCCAGGATGGGACGGTGGTCGGGGGTGACGTCGTACATGCCGGCCCACTGGCGCATCAGCCGCATCCGGCGCGCCGGGGGATAGTAGCCAATCAGCGCCCTGGCGAAGCGGACCGCGAACCGCAGCTGGCTGCGGGTGTCGAACCGCGCCGGATCCTCCCAGCCGGGCTCGTCCGGGTCGCCGATCCCGCCCACGATCTCCCCGCGCAGGCTCTGGCTGAAGTAGATCCCGTTGCTGATGGAGATGACCATCGGCTCGAGGAACGGCTTGAGCGACTCGCTGACCATGATCTCGTGCCGCTCCTGCCGGTTGGGCAACGACACCCCCACCATGGCCGCCAGGGAGCGGGCCCACGGCCCGGCGCAGTTGACCAGCAGGGGGGTGCTGATCTCGCCCCGGGTGGTGGTGACGCCGGTGATCCGTCCGTCGTCGGCCTTCACCTTCGTGACGGCGGTGCGGATGAAGATCCGCACGCCGCGCCGCCGCGCCGCGCGGGCGTAGCCCCAGACCACGGCGAACGGGTAGGCGGTGCCGTCCCTGGGGCAGAAGGTGGCCCCCTTGATGCGGCTGATGTCCAGCTCGGGGACGACTCGTCGGCACTCCTCGGGGGAGAGGAACTCGCTCGGCACGTCGCAGCGGTTCTGCAGGGCGACGGCCTCGCGCAGGGCCGGCAGGTCCTCCTCGTTCTCGGTGACCATCAGGTAGCCGCCCTGGCGGAAGAAGGTCTGGATCCCCAGCTCCGCGGCCAGCCGCTCGTAGGCGGTGACGCTCTCCTGGGCCAGGCGGATGTTCTCCTCGGTGGTCCACTGCTGGCGGATGCCGCCGCCGCAGCGACCGGTCGAGCCGCTGCCCAGGTAGCTCTTCTCCACGACGACGATGTCGCGCACGCCGGCCTTGGCCAGCTCGTAGGCCACGGCCAGGCCGTTGACGCCGCCGCCCACGACGACGGCGTCGGCGGTGCGGGGGACGGGACCGTCGGGCAGGGGGATCATGGCGCGGGCTCCTGGTCCGGGGACTGCGGCTCGGCGTCGTCGCGTCCGTCCGCGGCAGCGCCGCCTTCCAGCTCCTCGACGAGCGGCGGCACCTCCAGTGCCGCGAGCTCGGCGAAGGTCAGCGGTTCGACCGGCGGCCGGATGTTCGTGAGCGGGATCTCCGCCGGCGCGACTCCCCGCAGGCGGGCCAGCTCCTCGGCGGCGGCGCAGAGGCACCCCTTGCCCTGGCAGAAGCCGGTGCCGACGCCGGTGAAGCGCTTCAGCGACTCCAGCTCCGTGAACCCGTCGCGGTAGGCCCGCCGGAACTCCTCCAGGGTCACGTCCTCGCAGTGGCAGAGGATCCGCTTGCTCATCCGCCCACCTCCAGGACGGCCGGCGCGCCGGCCGCCTCTCCCACGACGGCGATCCGCGGGTGGCCCCGGGGCTCCCGCGGCACGTAGCCGCCGCGTCCGGGATCCAGGACCAGCTCGGCTCCGAGCTGGTAGGGGACGTCGTAGGCCGGAACGCCCCGCTCCGCGGCCACGGCCAGCTCGCACGGCACCCGCACGTCCGCGCCGCCGCAGGCGAACGAGACGGCCGCCAGCGCCCCGTGTTCGGCATGGGCCCTGATCGGCCGACAGCCGGTGTGCAGCGACCAGCCGCGGCGCTGCGCGACGGCCAGCAGGTCGGCGTCGACCTCGCCGGCCGGCGCCAGGGTCACCCGCGCCCCGCCGGCGGCCAGCAGGGCGGCGGCGAGCCACAGGTCGATCCCGTCGCCCCAGACGACGCTCCCGGTCCCGGCCACGCGCAGGCCGTCGCGGCCCAGCAGGCGGTAGAGGCCGCGGGGACCGAGGACGCCGGGCCGGTCGGCGTCGTCGAACAGCGGTACGCGGTCGAAGCAGCCGGCGGCCCAGACGATCCGCTCGGCCCGCACCTGCAGCAGCCCGTCGCGGTCGCGCAGCAGCAGCAGGTCGGGCTGCCAGGCGCCCACGACGCGCGTCTCGCCCAGGAAGGTGACCTCGTCACGGCCCGCGACCGCGGCGAGGTCGTCGAGACGGTCGCGCAGTGCGGCCAGGGGCGGCAGCGCGTCGATCAGCCCCGCGTCGCCGGCAGCGATGGCGTCCAGCGCCAGCCGCCGCTGTCCCCCGACGCGGTCGATCTCGTCGACCAGCAGGACCTCGCCGCCGGAGGCGGCCTCCCCGGCCGCGGCCAGGCCCGACGCGCCGGCCCCCACGACGACGGTCGCCACCCGGCCCAGGTCGCGTGGGGGGGACGCATCGGTGTCCCCGGCCCAGTGCTTCGCCTCGGGCAGCCGCCCGACCCCGGTCAGCGGGCGCAGGCCGCCCAGGAACAGGCGCGAGACCGCCGGCGGACGGGTGAACCACTTGTAGTAGAACCCCACCGGGAAGAGGTCCCCGGCCGTCTCCATGACCTTCTGCAGGGCGGGTCCGTAGAAGGCGCCGGTGTCCTGGCGCTCGACGCGCATCCCGTCACGCACCTCGGTGCGGCAGGCCCGGACGTTGGGCACGCCGTCGATCCGCATCAGGCAGTGGGTGCAGTGGCCGCGGGCGCAGGACACGCCGCGGGGACGGCCGTACTTGGGGCTGCGGGAGAGGACCCGGATACCGTGCTCCCAGAGCGCCGCCGCCACCGTCTGGCCGGCGCGGCAGGCCAGGGGACGGCCCTCGAAGACGATCGTCACCGTCGAACCGGGCACGTGGTCTCCTTTCGGCGGCCGCCGGGGACGTGGACCAACGAAACATAGGCGGCGGCCGGGTACCGGGCAAGGGGCGAGCGGCGCGACCGGGCGCCGAAATCGCGTTTCTGTTCGTCCGCCGGGGGAACTATCTTTTCCCGACGAGTCCCACCATCCGGAACCGGGAGGCACGACCGTGAGCCAGCGCCTGGAGGAGATCCGCCGCGACGCCGTGGAGCAGGGCATCGAGTTCGTCGACCTGAAGGTTCTGGACCTGGTGGGTCGGCTCCACCACCTGACCTTCCCCTTCGCCCGGTTCACCCCGGACCTGCTGCGCGAAGGGATCGGCTTCGACGGATCCAGCTACGGCTTCCTGAAGGTCGAGAAGAGCGACATGGTCCTGATGCCGGACCTCGACACCGTCGCCGTCGACCCCTTCCGCGAGCGGCCCACCCTGACCATGTTCGCCCACGTGGTCCACGTCGATCCCGAGCGGACCCCCTTCGAGCAGGACGGCCGCAACATCGTGCTGGCCGCCCGGCGGGCGCTGCGCGAGGCCGGGGTGGCCGCCGACAGCCGCTGGCAGCCCGAGTTCGAGTTCTACATCTTCGAGGACGCCAGCTTCACCTCCGGGATCAGCCGTTCCAGCTTCGAGATGAGCAGCCCGGAGCGGTTCTTCGGCAACGCCTACCACGCCTGCAACCCCCACGACCGCTACGCCGACTTCCGGGACGAGGCGTGCGAACTGATGCGCCGTTTCGGGATCGAGGTCCGCTACCACCACCACGAGGTGGGCGCCATGGGCCAGCAGGAGATCGAGGGCTGGTTCGCCGACCTGCCGCGGACCGCCGACCAGGCCGTCATGGCCAAGTACATCCTGTTCAGCCTGGCCCGGCGCCACGGGCTGCACCTGACCTTCATGCCCAAGCCGCTGTACGACAACGCCGGCAGCGGCCTGCACCTGCACCAGTTCCTGGTGGACGAGCAGGGCCGCAACCTGTTCGACGGCGACGGCTACGCCGGCCTGAGTGACCTGGCCCTGGCCTACATCGGGGGCGTGCTGCGCCACAGTGCCGCCCTCTGCGCCCTGACCAACCCCAGCACCAACTCCTACAAGCGCCTGGTGCCCGGCTTCGAGGCGCCCACGGCCGTCACCTTCGGGCAGTCCAACCGCGGTGCCGCCATCCGCATCCCCAGCTACGTGGCCGACCCGGGCCTGCGGCGCCTGGAGTACCGGCCGCCCGACTTCACCTGCAACCCCTACCTGGCGCTGGCCGCCATCCAGATGGCCGGCCTGGACGGGATCCTCGAGGGGATCGATCCGCTGGCCGAGGGGTTCGGACCGGACCAGCCCCCGGAGCGGACCCGCTTCCTGCCGCGGTCCCTGGACGACGCCCTGGACGCCCTGGAACGGGACCACGACTTCCTGCTCCGCGGCGGCGTCTTCCCCGAGGCCCTGATCCGCCACTGGCTGCGCATCAAGCGGGACGAGATCCAGGCCATCAACCGGCGCCCCCATCCCTACGAATTCACCATGTACTTCGACCTCTAGACGAGGAGGCGGAGATGCTGCATGCTGCCGATCGGGCGCCTCGCGCAGCGCGAAGCCCGAGTGGCAGCATGCAGCATCTCCGCCCCGGCCCGGGAGGTTGCAGGACATGGTGGACTTCGAGGTGAAGACGTCCGCTCGTACCGATTTCGTCCGGATCACAGCTCAGGTCCAGCAGGCGGTGACCGATCTTGGGGTTACCGACGGTGCCGTCCTGGTCTGGATCCCCCACACGACGGCCGCGGTGACGGTCAACGAGGGGGCCGACCCCGACGTCGTGCGCGACATGGCGACGATCCTGGACCGTGTCGTCCCCTGGACCGGCGGCTACCGCCATGCCGAGGGGAACAGCGCTGCCCATGTGAAGTCCTCGCTGGTCGGGTGCGGGCAGGTCGTGCCGGTCAGCGGCGGGAAGCTCGTCCTGGGAACGTGGCAGACCATCTGGTTCTGCGAGTTCGACGGGCCGCGCCGGCGCCGGGTCCTGGTCCAGCGGCTGGGAGGATGAGCGGGACCGGCCGGTCGTGGGAAAGGACTGGAGTGCCCCGCGGCGGGCGACTAGAATGGGCCATCCCGTGCCTGGCTGCCACGGGATAGCCTCCCGGGAAGCGGAGATGAAGGACACCATATACCTGCACCGCTCCTACAAGAAGCTCGACCGCGTCCACCGCGGCCGGATCGTCTGGCTGCTGGTCCTGGTGGGGCTGCTCGACCTGGCCATCGGTCTCTGGCACCGGCCCCTGCTGGAGCGGTTCGTCGAGGCCGTCGCCTGGCTGACCTCGCGGGTCGGGCTGCGGACCGAGCTGGTGGTGTGGCGCTTCCTGCCGGCCTGGGTCGTGCGGATGCCGGTCATCGACACGGCGGGCATGTTCCCGTCGCGGGGGTTCGCCGTCTGGACACTGGTGGGCAACCTGGCCGTGGTGCTGATCGTGCCCCACCTGCGCCGCATCCCCAAGGCGATCCGCGTCTACGCCTTCTTCCTGGGCCTGCTCAACAGCGTGGCGGCTGCCTTCTTCGTCCTGGTGCCGGAGCGGTTCCCCTACGACGTCTCCGACTTCTCGCTGCTCTACATGGGGACCCAGCTCGGGATCTGGCTGCTGCTGCCGGTGGTCATGGGCCTGGCCCTGGCGCCGCTGCCGGCGCCGACGCTGGAGAAGTTTGCCGTCATCCTGGGCACCGGCGGCTACGCGGTCCTGTTCGGGGCGATCCGCTACGCCACGTTCCTCTACCTGCTGCGCGAGCTGACGGTCCTGCACATGGCGGCCATGTTCTTCGCCCTGGGGCCGCTGATCGACTTCGTCTACATGGTGGCGATCTACTCCATCTACGTGAACATCGTCGCGCTGCGGCTGCGCGACCGACCGGAGACGTGGCGATGGTCGTTCTGATCCTGAAGGTCTACCTGGCGGTGGTCGTGGTCATCCTGGCCGTCTACGCGGCGCGCCACTACCTGTTCACGGTCAACCGCCTGCTGGGGGACCAGCGGCTCTACCCCCAGGACATCGTGGACGAGGACCTGCCGCGCATGTCGGTGCTGGTCCCGATGCACAACGAGGAGAGGGTGGCCCGCCAGGCGATCACCTCGATCCTGGCCTGCGACTACCCCCACGACCGGCTGGAGATCATCCCCATCGACGACCACTCCAGCGACGGCACCGCGGCGATCCTGCGCGACCTGGCGGCCCAGTACGGGATCGTCCGTCCGCTGTACCGGCGCGAGGGGCTGCGGGGCAAGCCGTCGGCCCTGAACGACGCCCTGCTGGTGGCCACCGGGGAGATCGTCATCGTCTTCGACGCCGATTACCAGCCCAGCAAGGGGACCCTGCGCGACCTGGCCGTCTCGTTCCGTCATCCGGAGGTGGGAGCGGTCATGGGGCGGGTGGTGCCGGTCAACACCCGGCGCAACCTGCTGACCCGCCTGCTGGACCTGGAGCGCAGCGGCGGTTACCAGGTGGACCAGCAGGCGCGGCACAACCTCCACCTGGTGCCCCAGTACGGCGGGACCGTGGGCGGCTTCCGGCGCGACCTGGCGCTGGCCTTCGGCGGCTTCGACCCGCGGATCCTGGCCGAGGACACCGACCTGACGTACCGGCTCTACACCAACGGCTGGAAGGTGGTCTACGCCAACCGCGTGGAGTGCTTCGAGGAGGTGCCCGAGACCTGGGAGGTCCGCTCGCGGCAGATCCGGCGCTGGTCGCGGGGGCACAACGCCACGCTGTTCAAGCAGCTGGGGCCGCTGCTGCGCTCGCCCTACCTGACGCGGCGGGAGAAGTGGGACGGCCTGCTGCTGCTGCTGATCTACACCGTGCCGCTGCTGCTGTTCACCGGGATCGTCGACTCGCTGATCCTGTTCTTCCTGGGCGAGATGCAGATCGTCGACAGCGTCCTGGTCTTCCTGTTCGTGGCGGCGTACAACTCGTTCGGCAACTTCGCCCCGTTCTACCAGATCGGCACGGCGTCGCTGCTGGACGGGGTGACCCACCGGATCCGGCTGCTGCCGTTCCTGATGTTCTACTTCCTGCTGAACATCTGGACCATCACCATCGGTTTCTTCCAGGCCGTCGGCGACCGGCTGCGCCGTCGCCAGGTGCGGTGGGAGAAGACGGAGCGCTTCCGGGAGGCGGAGGCGTGAGCCGCCGCGCCGCCACCCTGGCCCTGCTGGTGCCGCTGCTGCTGTGCGCCGGCGTCGTGCTGGCGGTGGCGGCCCTGGGGCGCGGGCCGGAGGAACCGGTCGTCCTGCGGGTCTTCGAGCCCCACCCGGTGCCGGGCGGTCCCGCCCTGCTGGTGGGGGGCTTCGTCCTGCTGCTGATCGTGCCGTTCGTTCCCGGCCTGATCGAGGTCTACTGGCCGCGGGACACCTACCCGCTGCCCATCGACACCGGCTACGTCAAGGATCCCCGCTACCTGGGGCGCTCGTTGCGGCGGATCCTGGGCGCGGCCCTCCAGGGGGTCGGGAAACAGGATGGCCGCCACCGCGTGACGATGTCCCGCGACGAGACCGTCGAGGTCTTCCAGCGCCTGGACCTGGCCGACGGGACGGCGACCGACCTGGTGCTCTACGTCCGCGGCGAGCTGCGGACCGGGCGCGGGGTCACCCTGCGCCGGGACGCCTGGTCGCACGGCGACGCCGTCCTGGGACCGGGCACGTCGCTGCGCACCCTGGCCTGCGACGGCTCGCTGTCGCTGGGGGAGGGCTGCGTCGTCACGCGCTGGCTCGACGCCGAGGGGGACCTGACCGCCGGGCGCGGCTGCACGCTGGGCGCGCACGCCTCCTGCGGGGGACGCCTGCTGCTGGACGACGGGTGCCGCTTCCGGCGCCTGTACGGCCTGCCCGTCGTCACGCTCCGGGCCGGGGAGGCTCCACCGCCCCCGCCCCCGCCGCTGCAGCAGCCGGTCCTCGACGCCGAGGAGATCGTCACCATCGAGGACATGACCCACTGGCACCGGGGCGACCTGACCGTCACCGCCGCCGACGAGCTGCGGCGTCCCCTGGTCGTCAAGGGGGAGCTGACCTGCCAGCCGGGCACCGTGTTGCCGTTCTCCGCCGCGGCGGACAGCCGGATGAACCTCGGCGCGGGGGTCGTCGTCCACGGCGACCTGTTCTGTGACGGTCCCATCGAGATCGGGCCCGGGTCGATCGTCACCGGCAACGTCTTCTCCCAGGACACCGTCCGGCTCGCGGCCGGGGTGCGTGTCGGCACGGCGGAGGCGCCCAAGTCGGTCATCGGCAAGAAGGGGGTGCGGCTGGCCGCAGGGGTCGTCATCCACGGCTACGTCCAGACCGACGGCCAAGGAGAGGTGCGATGCGACGGTGGTGGCTGACCCTCCTGCTGCTGGTGGCGGCGGCGATCGTCTGGCGGGGACTGTCCATCGAACGCGATGTCGGCCGGCGGCAGGCCGACCGGCACCTGCGGGCCGTCATCACCTGGAACCCCCGGCTGGGCGATCCCGACCGCGGCGTGCTGGCCGCCTGGCGGAGCGTCCTGCAGGAGGAGGGCTTCCCGGTCGAGCCGATCGACCTGTACCGCCTGGCCGATCTGGCCCCGGACCGGCTCGCCGCCCGGGTCCCCGTCCTGATCCTTCCGGACGGCGTCTGCCGCAGTGTTCCCTCCTCGTTCAAGACCTGGCTGGAGAGCTACCTGGATGCCGGCGGCCTGCTGCTGGCCGTCTACGATCCCGCCGTCGCCACCCTCAAGGGCGGCTACCTGCCGCGGGGATTCCTGGCGCGCCTGAGCGGGGTCAGCCAGCTCCACGTCCTGCGGGACGGCGACGCCGCCTTCACCCGCGGCCGGGTCCGCTTCCGCTCGCCCGCCGCCCGCCGCCGCTGCGGTATCCCGCCGGGGAAGGTCGACGCGGAGGGGTACCTCTGCGGCTACGGCTACGGTCGGCTGGACTACCCCGTGGCCCGGGCCGACCTGCTGCCGGGCCGCCAGGTGGAGCTGCTGGCCGAGGCCGTCACCACCGCGGGCGACACCGTCCCGGCGCTCACCCTCTCGCGCTGGGGCGCGGGCAGGGTCCTGTGGGTCAACCTGCCGCTGGGGTGGCTGAAGGGAAGGGCCGACGACCTGCCGCTGCGGGCGCTGGCGCGGCTGGCGCTGGGGCGGCTGGCGGGCCTGCCGCACCTGGTGGCAGCGCCGGGCGGGGTCGGGACCGTGATCGTGAACTGGCACGTGGACTTCAGCGACGACCGGCCCGCCCTGGAGGAGATGCTCGAGCGCGGCCTGCTGCGCCGCGACCTGCCGGCCTCCATCCACATCTGCGCCGGTCCCGACGTCAACGCCTTCGGCGACGGGGACGGTTTCGCCGCCTGCGGCGCCGGCAGCACGCTGGTCCGCCGGCTGCTGCCGTACGGGACGATCGGCTCCCACGGCGGCTGGATCCACAACCTGTTCGCCTCCCGCGTCGACGGCCGCCTGTGGGGAGCGGACTCGATCCGGACCTATGTCGCCCGCAACCGCGACTGCCTGGCGCGGGTGACCGGCCGGCCGGTCGTCGAGTACTCGGCCCCCGCCGGGGTCTTCCCGCCCCGGACGATGCTGCCGCTGCTGCGGGAGATGGGATTCACCGCCTTCTACTACACGGGCGACTCGGGCAGCGCCCCCAACCGGACCTTCCACGCCGGCCGGGCGCTGTCGGACAGCCTGATCGCCTTCCCCGTCATGCCGCGCCAGGAGTACGCCTCGCTGGCGGAGATGGACATGGTGGGCGGGCTGCCGGCCGACTCCGTCGCGGCGTGGCTGCGGGGCGTGGCCGACTACTGCGCCCGCGAGCGGACGATCCGCATGGTCTATTCCCATCCCTACAACCTGCAGCGCTACACCCACGACGTCGACTATCGCCCCGTCTGGAGCGCCTGGCTCGACACGCTGGCGGCGCGCCGGGCGCGCGGCGAGCTGCAGGTGCGGACGATGAGCGACTGCGCGGACTTCCTGCGCCGCCTCTGGCGGACCGAGCTGCGCTGCGCACTGGAGGGTGGGGAGGCCCGGCTGACCCTGCGCAACCCGGCCGGGCTGCGGGATGTGACGGTCGAGCTGCCGCGCGACCGCTTCGTCCCGCCGGACACCGTGCCACCGGGCTGCCGGCTGAGGATCACCCCGGAGGCCGTGCTGCTGACGGTCGAGGACGGGCGGCGCGAGCTGGAGTGGAGCATCCATGTCAGGTAGCCGTCGCCAGTCGCCGGCCCGTTCCGGCGCGGCCGTCCTGTCGGCCGTCCTGCTGGCTGCCCTGCTCGGCGGTTGCGCCCGCGGCCGGCACCCCGCCCTGGACATCGTCGCCCGCTTCGAACCGGTCGGTCCCTCGCCCCAGCTGGTGCAACCCTACTTCGCCAACCTCGATGCCATCACGCTGGTGCGGCACCGGCAGGATCTGGACGCCGTCGCCCGCTACATCGAGTGGTACCTGGCACGCGTCGGCGACGGCAGCGATGGGCGGCCGGCGGGCCTGATCGACGACTACACCGTCCACCACGGCCGGTCCGAGACCCCGACCGGCCGGGCCGACTCGGCCGACGCCTACGCGGCCACGTTCCTGATCCTGGTCGACGAGTTCGAGCAGGCGACCGGTCGCCGCGACCTGCTGGTGCGCCGCCGCGACCGCCTGGAGGCCGTGGCCGGCCTGCTGCTCTCGCTGCAGGACCCCGACGGACTGGTCCACGCCCTGCCCGACGCGCCTGCCCGCTACCTGATGGACAACTGCGAGGTCTACGGCGGCCTGGTGGCCTGGGATGGCCTGTCACGCCGGCTGGGCTGGGAGCGGGGCCCGTCCTGGCGGTCCGCCGCCGAGCGGTTGCGCCGGGCCGTCCTGGAGCGGCTTTACGATCCCGTGGCCCACCGCTTCCACTGGGCCGAGACCAACGGCACGGTCCACCCGTCGAGCTGGGACCGCTTCTACCCGGACGCGCTGGCGCAGCTCTTTCCCATCCTGTACGGTATCATCGACGCCCGCGGGGAGATGGCCCGCGGCCTGTGGCGCGAGTTCGCCGACCGCTACGATCCCCGGCGCGGGTACGCCGTCTCGGCCAGCCAGCGCGTCCTGATCGACCTGACGAGGGAGAAGGTTCTGCCGTGAGAACGACGAGCCATCACCGCTGCCTGTCCGTGGCCCTGTGTTGCCTGCTGTTCGCCGCGTCGGCGTGCGCCGCCGGCAGGGACACGCCCGAGGAGTGGGCCAAGCTGCGCGAGGGGATCGGCTACCGCCTCGACGTCGACCTGCTCCACGACCGCCTCTCGCCCGGCGACGTCTACGGCGACTGGACGACCGCCACGGCCACCCTGTACGTCCGGACCCTGCCGCGGATCACCCCGTTCGTCCAGGTGGGCCTGTTCGAGCGGGAGGAGACCGACGCCGGCCTGGCGGTGGGGGCCTACATGGACTGGTCGTCGCGGCTCTACTCCTACTCCGCCTTCACGACCGGCGGTCGCTCCCACTACCTGCACCGGGCGCGCTGGGACCACACCTTCTACCTGGACACCGGCCTGGCCGTCGCCGTCCTGGGCGGCGGGTACATGGAGGACCACGACGGGCACCGGGACCGTTACCTGAGCTTCGGCCCCCGCTGGTGGCGCGGTCGCTGGATCGCCGAGTACCGGGCCACCTGGACGGAGAGCGACCCCGGCTCGCGCGTCGCCTGGAAACACCTGCTGTCCGTCGGTACCGGCGAGGAGGGCCGCTCCTGGCTGTTCGTCAACCTGACCGTCGGCCGCGAGCACTACACCGCCACCTGGGTAACGCCGTTCCAGGAGGTGGAGCACGACTTCTGGGACCTCAACGTGAGCTACCAGCGCTGGCTGCGGCCGCGCATGGGGGTCAAGGCGCTGCTGGGATACGTGGACCTGGGGACGGGTATCGACGGGTACGAGAAGACGAGTCTCGGCCTCGGGGCTTTCTGGGAGTTCTGACGCCGGGGTCCTGGGAGCAGGATGCCGCCCGTGACAGGGACGTGGCCGTGCGCCATCCGTGGCGCACGGTCACGTCCCCGTCACCGGTGGGACCTCGCTCCCTGGAGATGCCATCCTCCCTCACCGCCCCAGGAACTCCCGGCACGCCGCCACGATCCGCCCCGTCGCCTTCCCGTCCCCGTAGGGGTTGACCGCCCGCGCCATGGCCGCGTACGCCTCCGGATCGGTCAGCAGGCGAGTGGCCTCGGCCACGATTCGCTCCTCGTCCGTCCCCACCAGCTTGACCGTGCCGGCGGTGACGGCCTCGGGACGCTCGGTCGTCTCGCGGGTGACCAGGACCGGCTTGCCCAGCCCCGGCGCCTCCTCCTGCACGCCGCCCGAGTCGGTCAGGATCAGCGTCGCGCGGTCCATCAGGCGAACGAACGGCAGGTACGGCAGCGGGTCGATCAGGAGCACGTTGTCGCGGCCGGAGAGGATGGCATGGACCGGCCTCTGGACGTTGGGGTTGAGGTGGACGGGGTAGACGAACAGGTGGTCCGGGAAGGCGTCCGCCAGGCGGGTCAGGGCGCGGCAGACCCGCTGGAAGCCGGGGCCGAAGTTCTCGCGCCGGTGGCCGGTGACCAGCACCAGGGGACGGTCGCCGCGCAGCTCCCGCTCGTCCAGTCCGGGGACGGGGGGTGGGTCGCGCCGGACCTGTTCGATGACCAGGTGCAGGGCGTCGATGACCGTGTTGCCGGTCACGAAGATCCGCTCGGCCGGCACGCCCTCGCGCAGCAGGTGGTCGCGGGCGCCGGCGGTGGGGGCGAAGTGCAGGTCCGCCAGGCGGCTGGTCAGCACGCGGTTGGCTTCCTCGGGGAAGGGGGAGTGCAGGTTCCCGGTGCGCAGGCCGGCCTCCACGTGGCCCACCGGGATGCCGCGGTAGAAGGCGGCCAGGGCGGCGCAGAAGACGGTCGTCGTGTCGCCCTGGACCAGGACCAGATCGGGGCGCGCGTCGGCCAGCCAGGCGTCGATGCCGGCCACGGCGCGGGCGGTCAGGCCGGCCAGGGTCTGGTCGGGGCGCATCAGGTCCAGGTCGGCGTCGGGGGCGATGCCGAAGATGGCCAGGACCTGGTCCAGCATCTCGCGGTGCTGGGCGGTGACGCAGACCACGGGCCGCAGGTCGGGGTCGTCGCGCAGGGCCAAGACCAGCGGGGCCAGCTTGATGGCCTCGGGGCGGGTGCCGAACACCAGGGCGATCTCGGGCATGGGGACTCCGTTCCGCGGGACGGCAGGCGGGCCGCCGTGTTGATTTCTCCTCGGGGCGCTCTTACAATACCGCCTCGCCCGTCCGGGATCCAACTCCTGATCGGTCGCCGGCTCCGGCCGGCGCGTTCCACATCGGGGAGACGACCTTGAAAGCCAGCGAGATCCGTGCCCGTTTCCTGCAGTTCTTCGCCGAGCGCGGCCACACCATCGTCCCGTCCTCGCCCCTGGTGCCCGAGGACGACCCGACGCTGATCTTCGCCAACGCCGGCATGAACCAGTTCAAGGCCGTCTTCCTGGGCCTGGAGAAGCGCGACTACGTCCGGGCCGCCTCCTGCCAGAAGTGCATGCGCGTCAGCGGCAAGCACAACGACCTGGAGGAGGTGGGTCGCGACGCCCGCCATCACACCTTCTTCGAGATGCTGGGCAACTGGTCGTTCGGCGACTACGGCAAGCGGGAGTCGCTGCTCTGGGGCTGGGAGTTCCTCACCCGGGAGATGGGCCTGGATCCCGAGCGCCTCTGGGCGTCGGTCTACAAGGACGACGACGAGGCCTACGCCGTCTGGCGCGACGAGATCGGTCTGCCCGAGGAGCGCATCGTCCGCCTGGGCGACATCGAGAAGGGTGACGAGGAGAACTTCTGGTCCATGGGCGACGTCGGCCCCTGCGGTCCCTGCAGCGAGATCCACTACGACCAGGGCGAGCAGATGGCCTGCGACCACCCCGACGGCTGCGCCGTGGGCGTCTGCGACTGCGACCGCTGGCTCGAGGTCTGGAACCACGTCTTCATGGAGTTCGACCGGGACGCGGACGGGACGCTGACCCCCCTGCCGATGCGCAGCGTCGACACCGGCATGGGGCTGGAGAGGCTGGCCGCCCTGGTCCAGGGGGTGACCAGCAACTTCCAGACCGACCTGTTCCTGCCGCTGATCGGGAAGGTGGCCGAGCTGTCGGGCCGCGCGCCGGAGGGCGAGGACCGCGTCTCGATGCAGGTCATCGCCGACCACGCCCGGGCGGTGACGTTCGCCATCGCCGACGGGGCGCCCCCGGGCAACGACGGCCGCGGCTACGTCGTGCGCCGGATCCTGCGCCGGGCGGCCCGCCACGGGCGGCGGCTGGGGCTGCGCGAGCCGTTCCTGTACCTGGTCGCCGAGGTCGTCGTCGCGGAGATGGGCGACGCCTACCCCGAGCTGGTCGCCCAGCGCGACCGCGTCCTGGCGACGATCCGCCGCGAGGAGGAGCGCTTCAACCTGACCCTGGACCGCGGCCTGCAGGTCTACGCCGAGATGCGCGACGCCGCCCGCCGCCAGCAGCGCGACCGGCTGACCGGCGAGGAGGCCTTCAAGCTCCACGACACCTTCGGCTTCCCGCTGGACCTCACCCGCGTGATGGCCGAGGAGGACGGCCTGGGGGTCGACGAGGACGGCTTCGACGCGCTGATGGAGAAGCAGCGGGCCAGCAGCGGCCGCGAGCGGCGCTTCATGGAGGGGGTCGGTCCCTGGCAAGCCGTCCGCGACGGGGAGGATCCCGCCACCTTCCGCAGCGCGTTCACCGGCTACGGCTCGTGGCGCGAGACGACCCGGGTCGTCGGGGTCCGCACCGCGGGAGAGGGGCGCGCCCAGCTGCTGTTCGAGCGGACCCCCTTCTACGCCGAGGGCGGCGGCCAGGTGGGCGACCGCGGCACGGTCCGGCTGGCCGACGGGACGCAGCTGGCGGTGGAGACGACCCTCAAGAGCGAGGCCGGACCGGTCTCGGTGGTGGCGGCCGACGCGGACGACCTGCTGGAGCGCCTGCGCCGGGACCCCGCCGTGGAGCTGACCGTGGCCGACGAGCGCCGCGACACCATGCGCCACCACACCGCCACCCACCTGCTCCACGCCGCGCTGCGCCGGGTCCTGGGCGAGCACGTGGCCCAGGCCGGCAGCGAGGTGGCGCCCGGCCGCCTGCGTTTCGACTTCCACCACGACGCGCCGCTGACCGACGAGCAGCTCCGGCGCGTCGAGCGCGAGGTCAACCGCCGCGTGCTGGCCGACCTGCCGGTGGTCGTCCACGAGGACGTGCCGCTGGCCGAGGCCCGCGCCCGCGGCGCCATGGCCCTGTTCGGCGAGAAGTACGGCGAGACGGTGCGGATGATCGAGATCCCCGACACCGGCGACGACGTCTTCTCCCTGGAGCTGTGCGGCGGGACCCACGTGGCCCGGACCGGGGAGATCGGTCCCGTCCTGATCACCGCCGAGGGCAGCAGTGCCGCCGGGGTGCGGCGGATCGAGGCCGTGGCCGGCGAGCGCGCCCTGGCCCTGGTGGAGCAGGTCCGCGGCGAGCTGGCCGCCGCCCGCGCCCTGCTGGGCGGCGACGGGGACCTGCCGGCCCAGGTCGAGCGCCTGCGGGCCGAGCGGGACGAACTGGCCCGGGAGCTGCGGCAGCTGCGACGCGACCGCGCGGCCGGGTCGCTGGACGGGCTGCTCGATACCGCGCGCGAGGTCGGCGGCATCACCCTGCTGACCGCCCGGGTCGAGGCCGAGGACCGCGACGCCCTGCTGGCCCTGGGCGACCGGGCCCGGGACCGCCTCGGCAGCGGGGTCGTCGTCCTGGCCGCCGAGTGGGGCGGCAAGGCGACCCTGCTGGTGACCGTCACGCCGGACCTGCAGGAGCGGGGCTGGCACGCCGGGAAGCTGGTCAAGGAGATCGCCGGCCGGGTGGGCGGCCGCGGCGGCGGGCGGCCCAACACGGCCCAGGCCGGCCTGCCCGGCGCCGATACCATCGAGCCGGCCCTGGCCGCGGCGGCGGAGGTCGTCGCCACGGGACCGGTCGGCTGATCCCGCATGACATCGCACGAAACGGCAACGGCGGCCCACCGGGCCGCCGTTTTCCGCTCAACGTCACCGACTCGCCGCCGAATCACCTGACCAGGACGAAAACGTGCCGACGGGGACCTGCACGTCGGCTTCATTGCCTGGTCACGGAGATCGCGGTCGATGCGACGCGCATGCCATCACCGGTATCGCTTGCTGTTGCTGCTCCTGGTGGTGGGGTGGGCCCTGCCCTCCCTGGCCCAGGACGTCTTCCCGCAGCCGAGGATGCGCGTCGCCTCGGGCAGCTACATCGGCAACGACACGGCGGGGCGCACGATCTCCGGGCTGGGCTTCCGGCCCGACTTCGTCCTGGTCAAGGGGCACCCCATGGGGATGAACGACCCGTTGCCCGCCCTCTGCACCTTCTCCTCCCTGCCGGCCGGGACGTCCAAGCTCCTGACCGAGGACGTGGGACTGCTGATCGGCCTGATCACCGGCCTGACCGACGACGGGTTCATCGTCGGCGGCGATGTCCTGGTCAACGACGCGAACCACTACTACCACTGGATCGCCGTCGCGGGCGACGGACGCGACGCCGCCGTCGGGTCCTACATCGGCGACGGCCAGACGGACCGGGACGTCACTCTCGGCTTCCAGCCCGACTACGTCCTGCTGCTGCCGCATGACGCAGGCCTGGCCTGGCAGCGGTTCAGGGACGAGGTGGACGACCGATGCCTCCCCTTCGTCGACGCCGGGGAGGCCGGGAAACGCATCGTGCGCTTCTCGGCGACCGGTTTCGTCGTCGGCTCCGATCCCGACGTCAACACGCCGTCGGTCGCCTACTCGTACCTGGCCCTGCGGGCCGGCGAGGCCGTCGACGTGGGGTTCTACGCCGGCAACTCGCTGGACGACCGGAACATCACCGGCCTGGGCAACCGGCCCGCCCTGCTGCTGATCAAGCGCCGGGACGGCCTCCCGGCCGTCCACGCCTACGACGATCCGGTCACGGCGGGATGGACCTCCTACTTCTTGGCCGAATGGCCGTTCCCCGATGGGATCCAGTCCCTGGGCGACGACCGGTTCCAGGTGGGCGTCAGCGACCTGGTCAACAAGTACGGGAAGGAGTACTACTGGCTGGGGGTCGGGCCGACGACCGACGTCGCGGTCGACGTGAGGACCGACACGCCGACCTCGTCACCGGGCCGGGAGGTCCGCTTCCTCGTCACCGTCACCGGCCGCGGTCCCGACCGCGCCGACGGCGTCCAGGTGACCGATCGGCTCCCGTCCGGGCTGACCTTCGCCGGGGCGACGACCACCCGCGGCAGCTACGATCCCGGCAGCGGACTGTGGGACGTGGGCACGCTGGAGCCCGGGCGGCAGGACACGCTGGTCCTGGCCGCGACGGTGAACCAGGGGACGGTCGGCGATGTCCTGGTCAACCAGGCGCAGCTGACAGCGGTCCGGCCGGCCGACGACGACCCCGCCAACGACACCGCCTCCGCGTCGGTGACCGTGCCGCTGGTGGACCTGACCGTCGGCAAGGAGGTCGACCGCACCTCGGCTTCCCGCGGCGACACGGTCACCTTCACCGTGACCGTCGGCAACGTGGGCCTGTCGGGCGCCTCGCTCATCGCCGTCGCCGACTCCCTGCCCGCCGGCCTGGTCTACGCCGGCCACGTGACGAGCCAGGGCAGCTACGATCCGGTCAGCGGCCAGTGGGCGGTGGGGAGTCTCGCCACGAGCGAGGAGGCGATCCTGACGCTGCGCGCCGTCGTCGACACCCTGGCGGCGACCGTCGTCAACACGGCGCGGCTGACCGACGCCAGCCCCGCCGACATCGCCACCGGCAACGACCAGGACTCGGTCGCGGTCCGGGCCCTGGCCGCGGACCTGGTGGTGGGCAAGAGCGTCGATCTCCCGGCACCGGTCCCCGGCGACACGCTCCACTACACGGTGACCGTCACCGACCAGGGGCCCGACCCGGCGGCGGGCGTCGTCGTCCAGGACGTCCTGCCGGCCGGGGTCGCCTTCCTGGCCGCCACGGCGGACCAGGGCAGCTACGACCCGGGCACCGGACGCTGGTCGGTGGGGGACCTGGCGGTCGGCGCCGCGGCGACCCTCGTGCTGGCGGCCGTCGTGGAGGCGGATGCGACCGGGAAGCAGATCACCAACACGGCCTCGGTCGCCGCCGGCTGGCCGGCCGATCCCGACCCCGGCAACGACACCGCCTCGGCGACGATCCAGGTGGGCAGCGGCAACCTGCTGCACCTGACGCTCGTCGCCTCGGACACCCTCCCCAACGTCGGCGACCAGGTCACCTTCACCGCGACCCTGGAGAACGTCGGCACCGTCACGGCCGGCGGGATCGTCGTCCGCGACGTCCTGCCGCCGGGGCTGGGATTCGCCGGTGCCGTCCCCAGCCGCGGCACCTACGACCAGGCCACCGGGAACTGGGAGGTCGGGGAGCTGAGCACCGGTTCGAGCTGCGTCCTGCTGCTGAGCGCCGACGTGCTGGCCGGCACCGGGGCGACGACCCTGGCCGACTCGGCCCGGGTCGTCGCCGTCGACCAGGCCGACATGCTGCCCGACGACGACGTCGCCACCGCCGCGGTCCGCGTCCAGGGGGCCGACCTCATCCTGCACAAGAGCGTCGACGACCCGGCCCCGACGACGGGCGAGACGGTCACCTTCACGATCACCCTGGCCAACCGGGGGCCCGATCCGGCCACCGGCACGACCGTCCGGGATTCCCTGCCGGCCGGGCTCGTCTTCAGCGGCGCCACGGCCTCGACAGGCAGCTACGACCCCTTGTGGGGGACCTGGGACATCGGCACCCTGGACCCGGGCGAGACGGCGACCCTCGACCTGGAGGCGCTCGTCATGCTCGACCTCTCCGGCGGGGGGGAGGCGGTCAACACGGCGTTCGTCGCGACCGTCGACCAGGAGGACCCCGCCGGCGGCGACGAGAGCGACCAGGCCGTGCTGACCCTCCAGAGCGCCGACGTGACCGTGAGCCAGGCCCTCTCCGTGACCGCCGCCGACGAGGGGGACACCGTCGTGGCGAGGATCGGGCTGAGCAATGCCGGTCCGCGCGACGCGACGGGGATGGTCGTCTCCGAGGCGCTGGACGCGGGCCTGCGCTACCTTTCCGCCTCGGTGCCGGTCGACACGACCGGCGGGAGCGTCGTCTGGAGACCGGCGACACTGCCCGTGGGGGCGGTCGACTCCCTGGCGGTGACCCTGCTCGTCGAGGCCGGCACGGCCGGCCGGACCCTCGGTGCGACGGCGCGACTCGATTCCCTCGACCAGGCCGATCCCGACGGGAGCGACAACGCGGCGACGGCGGAGCTGACCGTCCGCAGCTGCGACCTGTCGCTCGACGCCGCGGTCGACGACCCCGCCCCGACCGTGGGCGACACGGTGACCTTCACGATCGACCTGGCCAACGGCGGCCCCGACGCGGCGACGGCGCCCCGGGTCCAGGTCGTCCTGCCGGCGGGGCTGGTCCACCTGTCCGCCGCCCCGGGCGCCGGGAGCTACGATCCCGGGACGGGGCTCTGGCTGCCAGGCGACCTGGCGGCGCAGCAGGCGGTCACGCTGGTCCTCGCGGCGGAGGTGGCGGCAGGGACGATCGGCCAGGCGCTGACGACGACCGCGACCGCCGCGGTGGACGTGCCGCCGGACACGGTGCCGGGCAACGACACCGCCGCCGTCGCGGTCACCGTGCGCGGCGCCGACCTGGACCTGGCCGCCGGCGTCAACGTCACCACGCCCAACGCGGGCGAGACGGTCATCACGACCCTGACGGTGACGAACCTCGGGCCCGACCCGGCCGCCGGCGTCGTCGTCCGCGACACCCTCCCGGCCGGGCTGCTCTACACGGGCCACAGTCCCGCCGCCGCCGACTACGATCCCGCCACGGGCCTGTGGACGGTGGGCGGGGTGGCCGTCGGCCAGAGCGTCTCGCTGCTGGTCAGCGCGGTCGTCGACACCGGCACGGCGGGACGGGACCTGGTCCAGCAGCCCGCCGTCGTCGCCGCCGATCCGGCCGATCCGGACGGGGAGTGGCCCGCCGCCGCGGTGACCGTCCATGTCCCGGCGGTCGACCTGTCGCTGACCAAGACCGTCTCCCCGGCGACGCCCGCCGCCGGCGACACCGTCGTGTTCGACGTGGCCGTCGCCAACGCCGGTCCGGACGCGGCCACGGGCATCGTCGTCCTGGACGTCCTGCCGGCGGGACTGGTCTTCGCCGGGGCGGACCGCCCCGACTACGACGCCCAGCTGGGACGGTGGTTCCTGGGCGACCTGGCCGCGGCGGCGGCCGAGACGCTCCGCCTGCGGGCGGCCGTGGCGCCGGACGCGGCGGGGGACACGCTGCTCAACACGGCCGGCATCGTGTCCGTCGACCAGGCGGACGTCGACGCGGGGGACGACAGCGACAGCGCCGCGGTGGTCGTCGGACCCGAGGCCGACCTGGCCGTCTCCCTGCGCGCCAGCGAACACCGTCCCAACCAGGGGAGCAGGGTCACCTGGTACCTGTTGGTCACGAACCAGGGCCCGAACCCGGCCACGGGCATCGTCGTCGCCGACACCCTGCCGGCGGGGGTCTCCCTCGATCCCGCCGACGTCGACGCCAGCCAGGGGGCCTACGACCCGGCGACCGGGACCTGGCAGGTGGGGGACCTGGCGCCGGGAGAGGTGGCCGATCTCTCCCTGGGCAGCAGCGTGGACCAGGGAACCTTCGGCCAGACGCTGACGGCCCTGGTCCGGGTCGTCGCGGTCGACCAGCGCGACCCCGTCGCCGGCAACGACACGGCCGTCGACTCGCTCGTCGTCCAGAGCGCCGACCTGCAGCTGGCGACCTTCCTGGACGTCTCGTCGCCCAACGAGGGGGACGTCGTCAACATCACCCTCTACGTCACCGACCAGGGTCCCGACCCGGCCACCGGCGTCGGCGTCCGGCTGCGGCTGCCGGACGGGCTGACCTACCGCGGCCACACGCCCGAGAGCGAGGAGTTCGCCGCCGCCCCCGACGGCGACGGACTCCTCTGGAACGTCGGCCAGGCCGCCGTCGGGGCGCCGCGGGTCCTGTTCGTCCGCACGACGGTGGACGTGGGGACGACAGGCAGCACCCAGGTCGTCACCGCCCTGATCGCCGCAGCCGACCAGGGCGATCCCGTCCCCGGGAACGACACGGCGGCCGATACCCTCGTCGTCGGCGGCGTCGACCTGGCCGTCGCTGCCACGGTCGACCCGACCGTCGCCGACGAGGGCGACACCGTCCGATTCCACCTGGCGGTGACGAACCTGGGTCCCAACGCCGGCAGCGGGATCGCCGTCACCGACAGCCTGCCGGGGGGACTGCTCTGGCTGGCGTCCGATCCGGCGGCGGCGTTCGATCCCCAGACGGGGACCTGGCAGATCGGCGACCTGCCGCCCGACTCGACGGCGACGCTCGAGCTGACGGCCCGCGTCGGCGAACGGACAGGCGGCTCGACCCTGACCAGCACGATCGGCATCTCGCGGCTCGACCAGGTCGACCCCGTCGCCGCCAACGACACCATCCGGGTCGGGGTCGAGGTCCGCGTCCCGGACGTCGGTCACGTCCTGGTCCGCGGCCGCGAGAGCGGCGCCGACCGCCTGCTGCCCGGCGCGGCGCCGGTGCCGATGCTGGCCTGGGAGCTGGTGAACTGGTCCGTCGTCGTCGACACCCTCCGGGCCGTGGCGGTGACGGCAGCCGATTCCGGCAGCGGCGACCGGGCGCAGCGGGACGCCGGCTGGACCTCCCTGGTGCTCCAGTCCCGTCAGGGCGATGCGTCGGACCACTGGCGCGACCTGGGTGAGACGGCCCTCGCCGACGGCCGGGCCGTCTTCGACGGCCTTTCCCTGGCCCTGGCACCGGAGGAGACGCTCGCGCTGCGGGTCCTGGGCGCGCCGTCGCTGTCGGCCCGGGACGGTGACCGGCTGGCCCTGGTCCTGGCCGACTTCACCGCGCTGGCGTTCGGACGCGACGTGATGCTGGACCCCGACCGCCCCTGGCCGCTGTCGACGACCGCCGCGCCCGTCGTCGACGGCATGAGCGCCGCCCAGGTGACGCTCCATCCCGTGCCGGCCGGTGTCGTGGCGCCCGGACAGGCCGCCGTCCCGGTCCTGGACGTGACCCTGCCGGCCGACGGCTACGCGCCGGACGTCCTGCAGGAGATCTCCCTGTTCAACGCCGGGACCGCCCGGGCGGGGGAGGACATCACGGCCCTCCGCGCCTGGCTGGACGACGGGGACGGGGAGCCGGGCTCGCCCGCCGACACGCTGCTGGGGGACCTCGTCGCCACGGGCGAGCGCTGGATCCTCAGCGGCCTGTCCGTGACGCTGCCGGTCGGCGGCAGGCGCCTGCTGGTCACCGCCGACGTGGCGGCCACGGCCACGACGGACAGGACCCTGCGCTTCGGGCTGCCGGGGCCGCCGGTGCTGGCGGTCGCCGTGGCCGGCGGCAACGACGGCCTGGTGGACGGGCCGGTGGTCAACCCCACGGCCCAGCTGATCAGCGAGCGGGACAGGATCTTCCTGGCCGCCGCGGCCCGGCCGGTGGTGACGGCTCGTCCCGGCGATCGCGACGTGCCGCTGTGGCACCTGACCGCCACCAACACGACCGCCGATCCCCAGCAGCTGACCTCCCTGACGCTGCATGACGCCACCGTCGTGGCGGCGCCCCATGCTCCCGGCACCGACCTGGAGCGATTGACCCTCTGGGCCGACGACGGGGACGGCCTGTTCCAGGGTGCGGGGACCGACACCCTGCTGGGGGTGGCCTGGTGGGAGGACGGACAGGCCGCGTGGCGGGGGCTGCACTGGTCGATCCCCGCCCAGCAGACGGGGCATCTGTTCGCAGCGGGCGACCTGTCGCTGACCGGCGCCGCCGACGGCGACACCGTGGCGGTCCGGCTGCAGGACGCCACGGACGTGGCCTTCGCCGCGCCGGTGGCTTACGTGGCCGACTGGCCCCTGGGGGGCACCGCGGTGGTCGTCGACGGCCTGGTGGCGGCACAGCTGGCCGCGGCCGCCCCGCCGTCGCGGACCGTCGCCCCCGGGGACTCGCTGCTGCCGCTGCTGGCGCTCCGGGCGCCGGGCAACGGCGGCGCGGGGGATCGTCTCCTCGCACTCCGCCTGGAACCGGCGGGCACGGCCACGGCCGACGACCTGGCCGCCCTGCGCCTGTGGCGGGACGGCGGGGACGGCCTGCCCGACGGAGGTGCCGGGGACGACAGCCTGCTGGCGGTCATGGCGCGCGGGGGCGACACCTGGGAGGCCTCGCCGGCCGTGCCGGTCCCGCCGGACGGCCTGCTGCTGCACGTCACCGCCGACGTGGCGGCGGGCGCCGCCGACGGCGGGACCCTGCGGCTGCGGGTGCCGCGCTTCGGTCTGGAGATGGCGTCGGGGAACGACGGGCCGATCGACGTCCAGCTGACCGGTGGGACGGAGCTGCTGGTCAGCAGCTCCGTCCTGCAGGTCCGCTGGCTGTGGGACGCGTCGCCGGCGGCGGTGGGGGACACCCTGACGGCCCGCCTGGAGGTCCACCTCGCCGGGGACGAGGCGGTGACCGGGATCGTTCCCTCGGTGCCGGAGGTGGTCGGCGGCGAGGCGACGCTCGTGTCCGGCCCGGCGCCGGCGAGCCTGGAGCTGTCCCCGGGCGGGACGGCGGCGTTCGCCTGGCGGCTGGTCGCGACCGCGGCCGACACCCTCCGCCTGCGGGGCCGGGCCGAGGGGACCTCGGCCGCCGACGGCCGGCCCGTGGCCTCGGCCGCCGTCACCAGCGATCCGCTGCCGGTGCTGCAGCCCGCCGTGTCGGTCGCCGCCACGCCCACATCCCTGCTGCCGGCAATGGTCTCCGCCGGCAGCGGCGACGTGCCGGCCCTGCTCTGGGTCCTCCGGGCGGCGGGGGATGCCGCGACGGCGCCGCCGCGGCTGGAGGCCGTCACGCTGCGCTGCCTCGACGGCGAGGGCGACGACCAGGCGGCGGACTGCGTCCTGGCGCAGGTGTCGCTGCGCAGCGGGACGACCGTCCTGGGGAAGACGACGATCGCCGCCGGCGCGGGTGCCGTCGTCACGGTACCCCTGGATGCTCCCCTGCCGTTGCCGCCCGGCGACGACGTCGCCCTGCAGGTCCAGCTCGAGCTGCTGGAACAGCCCGCGGCGACGTGGCTGTGCCTGGGGATCGACGCCGGCGGCTGGCTCGCCGTCACGGACGGGGCCGGCGGGCGTCCGGTGCCGGTCCAGGTCGTCGCCGACTCCCTGCCGGTGCTGACCTCGCCCGCCCGGATCGTCACCGCGCCGACGGGGCTGACCGTCGCCGCGGCCGGCGAGACGCTGTCGGCCACCCGGGGGCAGCCCGACGCCGTCGTGGGGCGGCTCTCGTTCACGCTCCAGGGAGGCGACGCGGCCGCCGCTGCCGTCGCCGGCGGACTGGCCCTGGCGGCGGTGACCGACGACGGCCGGTTCGTTCCCCCGGGCCGGCTCCTCCGGCGGCTGGTCGTCGAGGCGGCGGACGGAACGCTGGTCGAGACGGAACCGGCCCTTGACGACACCCTGCTGGAGCTGACGTTCGCCTCCCCGCTGGTCGTCACGGACGCCGGCGGAACCTGCACGCTGCGCGGCGACCTGCGCGACGACGCCCCGGCGGGCCTCCACCGGCTGGTCCTGCCGGGGCCGGAGGGACTGCCGGCCACCGACCGGCTCACGGGACAGGCCCTGGATGTCACCCTCGCGGGCGGGGTTCCCCTGGGGCAGCGGGTCCGGATCCAGACCGCGCCCGAGCGGGCCGAGGTGGCCGCCCTGCCCGACGAGCCGTGGCGCAGCACCCTGGGTGCTCGCGGCGTGACGGTCCTGCGGCTGGCGCTGCGTCATGCCGGCGACGCCCTGGCGGCCGCGGTCTCCCTCGATTCGCTGAGCGTGGGTGTCCTGGACGCGGCCGGCCAGCCCGTGCCCGCCGATCGCTACCTGGAGAGGGTGGCTGTCTCTGTCGACGGCTCCCCGGCGGGGAGCGGCGGTGCCGGCAAGGCGACAGGCGGCCTGATCGTGGTGCCGATCGCCGGGGTGCGCCTCGACCCCCTGCAGGAGGCGATCGTCGTCGTGACGGCCGACATCTCCCATGCGGCGCCGCCGGGACAGGTGACCGTCGTGGCCGACGTCGGCGACCTGCGCCTGGCCGACGTCAACACCGGCCAGGCCGTCCCGGTGACACCGGCGCCGGGCTCGCCGACCCCGCTGCGTTCCGCCGACCTGGTCCTGGTCAGCCCGGCCGACCACCTCGCGGTGGGCGGCGAGGACCGGATGCCGCCGGTGCTGGCCGCCGGGGCGACCGACGTCCCGGTGCTGCGGCTGAACGTCACCAACGTGGCGGACGAGGGCAGCGGCGACCTCTGGCTGAGCGGTCTGCGACTGGCGGGCGAGGACCGGGACGGTGTGCCGCTCCAGGTGGGCCGGGCGATCGCCGCGGCACGGCTGGTGTCGGTCGACAGTTCCTGGAGCGCCGCCACCGCGCTCGTCGGTTCCGATTCGCTGCTCGTCCTGGAGACGCCGCAACCCCTGGTTCTCGTGCCGGGACAGACGCGGGAGCTGGAGCTGAGGCTGGACCTGGTCCCGGAGCCGCCGGTCGGGTCGCTCTGCCTGGTCCTGGACGACGACGGCGTCCTGGTCGCCCAGGCCGACAGCGTCGGCGGGCGGGTCACCATCCTGCCCGGCAGCGGGACGGCCCTGCCGCTGCGCACGGCGCCGGCGACGTTCACCCGGCTCGACCTGGAAGCCAGCTACAGCAACTTCCCCAACCCCTTCGCGGCAGGGCGCGAGGCGACGACCTTCGTCTTCGGCCTGCCCCGTCCGGGGACCGTCTCCCTGGTCCTCTACACCCCGCGCGGCGAGATCGTCAGGCGCCTGCTCGACGGCGTGCACCGCCAGGCCGGTCTCTACCAGCAGGACCGCTGGGACGGTCGCAACGGCCGCGGGGCGGCGGTGCGCAACGGTGTCTACCTGGCCGAGATCCGGGTCCGGTACGACGACGGCGGGACCGAACGGCTGGTCCGCAAGGTGGCGGTGGTGCGATGAGAGCGTGGCGCGACAGGCTGGGACGGACGCGGCGTCGGCCAGGGTGGCTGCTGGTCGGCCTCTGTCTGCTGCTGCCCGCCGTGCCGGTCCTGGCGGGCGAGGACGCGGGGCTGCGTTCGGTCTTCGCCCTGGGCGCCGGCAACCGGGCACTGGGGATGGGAGGGGCCTACGCCGCCGTCGCCGCCGGCCCCAGCGCGCCGCTGTGGAACCCGGGCGGACTGGCCCTGGTGCCGCGGGCCGGGGTCGAGCTGACCCACACGAACCTGTTCGGGATGGGCTTCAGCGAACAGTACCTGGGCGCCGTCTGGCCCGACTGGCGGCGCGGCGTCTTCTCGCTGACGATCCGGCGCTTCGGTGTCGACGGCATCGAGCGGCGCGACGACCGCAACGTCCTGCTGGACGGCGATCTCGACGACAGCGAGATGGAGATCGGCCTGGGCTTCGGCCGGACGCTGCGGCCCGGCCTGCACGCCGGCGCCGTCCTGAAGCTGCAGAGCCAGAGCCTGGCCGGCTACAGCGGTACCGCGGCGGGAGTCGATGTGGGCCTGCTGGCCATGCCATGGCAACTGCGTGACCCCGACCGTCCCGGCGGCGACCGCTGGACCGTGGGACTGGCCGTGCGCAACCTCGTCGAACCCGATCTCCGCCTGGACCAGGAGGCGGTGCCCGATCCCCGCGGCTGGCGTCTGGGCACCGCCTACAGGCGCCTCCTGTCGCCCCAGCTGGCGGCCCTGGTCTCGCTGGACCGGGAGCAGACCAGGGGGATGGATGCCCGCTGGCACCTGGGAGCCGAGGTCCGCTACCGCGACCTGGCCGCCTTGCGGCTCGGCTCGCTGGACGGGACCCTGACCGCGGGGCTCGGCGTCGCCTGGCACGACCTGCGGATCGATTTCGCCTTCGAGGACAACGTCCTGGGCTCGATCGAGCGGCTGGGGATCACCGTCTGGCACGGACCGAGCGTCGCCGAGCGTCGCCGGGAGGCAGCCGAGGCCCTGGAGCGGGCCCTTCGCGAGCGCCTGGCCGAGGCCTACCGGGAGAGCCAGCGTCGCCAGCTGGCCGACCTCCTGCGCCAGGCGCGCGAGGACCTGGCCGCCGGTCGCCTGGACGACGTCCTGTCGCGCACGGCGATGGCCCTGGTCCTGGCGCCGGACAGCCGGGAGGCTCGCTCCCTCCAGGTGACGGCGCTGCGCCGACGCGCCGAGCAGCAGACCGCACGGGGCGACCTGGTCGCGGCGACGGTCACCTACGGCCGGTTGCTCCAGGTGGCGCCGGAGGACTCGGCGGCCCGGCGCGCCCTGGCGGCGGTCCGGGAGGCCGGCGACCGGCTCGCCCGGCGCTCGGCGGCCCTGCGCAGCCGGTTCGCCGACGCCCTGGACGCCTTCGCCCGGGACGACCTGGCCACCGCCCGCCGGAACCTGCAGGAGATCCTCGCCCAGCAGCCCGGCGACTCGGTCGCGGCCGCCATGCTGGAGAAGGTCGACCTGGCCGCCGTCTCGCGGGCCGAGGAACTGGCACGCCAGGCCGTTGCCCTGGCCCGGGCCGGCGACGTCAGCGGTGCCGAGGACCTCCTGGCCCGGGCCGGGAGGCTCGCTCCCGCGGCCACCGGCGTGCAGGCCGCGCGCCGCGAGCTGCAGCGGCTGCGCCGTGCCGCGGACCGGGCCGGCGCGCCGGCGCGGCAGGCAAGCCAGGACTCGACCTCGCGCCGGGCGACGGTGGCCGCCGCGCCGCAGCGGCCGGCCCTGACACCCGAGCAGCGCCGCGAGGTGGCGATGCTCTACGAGCAGGGGATGCAGGAGCACGCCGCCGGCCGCACCGACCTGGCCCTGCGCCACTGGGAGCTGGTCTGGTCCCTGGACCCCGGCTACAAGGACGTGCGCGAGCACCTGCTGAACGAGTACCTGACCCTTGGCATGGAACACTTCGCCGCCGGTCATCTGGAAGAGGCGGTCGCCGCCTGGCGCAAGGCCCTGCAGGTCGATCCGCAGGACCGCCGGGCGCGCAGCTACCTGGAGCGGGCCAGCAGCCAGCTGGAACGGATCCGGTCGCTGGGGACGGGATCGCCGTGAGAGGACACAAACCGCTCATGAAGGACGAGGGAGACGATGAAGGGGGAGACCAGAGTGATGGAGGGCAACGGCGCCGTCGGCGGCGCACCGCGGCGCAGCGTCACGAGCATGCGCCTGATCCTGAGCCTGGTGACGGCTCTGCTGGTGGGGATGGCCGTCGTCGGGGTCGGGACCGTGGCCCTGCATGACGCGCGGCAGACCCTGACCCGGGAGATCCAGACCCGCCTGCTGCTGGAGGCGCGGGCCCTGGCCAACATCGGTGCCGACGTCCTGCTGCAGGAGTTCCCGGAGCTGACCCTGACACCGGTCATCCGGGAGATGCGCAGCAGCAGGCCCGAGCTGTCCCTGGTCGCCGTCCTGGACCGGGACGGCCTGATCCGGGGCAGCGACGACGCGCGGCAGCTGGGCCGGCCGTTCACGGGGCTGGAGGGCGCGCGGCCGGAGACGGCGGTGGCCGCGCCGGCGCCGGGGGAGCAGCTGCTGGGCGACGAGCGGAACATCGTGGCCGTCGTCCCCATCCGGCACGTGGGGGGGCACGAGCTGGGGCGCGCCGTCGTCGCCCTGCGGCGGGACTACCTGGAGTCGCTGCTGGCCGCGGCCAGGCGCCGCCTGCTGCTGCTGTCGGCCCTGATGCTGGCCGTCGGCCTGGGAGTCAGCGTCCTGGTGATGACCCTCCTGCTGCGGCCGGTCCGCGCCCTGCGGGAGGGACTGGAGCGGATCGGCCACGGCGACCTGGACACGCCGATGACCGTGCGCGACCGCACCGAGCTGGGCCTGCTGGCCGACACGGTCAACGACATGGCCGCGCGGATCAAGGCCTCCCAGCAGGCGATGCTGGAGAAGGAGCGCCTGGACCACGAGATGGAGCTGGCCCACGCCATCCAGCAGTCCCTGATGCCCGACCACGCCCTGCGGGTCGGTCCCTACGCCATCGCCGGCAGCTACCAGGCGGCCGCCGAGGTGGGGGGCGACTACTACGACGTCTTCGCCCTGCCCCGCGGCCGGATCGGCGTCCTGCTGGCCGACGTGGCCGGCAAGGGGCTTGCCGGCTGCCTGGTGACCTCGATGCTGGCCGTCCTGGTCCGCACGCTCCGCGACGCGCACGACTCTCCCTCGGACCTGCTGCGGGCCCTGGAGCAGGGACTGGTCGACTCCCTCGCCCCGGGAGTCTTCATCACGATCTTCTACGGGATCCTCGACCCCGCCCGCGACGAGCTGATCTTCGCCTCGGCGGCCCACAATCCGCTGCTGGTCTACCGGGCGGCGGACGGACGGGTCGAGCAGTACCGGACGCGGGGCCTGCCCCTGGGGGCCATCCGGGGCGGGCAGTTCGCCGCCTCGCTGCACGACGAGACGATCCGCCTCGCTCCCGGCGACGTCGTCCTGCAGTACACGGACGGGCTGAACGAGGCGCCCGCGGCGACCGACGGCGAGGAGTTCGGCTTCGAACGCCTGGCCGAGCTGCTCCGGGAAGGGGCGGGCAGGGACGTCTCCGAGCTGCTGGGGACGATCCAGCAGCGGGTCTGCGCGTGGCAGGGCGGGGCGGGCCAGATGGACGACCAGACGCTGCTGGCCATCGCCCACGTCGGCAGGACCGACGCCGCGGCGCCGCGCACCGAGGCGGTCCTGTCCTGGCTGCGCAACCACACCGCGGAGGACATCGAGGAGATCCTGGCCGATGCGCCCCATCTCTCGCTGCCGGCCGAGCTGCCGGCCCTGGCGCGGATCGGCGACTGGTTGCGTGGCCTGCCGGGGACACAGCACCTCCCCTCGCGCCAGCTGGACCTGCTCGAGCACGGGGTCTACGAGCTCTGTGCCAACATCGCCGAGCACGGCTATCCCGGCGAGGCGACCGGCGAGATCGACCTCTGGTGGCAGCCGCCGGGCGAGGTGCCCCTGGACGGCCACCTGCTGGTGCGGGACCAGGGGCGGGTCTTCGACCTGGGGGACTGGCCGGAGCCGGACCTGGACGATCCCGAGGTGCGGGCCCGCGGACGCGGACTGGGGATCATGATGCTCAAGACCCTGCTGGACGCGACGATGTACTTACCGAACACGGGGCTGGGGAACCTGAACCTGCTGCGTTTCGATCCCCTGCTGGAACCCGAACCCGTGGAGGCGATCCGTGCATGACGGAATCCACATCACATGTTGCGGCGGGGGCGCCGAGCCCGTCGTCGTGTCGGTGTCCGGACGCCTGGACGCGGCCGGCGCCGCCGTCCTGGAACAGGAGTGCCGGGCCCTGCACGCCGCCGGGAAGCGGGAGGTCGTCGTCTCCCTGGCCGAGGTCTCGTTCATCGCCTCCAGCGGTCTGGGTACCCTGCTGGTCCTGAGCGACCTGTTCCGCGGCGACGGCGGCCGGATCGTCTTCGCCGGCGCCAGCCGGACGGCCCGCGACGTCCTGCGCCTGCTGAACCTGGAACCGTTCCTGTCCCTGGCCGACGACGTCGACGCGGCCGTGAGCGTCTGTGCGGAGCCCTGAGCGGGAGGAGGGGCGCGCCATGCCCGACCGGATCACCCAGGCGACACTCCCCCTGCAGCCCGTCCGCGAGGGGCGGGGGCCGCGTCCGTCGTCGTGCGACCCCGTGGTGGGCTGGCTCGAGCGGGAAGGGGCGGAGCACGAGCGCGAGCTGCTGGCCAGTTTCCTCCAGGGGGTCATCGTGCGACTGGGGACGCTGCTGCGGTTCGATCCCGGGCAGCAGCACCGCCGCTGCGACGCGCTGGCCGCCGTGCGGTCGCCGGACGGGGAGAGCGAGCACGTGGTCGTCTGCGGTGGCGGCGCCCATGCCGGCACGGAGGGTCGGCCCCTGGCCGCCGTCCTGCCGGACGAGGTCCACCGCCGGGTCATGGCGTCGGCAGCCGTGGAGGGCAGCCACTTCGAGCCGGATCGCTTCCTCCACGTCTTCCGGACCGGCCGCGGGACCGAGGTGCTGCTCCTGCTGGAATCCGATGTCCCGCTGAGCCGCCTGGACCGGGGGCTGATCCTGCTCACGGCCGGCAACCTGGGGGGCGATTTCGAGCAGATCCACGCCGGGGCCGAGATCATCCGGACCCAGAAGGAACTGATCCAGATCCTGGGCCAGGTGGTCGAGTCACGCTCCCAGGAGACGGTCTACCACACCCTGCGCGTGGCCGAGTACAGCCGGCTGCTGGCGGAACTGGCAGGCCTGGGCGTGGCCGAGGCGCGGCTGCTGCAGATGATCGCACCGATGCACGACGTGGGGAAGGTCGCCATCCCCGACAGCATCCTGAAGAAGCCGGGCCTGCTCTCCCCGGCCGAGTTCGAGCTGATGAAGGCCCACACGACGATCGGCCACCAGATCCTGGGACGGTCGGACCGGGCGCTGCTGCGGGCGGCCGCCATCGTCGCCCACCAGCACCACGAGCGCTGGGACGGCAAGGGCTATCCACAGGGACTGCGGGGCGAGGAGATCCATCTCCACGCCCGGATCGTCGCGCTGGCGGACGTCTTCGATTCCCTCACCAGCGACAGGGTCTTCCGCCCTGCGCTGCCGTTGCCCGAGGTCATGGACATCGTCCGGGAGGGTCGGGGCCGCGAGTTCGATCCCCGCCTGGTCGACCTCTTCCTGGAGCACATCGACGAGTTCATCGCCATCCGCGAGCGGCACCGCGACCCTGGACCCGGCCGGGACGACCCGTCGGACCCGGCGTCACCGGAGAGCCTGCCGCTCGCCGAATGGGAGAGGTGAGTATGGAGGAGCTGACGATCACGCAGGAGAGACACGACGAGGTGGCCGTCCTGCGCCTGGAAGGCAGGATCGACGTCCACGCCGCCGAGCGGCTGCGCCGCGCCTGCCGCGAGGCGCTGGAGGAGGGGGCGCGGAACCTGGTGCTGGACCTGGCCGGGGTCTCGTTCGTCTCCTCGACGGGCCTGGGCACCTTCCTGGTCATCCAGCAGGAGGTCGCGGAAGCGGGTGGCCGGGCCGTCTTCGCCGCCCTGCAGGACATCCCGCGCCACGTCCTGGAGGTGCTGAACCTGGCCTCCTACCTGAACCTGGCCGATTCCCGCGAACGGGCCCTGGCGCTGCTGCGGGCGCCATCGGCCGTGCCTGTCGGCTGACCCTGTCCCCGTTCCGGTCGAGCACCTGCGGGGCGCCCGGGGGCGCCCCGCCGCCGTCCCTTGCTCCCCGCAGCCCCGCTGGCTATCTTCAGGCCCGACGTCGCGTGGAACCTGGAAGTCCAGCAAACAAAGGCGGAATCCCATGGAATTCAAGGAAGTCAGGATCCCCGAGGGTGACCTGATCACCTACCGGGACGGCAAGCTCGTCATCGGCGACAGGCCGGTCATCGGCGTGCTGCGCGGCGACGGGATCGGCATCGACATCACGCCGGTCATGCAGAAGGTCGTCGACGCGGCCGTCGCCAAGGCCTACGACGGCGCCCGGCAGATCGCCTGGTGCCCCCTGTACGCCGGCCTGGAGGGGCTGCAGCACTACGGCAGCGAGTTCCCCGACGAGACCGTCGAGGCCATCCGCTACCTGCGGATCGCCATCAAGGGGCCGTTCACCACGCCCATCGGCGAGGAGACCCACGTCTGCCTGGCCTGCGCCCACCAGCAGAACCACGACGGCAAGTGCGACAAGTGCGGCCGCGAGGACAGCGTCTGCCCCCGCTTCCAGTCCATCAACGTCCGCTTCCGGCAGCGACTGGACCTGTTCGCCTGCGTCCGCCCGGTCCGCTACTTCGAAGGCGTCCCGGCGCCCAACAAGTACGCCGACAAGGTCAACTTCGTCATCTTCCGCGAGAACACCGAGGACGTCTACGCGGGCCACGACTTCGAGCGCGGCAGCGAGACGGCCAAGGCGATCATCGCGCTGATCAAGCAGTACACCGGCCGCGACATCCGACCCGACAGCGGCATCGGGGTGAAGCCCATCAGCGAGACCGGCACCAAGCGCCTGGTCCGCAAGGCGCTGCAGTGGGCCGTCGACCAGGGCCTGCCCTCGGTCACGCTGGTCCACAAGGGCAACATCATGAAGTTCACCGAGGGCTCCTTCTGCAAGTGGGGCTACGAGGTGGCGGAGCAGGAGTTCGGTGACAGGATCGTCACCGAGAAGAGGCTCTGGGACGAGCTGGGCGGCGAGATGCCCGAGGGCAAGATCCTGGTGAAGGACCGCATCGCCGACTCCATCTTCCAGCAGATCCAGACCCGTCCGGACGAGTACTCGGTCCTGGCGCTGCCCAACCTCAACGGAGACTACATGAGCGATGCCGCCATCGCCCTGGTGGGCGGCCTGGGCCTGGGGCCGGGCGCCAACATGAGCGACGAGGTGGCCCTGTTCGAGGCGACCCACGGCACCGCTCCCAAGTACACCGGCCAGGACAAGGTCAACCCCGGCTCGATCATCCTCTCGGCCGTCATGATGCTCCAGCACATGGGCTGGAACGAGGCGGCCGACCTGATCGTCGGCGGCATCGAGCGCGCCATCACCGACGGCCACGTCACCTACGACCTGGCCCGCCTGATGCGCCGCGAGGGCCGCGAGGACGTGGTCGAGGTGAGCTGCAGCGGCTTCGGCGAGGCGATCGTCGAGCGGATGTAGCGCACCCCGGAGCGTCTGCGGGATCGACAGCAAGGGCCGCCCCCAGCGGGGGCGGCCCTTGGCGTCGGCCGGCACACGCGTGGTGCGCCGGTGGGGCGCGTCAGGCGATCCCGGCCTCCCGTCGCGCGTCGATCCGCGCGGTCACCTTCCCGTAGACGATCAGCGCCACGGCGGACACCACCGCCACCCCCACGAAGAAGAACCAGATGTAGTGGGCGTGGGCATAGGCCTCGGGCAGGGGGGCCTCCCCGGCCAGGTGCGCCAGTCGCTGGGCCTGGACGGCCTCGGGCAGCGTGCGCGGGTCGGGGCAGTACTTCTCCAGCAGGAAGCCCGAGCTGACGAAGCCGAAGATGGCCGACAGGAACGAGTGCAGGTGGCTGAAGCCCAGGTACAGCCCCTCCTCGCCCCGGGGGGCCTGCAGGGAGAAGTACTCGAGGTAGCGGGGGGAGATGAAGTTCTCGGCCAGGCCCTGGAAGGCGATGCCCACGATCATCATGAAGGCCACCGGGTGCATGCCCAGGATGTGGCCGTCGCCGATCATGTTGCCCGTCGCCATGCAGAAGGCCGACACCGGCATGATGAACATGCCGATGGTCATCGAGGTCAGGGCCGAGCGGTGGCGCATCAGGTGCGTGACCAGCATCACCGTCGTGAAGACCACCAGCGGGTTGACGTTGGCGTACCACGACGGCGAGGACCCCTCGCCCGCCATGCGCAGCACGTACTTGGGCATGGTGGCGTAGAGCTGCCCCTGCACCATCCAGAAACCGGTGATGATGAGGATCAGGATGATCAGCCGCGCCTTGGCCAGCACGGCCAGCAGCGACCGCCAGATCTCGCCGATGCTGCGGCCCTCGGCGCCGCCGCGGGTGCTGCGGTAGAACATCAGCACCAGGACGAAGGCCAGCAGCGCCATGCCCGCCGCGAACAGGTTCAGGACGATCAGTCCCTCGTTGCCCATGCTGTGGCGCAGCGGCTTGACGATGGTCTTGCCGCTGAAGGCCCCGATGTTCACCATGGCGTAGAAGATGGAGTAGCCGCGGGCCCGGTTGGCCTCGTTGGTCTCGCGGGCCACGGTGCCCGTGACCACCGACTTGATGAACGAGCCGCCCACCATCACCACGATCATCACCGGCACGAAGAGCCACTTGGCCCAGTGCGAGTCCAGGCCGTGGAAGACCACCTCGCGCCCGTACTCGGCCAGTCCCGCGTTCTGCAGGAGCATCGGCAGCAGCCACATGCTGCCGTAGCCGATGGTCAGCAGGCCGAAGGCCAGCAGCAGGGCGCGGCGGTAGCCGATGCGGTCGGCGTAGGCGCCGCTGAAGGTGGGCAGCAGGTACAGCCCCGCCGAGAACAGGCCGGCCGTGGTGGCGGCCTGCACGTCCGTGTAGCCCAGGATGCGCGACAGGTAGAGCGTGATGGCCACGAAGACGCCGTACCAGGCGGCGCGCTCGAGGATCTCGACGCTGTTGGCGACCCAGAAGGCGCGGGAGAAGCGCCAGGTGTTGGCTTCGGCGGTGGTCGGGGTCATGGGGTCCTCCGGGAGTGGGGGGCTCCGTTGCGGTTGCGGTCCAGTGCGGTCATGGCGGGGGATTCTACACGATCGCGGCTGGCTTGCCTACTGCCGAGGTTCCCCCGGTGCCGGCCGGGCGCGCGCCCGTCGCGGCAGGCGGAGGCGGCCTGCCGAGTGGCGCTGTCGGTCCGATCGTGCCATCATACGCTGCGGACCGATGCCGACGATCGCCTCAGCCAAGGGAGTCTGCCATGACGGACCGCTGGCACCGGGAACTCCTCGCCGCCCAGCGCAACGAGATCACCGAGTCGCTGGTCTACCGCCGCCTGGCGGCGCTGGAGAAGAATCCCGGGAACCGCGCCACCCTCGAGAGGATCGCCGAGGACGAGCGGTCGCACCACGAACTGCTCTCCTCCATCACGGGCGAGGAAGTGCGGCCCGACCGCCTGAAGGCCTGGTTCTTCATCCTGGTGGCCCGCCTGTTCGGCCTGACCTTCGGCGTCAAGCTCATGGAGAAGGGGGAGGAGCGGGCCCAGCGGGTCTACGCCGCCCTGGAGGCGGACCACCCGCAGATCGCCTCGGTGCGGGCGGACGAGCAGGAGCACGAGCGCGCCCTGCTGGGGATGCTGCACGACGAGCGGCTGACCTACGTGGGATCCATCGTCCTGGGCCTGAACGACGCGCTGGTGGAGCTGACCGGCGCCCTGGCCGGCCTGTCGTTCGCCTTCCAGAACACCCAGCTGATCGCCATGTCGGGCCTGGTGACCGGGATCGCTGCCTCGCTGTCCATGGCCGCCAGCGAGTACCTCTCCACCCGGGCCGAGGGGCACGAGAACGCCGGCAAGGCCAGCCTCTACACCGGGATCGCCTACATCGTGACCGTCTTCCTGCTGGTGCTGCCGTTTCTCCTGCTGGAGCACTACCTGGTCTGCCTGGCGGTCAGCCTGGTGACGGCCGTCCTGATCGTCCTGGTCTTCACCTTCTACGTCTCGGTGGCGCGCGACCTGCCGTTCCTCTCCCGGTTCCTGGAGATGGCCGGGATCAGCCTGGGAGTGGCGGCCGTCTCGTTCGGGATCGGGATCGTGGTGAAGCGGGCGCTGGGGGTGGAGATCGTATGAACGAGGGCGGGCACCACGGGCGAAGCGCCGCCGCGTGGCTGCCCCGCGTCCTGTGGCTCTGCGCCCTCCACTCCGCCGGCGTCGGGATCGGCCTGCTGCTGCTGCCGTCGGACCTGTTGCCCCGGTTCGGGCTGGCCGGCGGGGGAACCCGCTTCTTCCAGGCCCAGGGCGGCACCTTCCACCTGCTGATGGCCGCCGGCTACGTCCTGGCGGCCCTCGACCCGGCGGGTCGGCGGCCGCTGGTCGTGTTCGCCGTCCTGGTCAAGGTCGTCGCCACGCTCTTCCTGGTGACCTGCCTGCTGGTCGGTCCGCGCGGCTGGATCGTCGCCGTCTCGGCCGCCGGCGACGGCCTGCTGGCCGCGCTGCTGGTGGCGGCCGACCGCCACGACCGTGGCGCGGGGAGGCGGGGTGGCTGAAAGCCCTGCCGACCTCTGCCGTTGCTCCCGGCCCGCGGCCCTGGTACTGTTATCTCGATAACAATACCGTCCGTCCCGATCCGGAGGCGCAGTGTTGCCCGGACCGCGGCCCAGCCTGTTGCTCACCGGTGCGTCCGGTTTCATCGGCCGCCACCTGCTGGCGGCCCTGCGGGACGAGTACCGGATCCACGCCCTGGCGCGCCGGACCAGCAGCGAGGTGGGAATCCCCCCGCACCCCAACGTCACCTGGTTGCTGGTCGATATCGCCGAGGCCGAGCAGGTGGCCCGGGTCCGGCAGCGGATCGCCGCTGCCGGGGGCGTCGATGTCGTCCTCCACCTGGCGGGACACTACGATTTCACCGGCCGTGACCATCCCGAGTACGAGCGGACGAACGTCCGCGGCACGCGGTTGATGCTCGACTGTGCCCGGGACCTCGGCGCCTCGCGGTTCATCTTCGCCAGCAGCGTTGCCGCCTGCCGCTTCCCGCCCCGGGACGGGGTCGTCGACGAGGCGACACCACCGGACGCCGAGGTTCCCTACGCCGTCAGCAAGCGGCGGGGCGAACAGCTGGTCCGGGAGGCGTCGGCGACGCTGCCGGGGACGGTCGTCCGCTTCGCCGCCATCTTCAGCGACTGGTGCGAGTACGCTCCGCTCTACGTCCTGCTGGAGCAGTGGCTGCGGGGGGGGCGTATGTCCCGGATCCTGGCTGGCGACGGCGACTTCGCCATACCTTACCTCCACGTCGACGACCTCGTGGCCCTGCTGCGCCGGCTCCTGGAGCGGCGCGATTCCCTGCCTCGCTACGCCGTCTACCTGGCCAGTCCCGACGGGGCCACCAGCCACCGGGAGCTGTACGAGGCGACACACCGCTACCACCTGGGAACGATCCCGACGCCGATCCGTGTGCCGATCCCGCTGGCCAGGCTCGGCCTGGCGG
>CAYTEO010000012.1:0-17692 GCA_964436825.1 uncultured Fibrobacteraceae bacterium | reverse complement strand
GCCTGGCGGTCGATGCCTCCCGGACGCGCCGGGAACTGGGCTGGAGCCCCACGCTGCGGCGTCACGTCCTGCGCCGCCTGCTGTTCCTGGTCGAGAGCGCGCGGTGCCGTCCCACGGAATGGCACCGGCGGAACGAGCGGGCCCTCAAGCTCGCCTCCCCCGACCGTCCCCACCTGACGATCGCGGCGGCGATGATGGAGCTCCAGGAGTCGATCGTCGACGAGCTGCTGGCCCGCGTCCTGGAAGCGGATGGCCGGCGCCTGCCCCACTACCATGCCTTGCCGCGGGAGAAGCTGCGCTGGTACCTGGGGATCTACTACAACCTGCTGGCGACGGCGGTACGGACGGGTGACCGGCTCGTCCTGGTCGACTACTGCCGCTTCCTGGCCAACATCCGCCACCGGGAGGGATTCGCCGCCGCGGAGATGACCGCGGCGGTGACGCTCATCGGGGAGACGGTGATCGAGGCGCTGCTGCGCCGGCCGGAGCTGGCCGGCCTGGAACGACAGATCCGCGACTCCCTGGGCCTGACGGTCCAGTTCGCCGTCGACGAGATCGAGGAGACGTTCGCCGTCATCGCCGAGCGCCGCGGGGAGGCGGGTTGACCGGCGGCGGCCCGTTACCGGGACGGGGTGCCTCCGCCGGCGTCCCGGCGAGCTGCAGCCCTGCCCGGGCCAGCTCCAGCAGGACGAGGTCGGCGGCGGCGGGCAGGGACGCGGCGACGACCTCGCTCAGTCCCAGCGACGGTTCCAGGCGGGCGGGCGTCACGCCGACCAGGGCGAGCCGGGCCGGTGCCGCTCCCTGCAGGCGGCAGCGGTCCAGCGCGTCGAGCAGGGAGGGATCGTGGGCGGAGCGACGTTGCACCCGTGACAGGTGGGCCAGATCCTGCTCGCCCAGCAGGTGCAGCTCGCCGGGAGCGCCCGGTCCCACCACGGCGTCCAGCAGGACGACCAGCTCCCGGCCGTACAGGTATTCGGCCAGGTCCAGGCCGGGCGTCCCCACGTCCAGCAGCTCGAGGCGCGGGTCCACCACGCCCATGCGCCGCAGCAGGGCGACGACCGCGGGTCCGAACCCGTCGTCGCCGCACAGGACGTTCCCCACGCCCAGGACGGCCACGGGTGGGCGCGGTTCGCCTCCCCCGGACCCGCTCATACGATCCGGACCCACGATAGCTCCCGGCCGGTGGTGTCCAGGACATGGGCGGCGCAGGCGATGCACGGATCGAACGAGTGGACGGTCCGCAGCACCTCCAGCGGCCGTTCGGCGTCGGCGATGGGGGTGCCCACCAGCGACGCCTCCACCGGTCCCGGGCGGTCCCGCTCGTCCCGCGGTCCCAGGTTCCAGGTGGAGGGGACGACGGCCTGGTAGTTGGCGATCCGCCCGTCGCGGATGATGACCCAGTGGGAGAGGGCCCCGCGTGGCGCCTCGTGGAAGCCGCAGCCGCGGATCTCGCCGCGGGGGAAGACCGGCTCGTTGCAGATCTCCGTGTCCCCGGAAGCGATGTTTGCCACCAGCAGGTCCCACTGCTCCAGTGCCAGCTCGCTCAGGATGCAGGCACGCACGGCGCGGGCCAGGTGTCGGCCGAGCGTCGAGTGCAGCACTGCCGGCGTGAGCCGCGTCCCGGCGATCCGGCCCGTCAGCTCGAGGGCCCGGTCCGTCCAGCGGCGCGTCGGCTCGTGGCCCGTGGCATAGCCCACCAGGACCTGGGCCAGGGGCCCCACCTGCATGACCCGTCCGTCGAAGCGGGGCGCCTTCAGCCACGAGTACCTCCCGTCCGGGTCGTGGTCGGTACAGCGGGGGTCGGTCGACTCCTCGTACGGGTGACGGGTCCAGTCGCCGTCGTACCAGCTGCGGGCGATGCACTCGGTGACCTGTCCACGGAAGCGGGGGTCGCCCAGACCGGCGAACGGGCGGCACCCCGCCAGATCCCCGTCCAGGATCGTCCCGCCGGGCAGCGCGCACGTCCGCCCTGTCGTGTCCAGGGGCGCGTCGGGGACGGCCAGGTAGTTGGTGACGCCTTTCCCGTGGGGCAGCCAGTCGGCGTAGAGGGCGCCCACGGCACAGACGTCCGGCAGCAGGACCTGCTGGACGAAGGCGGCGCTCTCCTCCAGCAGCGAGCGCACGTGGTAGAGCTTCTCCATGTTCAGGGTCGCCTGCTCGCCCAGGTTGATGGCGTTGGCCACCCCGCCCACGGCCAGGTTCTGGATGTTGGGCGTCTTGCCCCCGAGGATCGCCACCACCTGGTTGGGCTTGCGCTGGTGCTCGAGGGCCTGCAGGTAGTGGGCCGCCGCCAGCAGGTTCGCCTCGGGCGGCAGCCGCATGGCCGGGTGCCCCCAGTAGCCCTTGTTGAAGATGCCGAGCTGGCCGGAGGCCACGAACTCGCGCAGCCGCCGCTGGACGGCGGCGAACTCCGCGCGGCCGTTGTCCGGCCAGTCGGAGATCGTCCCGGCCAGCCGGGCCGCCGCCGCCGGGTCGGCGTCCAGGGCCGAGGTCACGTCGACCCAGTCCAGGGCGGACAGGGCGTAGAAGTGGACGATGTGGTCGTGCATGCCGTGGGCGGCCAGCATCAGGTTGCGGATGTACTGGGCGTTGAGGGGGACCTCCAGGTCCAGGGCGTTCTCCACGGCGCGCACCGAGGCGATGGCGTGGACCGTCGTGCAGACGCCGCAGATGCGCTGGGTGATCAGCCAGGCGTCGCGCGGATCCCTGCCGACGAGGATGTTCTCGATCCCCCGCCACATCTGTCCCGAGGACCAGGCCCGCCGCACCTTGCCGCCTTCGACCTCGATGTCGATGCGCAGGTGTCCCTCGATGCGGGTGATTGGATCGATGACGATGCGTTGACCCATCTCAATCTCCTCCCTCCGGGGGGTCGCCGCTGCCGGCAGCACGAGCGGAAACGGGTCGCACTCCGGCCAGGATCGGGAAGCGCCGGACCATGGCGATGTAGAGCAGGACCTCCACCGCGATGAACCCGCAGGTGATCAGCTGCTCCGGGATCGTCGGGAAGTAGTGCCAGCCGGGGCCGGGCGAGAAGGCGACCAGGTAGGTGTCGAGGCGGTAGAGGATCCCGCCCACCAGGATCAGCATGGCCATCCGCAGCAGGTGACCGGGGCGCCGTCGCCGCCGCCGCTGCAGCAGCATGGCGAGGCCGCCGCCGAAGGCGCCCAGCTCCAGCACCCAGAACAGGGTCAGCCACCCGTTGTGGAACGCCCGCAGCAGCTGGCCCCGGACGGCCAGGTCGCCGAGCCGCAGCAACAGGAAGAGGGCCGTCACGACGGCTGCCGACCAGGCCAGGTCGCCCAGCAGGCGCGTCTCCAGGGGACGTCGCAGCAGGGCGCCCGAGAGGAGCGCTTCCAGGATGACCACCGCGTAGCCCATGGTGATGCAGGAGACCAGGAACAGCAGCGGCAACCAGGGCGTGAGCCAGACCGGGTCGAGTTTCCCGCGGGCGATCAGCATGACCGAACCCAGGGAGGACTGGTGCATCGTCGGCAGCAGCAGGCCCAGGGCGATGATCCAGATCAGGATCCGCTCCAGGCGCGGCAGCAGGGCGGCCGCCAGGCGCTGGCGGAAGCCGGGGGCACCGTCGCGCCACCGTTCCAGGAAGGTCGGCGACAGCTCGATCCACAGCACGACGACGTAGGCCATGACGCAGAGCGCCACCTCCAGCAGGACCGAGTTCAGGTTCCACTTCCCGGGGAAGAGGACGACCTTCCACAGGTTCCAGTAGCGGCCCACGTCGACGACGATGGAGATCCCGGCCATCGAGTACCCGAGGGCACTGGTCAGGATGGCCGAGCGGACCAGCGGATGGTAGTGGCCCCGGTTCAGGACGTAGCAGAGCAGCGCCACGGCGTAGCCGCCGCAGGCCAGGGCCGTGCCCACGACGACGTCCCAGGCGATCCAGATTCCCCAGGGATAGCCGTCGTTGAGGCCCGTGGTCGCTCCCAGGCCGGCCAGGAAGCGCCACACCAGGAGCAGGGCGCCCACGCCCGCCAGCACCAGCAACCAGCGGGTGCTGCGGGTGACGATCTTGCCGCCTACCGGACGTGCCATCTCATGCATCGTCACCCTCCTCGGTGTCGGCGTTTCCCCGCCGCCGGTGACGCCAGAGAACGGCTCCCAGGGTGACATAGAGCACGACCGGTGAGATGAAGCCGCGGTAGATCCCGTGCTGGATCGTCTCGGACAGCGCGGGGACGGGGTCGTCGTCCAGCTCGGGGAAGCCCATCTCCCGGAACGTCACGCCGCGCGGTGCCAGGTAGAGGACCTGCGTCCCGCCGATCTCCGTGTCCCCCAGGATGTCCGGGTTGTAGCGTTCGGGATGGCGGCGCAGACGGTCGCGGGCCTCGGCCAGCAGCTCGTCGCGCCGGCCGGTGACGATCGCCTGCCGGGGACAGACCTCGCAGCAGGCCGGTTGCCGGTGGCCGTCCCGGCGCTGGCGGCAGAACTCGCACTTGACGATCAGGGGCGTCGGGTCGTCCCACTCGAAGCGGGGGACGTCGAAGGGGCAGGCCACCTGGCAGTAGCGGCAGCCGATGCAGCGATCCTTGTCGTAGGCCACGATCCCGCCCTCGCTCTTGTGCAGCGCGCCGAGCATGCAGACCGAGACGCAGGCCGGTTTCAGGCAGTGCATGCACTGGCGCTTGACGAAGCCGCGGCGTGTGCCGGTGTCGTAGAGCTTGATGATGGTCTTGGTGCGCGAGGAGAGATCCGTGGGGGCGTCGTAGGCGGCTCCGCCGATGTGGACCGTCTCGGGGGGCAACCCGTTGGCCCGGCGACAGGCGGCCATGCAGGCACGGCAGCCGATGCAGCGCGTGCTGTCGTAGAGCATGGCGAGCGTGTCCGGCGGCGGACTGCGCGTCGCCTCGCTGGTGGTGGCCGTGCCGGGCACGGCCAGCCCGACCGCTCCTGCGGCGATTGTCTTGAGGAACCGACGACGATCGATGGACATCTCATGCCTCCTCGTTCTCCCGGTCGGAGGCCTCGCGGTCGAGGCGGCGCGAGAGGGCCAGGCCCGCCCCGGCCAGGGCGCCGGCGGCCAGACCGGCCAGGCCGGTGGCCAGGGGGCTCACCCGCCCGTGCTCGGCGTGGACCGGCGGGTAGGGGGCCGGCGGTGTGGGCTGCTCGATCTCGACGGTCTCGACCACCGATGTGCGCCACAACAGCTCCTGCTCCGTGCAGCCGATGCAGGGATGGCCGATCCCGATGGGCCAGGCGTTCGTCTCCCCGAAGTGGATGGTCGAGCAGTTGGCGTGGGTGCGGGGGCCCTTGCAGCCCAGCTTGTAGAGGCAACCGCCCCGACGGTGGGTCGCGTCGCCGTAGCGCTCGGCGAACCGGCCGGCATCGAAGTGGGGCCGACGGGGACAGTGCTCGTGGATCGTGCATCCGTAGGCGAAGCGTGGCCGGTTCTTCTCGTCCAGCTCCGGCAGCTGGCCCATGATGACGAACTCCAGGACCGTGCCCAGGAAGTTGTAGGGGTTGGGCGGGCAGCCGGGGATGGTGATGACGGTCCGGTCGAGAAGCAGCTCCGGGACGCCCTTGGCCCCGGTGGGGTTGGGGTCGGCCGCCGGGAGGCCGCCGAACGAGGCACACGATCCGATGGCGATGATGACGCCGGCCTCGGCGGCGACCTCGGCAAGGATCTCCCGTGCCGTCCTGCCGCCGATCTGGCAGGCGATGCCGCCGTCACGTGTCGGGACCGCCCCCTCGACGACCAGGACGTATTTGCCGCTGTTGATCGTCATCGCCTCGCGCAGCGCCTCCTCTGCCTGTTGGCCGGCGGCGGCGAGCAGTGTTTCGTGGTAGTCCAGGGAGATGAGCTCGAGGATCAGGCGCGCGATGCCGGGATGGGAGGTGCGCAGGAGCGATTCCGTGCAACCGGTGCATTCCTGGAGATGAAGCCAGATGACCGATGGTCGCAGCCTGTTGGCGACGACGGCCTGGGCGATCCGCCAGCCGGTCGTGGCCGAGAGCCCGACCGCGGCGGCGGCGGTCAGGGCGATCTTGATGAACTCGCGCCGGTCCAGCAGGGCGGGATCACGGGCACGGGCAGCGCCGGGTGGGAGCGGGGGGGGCATGGCAGACCTCCTGGATAGCAACCTGTGAAATAATAACCAGAAGACGTCATTAGTTTAACGTAGGTGGCCTGTCGCTGTCAATACCTTTCCTACAATAGTCATAGACTTTGTCGACATGGGCCCTGGAGGGGGACATTGACCCCGGGAGGTCCCTCGACTATGAATCCGGTGGAAGGCAGACCCGGAGAATCGGCCAGGGAGGGCGCGCGTGGCGGAGGAAGCGGAAGCCGTGGAAGGTATGCTCGCCCGCGCCGTCGCGCTGGTCGACGTCCTGGCGGGTCTGCCGCCGGAAACGGCCGCCACACCGGGACTGCAGGACCGCCTCCGTCGTGACCACCCCGCCGAGGCCGTCCGGCTCGCCCTGCGCCTGGCCGAGGCACGCCGCCGCGCCGCCCGCAAGTTTCCCGATGCCGACCGGCTCCTGCTCACGCCCGAGCTGCTGGAACAGGCCACGGCCCACCCGGTTGCGACGCACCGGGCCGCGCGGCTGGCGCCGCTGGGCCGGGTCCTGGACGCCGGCTGCGGGGCGGGAGGGGACCTGACCCGTCTGGCGCTGGCCGGCGCCGAGGTCGTCGGTCTGGAGCGGGATCCGGTGGCGGCGGCCCTGGCGGAGGCGAACCTCCGGGCCGTCGGCGGCCGGGGCGAGGTCCGCCGCGGCCTGTTTCCCCACGACGCCCCCGCCGGCGTCGACGCCCTGTTCGTCGATCCCGCCCGCCGCGATCCCGGCCGCGGCCCGACCGGTTCCCGCCGTCGCTTCGATCCCGCGGCCTTCGAACCCTCGCCGTCGGAACTGCGTCCCTGGCTGGACCGGGTTGCCGGCTGGGCCGTCAAGTGGGGACCGGGCCTGCCCCTGGACGACGCCTCGTTGACCGCGCCGGGGGCCGTCCTGGCCGGTCTCTCGCCTGGCGACTACGAGGTGGAGGTCGTCTCCTGGAACGGCGGCGTGCGCGAGGCGGTCCTGTGGGGCGGAGAGTGCCGGCAGGCCGACCGGACGGCGACCGTCCTCGTCGGGGATCTCGACGGCGCGGAAGCCCACGTCTACCGGGGTGATCCCGCCGCCCCGCCGCCGCCGGTGGCCCCGGTGCCCGGCGACTGGCTGGCCGAGCCCGACGGCGCGCTGCTGCGCAGCGGGCTGCTGAACGCCTTCGCCCGCGAGCACGGCCTGGCGCTGCTGGCGCCCCGCATCGCCTACCTGACCGCCGAGCGGCCGGTGGGCCGGCCGTGGCTGCGCTGGTGGCGGCGGCTGGCCGGCTTTCCGTGGTCCCTGGCGCGGCTGCAACGGGAGCTGGACGCGCTCGGCGCCGGGCGGGTCGTCGTCAAGAAGCGCGGCTTCCCCCTGGCACCGGAGGAGATCGTCCGGCGGTTGCGCCTGCGGGGGGGGCGTGAGATCGTGGTGCTGATCCACCGGGACGGGCGGGGGCACACGGTGCACCTGGCCGAGTCCCCGCAGGAGACCGCACCCGCCGCGGAAGGGACGCCGCCGTGACCCGACTCCACCTGCTCGACTGGCTCGTGGTGGCCGCCTACGTGGTGGTCACCGTCGGCGTGGGACTGTGGTTCCGCAAGCGCGCCTCCCGCAGCGAGGCCGACTACTTCCTGGCGGGCCGCTCCCTGCCGTGGTGGGTCCTGGGCACCAGCATGGTCGCCACGACCTTCGCCGCCGACACGCCGCTGGCCGTCACCGGTTTCATCCGGCACGACGGCATCTGGTACAACTGGTTCGGCTGGCACTACGTCCTGGGCCAGATGCTGGCCGTCTTCCTCTTCTCCCGCTTCTGGCGCCGGGCAGGCGTGGTCACCGACAACGAGCTGATCGAGATGCGCTACAGCGGCCGACCGGCCGCCGCGCTGCGGGCCTTCAAGGCGGCCTACTTCGCCGTCCTCTACAACTTCATCGTCATGGGCTGGGTCCTGCTGGGGATCGGCACGGTGGCCGAGGCTGTCCTGCAGGTCCCGCGGGAGACGGCCATCGTCGCCGGTGCGGCCCTGGCCCTGAGCTATGCCCTGCTGTCGGGGTTCTGGGGCGTGGTGGTGACCGACGTGCTGCAGTTCGTGCTGGCCATGGTCGGCTCGATCGCCCTGGCGATCGCCGCCGTCGGGCGTGTCGGCGGCCTGGGCGAGCTGCTGCGACGCCTGCCGGAGGCACCGGCGTTCCACCCGCACACGACGGCCCTGGTCCCCGGCGGCGGCCTGGACCTCGGATCGGACTTCTTCAAGTTCCTGGTCTTCGTCACGGTCATGTGGTGGGCCAGCCACAACAGCGACGGCGGCGGCTACCTCATCCAGCGCATGGCCGCGGCCCGCGACGAGCGTCACGCCCGCGGCGCCACCCTCTGGTTCGTCGTCGCCAACAACGCCCTGCGCTACTGGCCATGGATCATGGTGGCCCTGGCCTCGCTGCTGCTGGTCCCGCAGGCTCCCGCGGGAATGGGGGAGGAGGCCGCCTATCCCCTGGTCATGAAGATGGTCCTGGGGCCGGGCCTGCTGGGGGTGCTGCTGGTCTCCTTCTTCGCGGCCTTCATGTCGACCATCGACACCCACCTGAACTGGGGCGCCAGCTACCTGGTCCACGACCTCTACCTGCGCTTCCTGCGCCCCGGGGCGGGTCCGCGGGAGACGGTCCTGGTGGCCAAGGCGTGCGTGGCGGTCATGATGGTGCTGGCGGTCGTGGTCGCCCTCTCGCTGACGTCCATCGGCAAGGCGTGGCTGTTCGTCTGGGCCATGGGGGCCGGCATCGGGCCGGTGCTGATCCTCAGGTGGTTCTGGTGGCGGATCAACGCCTGGAGCGAGATCACGGCGCTGGCCTCGTCGGTGCTGGTGGCGACCGGCTTCGAGGTCGCCGCCGCCGTGCAGAGCGGCTCCGCCTACCGTCTGTTCTCCACGCCGCTGCGGGTGGGCGGCGTGGTCCTGGAGACCCACCACAAGGCGCTGCTGCTGGTGCCGGTGACGATCGTCGCCTGGCTGGTCGTCACCCTGCGGACCCGGCCGGTGGCCCCGGAGCGGCTGGACGCCTTCTACAGCCACGTGCGGCCCGGCGGCGCCTGGGGGCCGGTGGCCCGGCGCTGTCCCGGCATCGTCTGCGACGGGTTGTCCCGCCGGACGCTGGGACTGTGGGCCGCCGGGGTCGTCATGGTCTACGGGCTGACCTTCGGCATCGGGAAGCTGCTGCTGGGAGCGCCGGCGACGGGCGTCGGGCTGCTGCTGGCGGCGCTGCTGGCCGGAGGTGCCGTCTGGCGGGGGCTGCGGGCCGAGCACGGCGACCGGACCGGCGGGGCGTCCCCTCCGGCCCGGGACGCCCGGTCGGGCTAGCCCTCGCCCGTCGGCAGCGAGAACCGGAAGGTGCTGCCGGCCCCCGGCTCCGATTCGACGCTGATCGAGCGGCCCATCCGCTCGAGGCTGCGCTGGACGATGGCCAGGCCGAGACCGGCGCTGCGGCCGCTGCGGCTGTGGTCCCCCGTGTAGAACCGCTCGAAGATGTGGGGCAGGTCCTCGGCCGGGATCCCGGTCCCGGTGTCGCTGACGGTGACCCGCACGCCGTCGTCGCACGTCTCCAGCAGGACCGTCACCGATCCGCCCTCGCGGTTGAACTTGATCCCGTTCTCCACCAGGTTCTGCAGGACCTGCCCGACCCGCAGGGGGTCGGCGTGGATCAGGGGGAGATCGCCGACCGTCGTCAGCGACAGGTTCACCCCTCGCCGCCGCGCCAGCTCCTGGCAGCGGGTCAGGACGTGCCGGGCCAGTTCCGGCAGGGGGAAGGTCTCCTCGCGGTCGGCCGTCAGGGGACTGTCCAGCTGGCTCAGCTCGAACAGGCGGTCGATGAGCTCCTCCAGGCCGTCCAGGTTGACGGTCATGGCCTTCAGCTCTTCGTCCCGGTGCCGATCCGTGTCGTCACGGTGCTCGGACAGCAGCCGCTCCAGGTGGCCGCGCAGACCGGCGAGGGGGGTGCGCAGGTCGTGGGAGATGTTGGCCACCAGCTGGCGACGCTGCCGCTCGGCCTCGCGGAGCTGTTCGATCGTCTCGGTGAGCCGGTCTGCCATGGCGTTGAAGGAGAGGGCCAGCTCGCCGATCTCGTCCTGCGAGCCCGTATGGGCCCGCCTGGTGAAGTCGCCGCCGCTGAAGGCGAGCATGGCCTCGTTGAGGGCCTGGACCCGCCGGCTGACCCAGGCCAGGATGATCAGACCGCCCACGATGGCCACCAGCAGCATGGCGATGGCGCCGCGCAGCAGGCGGATCCGCTGTTCCGAGTCGAGAACCTGCATGTCCGCGTCGATGGGCTGGAAGCTGGCCACGACCCAGCCCAGGGGCGGGGACGTCGTGTCGCTGTCGGCGCGCACGGCGGCCACCGAGACGATCCGGTTGGCGTAGGAGTCGATGTCGTAGGGATCGGGGTAGCTGCTGAAGTCCCAGCCCGGCCGGGACATGGAATCCAGCAGGGTCGGGCTGACCCACCGGATGACCCGCACCAGGCTGTCGGCGTGGGTCGAGGCGATGAGCCTGCCGGTGCTGTCGATGATCGCCGCCTCCGCCGTGAAGGCCTGGATCCGCCGGGCGTAGCTGTTCATGAGGTCGTGGAAGAAGGCCGTGTCCTGCCGGTTGACGGCCACCAGGTGGGCCAGGCTGTCGATCTCGGCGTCCTGCTGCTCGTTGAGCCACTGGATCTCGCCGGGTGCCAGCTCCACCTGGTAGAGGGTGTGCTCGACCCACTTGTAGTAGCCGATGAAGACGACGGCCATCAGTCCCAGGAACAGGGCCGAGATCCGGAAGTACAGGGTGCGGGTGATGTGCGTCAGGCTCATGGTCAGTACTCGTCGGTGAAGCGGTAGCCCACACCCCAGACGGTCTGGATGTAGCGCGGCTCGTTGGGGTTCTGCTCGATCTTGCCCCGCAGGCGGTTGATGTGGGAGTTGACGGTGTGTTCGTACACGTCCGAGTTGTCGCCCCACACCATGTCCAGCAGCTGGCTGCGCGAGAAGGTCCGGCCTGGACGCGAGGCCATCGTCAACAGCAGGTCGAACTCCTTGACCGTCAGCTGGACCGGCCTGCCGGCGACGACGACCTTCCGCTTCTCCTTGTCGATCTCCAGGTCGCCGAACCGCAGGACGCTGGCGCCGTCGGTCCCCTCGGCCACGCGGCGCGCCAGCTCCTGCCGCCTCTCCAGGACCCGCAGGCGGGCGGTCAGCTCGCGCAGGCTGAACGGCTTGGTCATGTAGTCGTCGCAGCCCATCTCCAGGCCCAGGACCTTGTCGGCCTCCTCGCCCCTGGCCGTCAGCATGAGGATGGGGGTCTGCGGGTCCTCCCGCCTGATCTGCTGCAGCAGCTCCAGTCCCGTCATCCCCGGCAGCATCCAGTCCAGCACGACGACCGTCCACGGTCGCGAGGCGTAGGCCGACAGCGCCGCCTGGCCGTCGCGGACGGTGACGACGTCGAATCCCTCCTCCAGCAGGTGGCGGGTGATCATCCGTCCCAGTTCCAGGTCGTCCTCGACGATCAACACGCTGCGGCGTGCCTTCTGCTCCATGGCTCGGAACCTCGTGGATCGGGTCGGCGGGGGATCGCAGTGCGTCAAGATCGTACCATGTATGATGATACCACGAACCGGTGCCGGAATCACGGCCGTTTCTCGGACGACGGGGACGCTGCGAAAAAAAATGTCGCCGCGTGACAGTTTCGTGATAGTCGCAACGTATCGTATGGGCAGAGTTTCCTCCGAAACGTCGCTGCAGCGCGGCGTCAGGACTAGTGGATCGCCCGTGGAGACGGTGCGATCCCGGCGGACCGGGCAACGGGCTCTGCTCATGGCCCGGTACAACGGACTCGGGGTTACCGGCGGGGGTTGCCCCGAGTTTCGTTTTTGCGTGTGCCACGAAGAATGTGTCCGGGGCGGCATGAGCGGGATCCTCTGATTCTTTGTCAAAAAAAACACTCTTTCGTGATCGTTTCGTGATCTCCCTCCACTATCGTTGTCCCTGTCCCGGGGTGCTCGCCGAGGAGACGAGCACCGCGGGACCGGCCCGAGGCAAGGTCTTCAGCCCTGGCCCTCGCCCGGCTGCTGCGCACGATGAACATGTGGTCGCAGCAGGCAGTCCCGGACCGACCTTGGCATGAGGAGCGCATCGGGCCCGATCTCACCGCCGCCGGCCGGCGGCGGTCATGAGAGCCGGAGCACCTGGCGGGGGATGCTCCGGCTCTTTTTCACATCCAGGCAGTTTCCTCCCGCACCCCCGGCCGATCCGGGATTGCCTCCCCCACGGCGGTGGTCTATGTTGCCACGGTCCATTTTCAATCCCATCCGACCGTCAGCGGAGGTGTCGCTGCATGGCATCAGGTTCCGCGCCCCTGCTGGAGCTCTCCGGCATCGAGAAGCGCTACGGTGAGACCGTCGCCGTCGACGACGTCTCGATCTCCGTGCCCGCCGGCTCCATCTACGGCTTCCTGGGCCCCAACGGCGCCGGCAAGACCACGACGATCCGTGCCATCATGGGCATCATCCTGCCGGACCGCGGCGAGATCCGTTTCGGCGGCCGGCCCATGGACAGGGGGCTGCTGGACCGGGTCGGCTACCTGCCCGAGGAGCGCGGCCTCTACCGCAAGATGCGTTGCGCCGAGCAGCTGGCCTTCTTCGGCGAGCTGAAGGGGATTCCCCGCCGCGAGGGAATGGCCCGCGCCCGCAGCTGGCTCGAGCGGCTCGGCCTGGCCGGGTGGGCCGACGCCAAGGTCGACAGCCTGTCCAAGGGGATGCAGCAGAAGGTCCAGTTCGCGGCCACCTTCCTGCCCGAGCCCGAGCTGGTCATCCTGGACGAACCGTTCAGCGGCCTGGACCCGCTGAACATCGAGCTGCTGCGGGAGATGATCCAGCAGGAGCAGCAGCGCGGCTGCACGATCATCTTCTCGACCCACATGCTGGCCGAGGCGGAGAAGATCTGCACCCACATCTGCCTGATCGACGGCGGACGGAAGATCCTGGACGGATCGCTGGCCGAGGTGCGGCGCAGCTTCCCGGTGCAGATCGTCCAGGTGGCCTACGCCGACGACCGCGAACCGCCGGCCGGCCTGCCGGGGGTCGAGCACCGCCGCCTGGAGGATGGGGTCTGGAAGCTGACGGTCCACGAGGGGACCGATCCGGCGTCCCTGCTGGGGCCGCTGGCGCAGGCGGGGCCGCTGACCCTGTTCTCGGCCAACCGCCCGAGCCTGGAGGAGATCTTCCTGACGGCGGTCCGCCGCCGCCGCGCCGCGAAGGGCGACACCGACCGGACGGAGCAGGAGGTGGCGTCGTGAAGACCTGGGCCATCATCAGGCGCGAGTACCTGGAGCGCGTCCGCAGCAAGGCGTTCGTCATCAGCACGATCCTGATCCCGGTGCTGATGGGGCTGATGTTCCTGATCCCGATGCTGACGGAGCAGAAGGTCAAGCCGCGCCGGACCGTGGCGATCGTGGACGCCACCGGCCGCTACTACTCCGCCCTGGAGCGCCGCCTGCGCGAAGGGGACGACGAGCGCCTGGAGCTCATGGAGATCCCCCTGCGCGGCCGTGGGCTGGATGCGGCCGAGGCCGACCTGCGGGAGCTGATCGGTGACAAGATGGCCGACGGCGGGATCGTCCTGCCGCCCGACTTCGAGACCACCCTGGAGGCTCGGCTCTACACCCGCTCGGTGGCAGGGGGGCTGGCGCTCGACAGGGCGAAGTCCCTGATCCGCGGCATCCTGGTCGACCACCGCCTGGCGGCGGCCGGCCTTCCCGACAGCCTCAGGACCCTGCTGCAGGTCCGCCCCCGCTGGGAGGAACTGTCGGTGGGCGAGAAGGGCGAGGCGCGCAAGCAGGACACCGCCGGCGCCTACATGGTGGCCATCATCCTGATCATGATGCTCTACATGTCGATGCTCCTGTACGGCCAGCAGACGCTGACCGGGGTCATCGAGGAGAAGACCAGCCGGGTCGTCGAGGTCCTGCTGGCCAGCGTTCCGGCGCAGAGGTTGATGATGGGCAAGGTCGTCGGGATCGGCGCGGCGGGGCTGACCCAGGTGGGCATCTGGGTCCTGGCCATGGTCGGGCTGTCGAACCAGGGGATGGCCACCGGCGACCTGCCGTTGGACATCGCCTACCTGACGCCGCTGATGCTGGTCTCGTTCATCGTCTTCTACCTGCTGGGCTACCTGATGTACGCGTCGCTCTATGCCGGGGTCGGCGCCCTGTGCAACACCGTCCAGGAGGCCCAGCCGTTCTCCGGGCCCATCGCCATGTTCCTGGTCATCCCCATGCTCCTGCTGGGGGTGGTGACCCGCGCCCCCGACAGCATGCTGGCGACCATCCTGAGCCTGGTGCCCCTGTTCTCGCCCATGCTCATGTTCATGCGGATCTGCATCCAGACCCCGCCGCTGTGGCAGGTCGGGCTCTCCTGGGTGCTGGTGGCGGCCACCGTCCTGCTGCTGCTGCGCCTGGGCGGCAAGCTGTACCGGGTGGGGATCCTGATGTACGGGGCGGCGCCGTCGTGGAGGACGGTCCTGAAGGTCCTGAGGCAGCCCGACTGAGGCGCAAAGGGGCCCGGTGAGACAGACGGTCGCCCGCCGATTTCGCGCAGCGCATGAGGCGGGCGACCGTCTGTCTCACCGGGGCTCGTCCCCGAAAGAGATCTCGTCGCTCAGCTCGTTGACGTCGTCGTCGCGGTGGGGGAAGTGCTCCCGGAGCTTCTCTCCGATCAGGGCGATCCCGCGCTCGAGCCCCTCCACGAAGCGGCCCTCGCGGAACTCGCCCGCCATCAGCTCCACCACGTCGCGCCAGAACCCGTCGCCCACGCGCTTGTGCAGCTCCTCGTCGCCGACCACGGCGAAGCGGCGGGTGCGGGTGGCCAGGTACACCAGCACGCCGTTGCGCTCGGCGGTCTGGTGCATGCCCAGGGAGGCGAAGACCTCCCGGGCGCGCTCGTAGGGGTCGCCGCCGACGGGCTCCTTGCGCGGGACGTCCCGCTCGACGTGCAGGCGGATCTCGCCGCTGGTGCGCAGCTCGGCCGCGGCGATGGCGCGCACCAGGCGCTCCCGCTCCTCCGCGGTGAAGAACTTCCGGGGATCGTCGCTCCGCTTGCCCATCTCACCAACCTCCGCTGGCGCCGCCGCCGCCGCTGAAGCCGCCGCCGCCGGAAAAACCTCCGCCGCCGAATCCTCTGCCACCGAAGCCGCCGCCGCCGAACCCCCCGCCGGTGATGATGATCGGGCCGCCCCGCCCGCGGCGGCCGCCGCGGGTCATCAGGTAGATCAGCAGCAGGATCCACAGCAGGTGCAGCAGGCCGCGGCGGGAGCTGCGGCGACCTGTCTTCCGCACCGCCGGCAGCTCGCCCCTGGCCAGCGGGTCGTCCGGCGCGATCCGCTCGGCCACGCGCTTGATGACCAGCCGGAAGCGGTCCGCGGCGCGGCTCGAAGGGATCGTCTGCATCTGCTGCAGGATGCGGCGGGCCACCACGTCGGGGATCCTCTCCTCCCACTCGTAGCCCACCTCCAGGCGCGAGCGGCCCTGGCGGGGGAAGACGGCCAGCAGCAGCCCGTCCAGCTTCTCGCGGCTGCCGATGCCCCAGTGCTCGAACAGCCGGTTGACGTAGTCCTCCAGGCTGCCGTTGAACCCCGGCAGCACCGCGATGACGAACTGGACGCCGGTGCGCTGCTCGAAGCCGTAGAGGGCGTCGGCCAGCGCGCGGGCCTCGGCCGGCGAGACGATTCCCACCGCGTCGTGGAAGTGGCGCGGCGGGGGAGGCGGCAGCTCGTCCGCCCCGGCCACGGCGGCCGAAAGCAGGACGGCAGCGACCAGCAGCGCCGCCAGCAGGGGGGCAGGCAGGCGTCTCATCCTAGAACTTCACCTCCGGCGCCTTCTCGGCACCCTCCTGGGCCTGGAAGTAGGCCCGCTTCTCGAAGCCGAACATGCCGGCCACGATGTTGGCCGGGAAGCGGCGGATGGCCGTGTTGTAGCGCTGGGCCGTCTCGTTGAACCGGCGCCGCTCGACGGCGATCCGGTTCTCGGTGCCCTCGAGCTGGGCCTGCAGGTCCAGGAAGTTCTGGTTGGCCTTCAGGTCGGGGTAGCGCTCCACGACGACCATCAGTCGCGACAGGGCAGTGGTGAGCTGGTCCTGGACCGCCTGGAACCGCTGCAGCGCCTCGGGATCCTTCAGCGCCTCGCCGGTCAGCTCGTTGGTCACCTTGGTGGCCTGGGCCCGGGCCTGGATGACCGCTTCCAGCGTCTCGCGCTCGTGGCCGGCGTATCCCTTGACCGTCTCCACCAGGTTGGGGATCAGGTCGGCCCGGCGCTGGTAGACGTTCTCGACGTTGCCCCACTGGCTGTCCACGGCCTCCTGCAGGGAGACCAGGGAGTTGTACTTGCCAACCAGGGCGAAGGTCGCCAGGACGATGACGGCCAGCACGACCAGTCCGATCTTCATGCCGTTGGACACGGGTTCCCTCCTCGGGTCACGTTGGGCCGGCCGCGGCCGGCGGTGTTACTGCTCGATCAGGATGACGAAGTGGTCGCCGGGCAACAGGCGCTCGCAGACGTCCAGCCCCTTGACCACCTCGCCGAAGACGGTGTAGCGCCCCTCCAGGTGCGGCTGGTCCGAGAGCGCCACGAAGAACTGCGAGCCGCCGGTGTCCTTGCCGTCGTGGGCGATCCCGACCGTGCCGCGCCGGTAGGGCCGGTCGCTCCACTCGCTGCGGATGGTGTACCCCGGTCCGCCCCAGCCCGTTCCCGTGGGGTCGCCTCCCTGGACCACGAAGTCGGGCACGACCCTGTGGAAGGTCAGCCCGTCGTAGAAGCCGCGCTCCACCAGGTCCAGGAACGCGGCGACCGTGTTGGGCGCGATCCTCCCGTCCAGGGCGATGACGAACTCTCCCCGCGGCGTCAGGCAGCGGACCCTGGGGGCATCGAACGGCAGCCGGACCGCCGGCTGCTCGCTGTCGCGCGCCACCTGCGGCAGGGTCAGCAGCAGGCTGACCGAGTCGGGGATGCTCGTCCGGGGCAGCAGGCGGTGGGCGACGGCGGCGCGGCGGGCCAGCAGGCGCAGCCGGACATCGCTGTCGTCGAAGGCGTCCTGCAGCAGCGCCGCCATGGCCGGGGCCAGGGAGTCCGGCACGGCGTCCTGGGCCGTCGCCAGCAGGCCGTCCAGGGCGCGCAGGCAGGCCAGCCGGAGGTCGCAGCGCCACGGACCGGCGGCCTCGTCGCAGGCGGTCAGCAGGTCGGGCAGCAGCCGGCGGGCCAGGTCCGGCGCCCGGCCCAGGGCGTCGGCGGCGACGGTCGCCGCCAGCGAGTCGTCACCGAGCAGGGCCGCGCCCAGGACCGAGGCGACCCACGCCGTCGCGGAATCCGCCGCCGCGTCGCTGCCACGGGAACGCCAGCGCGCCGCCAGGTCGGGCAGCGCCGACAGGGCCTCGACCAGGACCGGGGGCGGCAGGGCGGCTGCTTCCCGTCGCCAGCGCTCCCGCGCCGTCGCCAGGTCGTCGACGTGGCGGAAGGCGGCGGCCCAGAAGGCGGCCCGTACCTGCAGGGAGGTGTCGGCGGAAGCAGCGGTCCAGAGCGGCGTGGCCGCCAGGCCGGGACCGCGCAGCGCGGCGGCGGCGCGCAGGGCGGCCGCCCGCAAG